>NZ_JAUFQQ010000005.1:1336168-1670210 GCF_030409845.1 Flavobacterium branchiarum | reverse complement strand
TACTTCTTGTCTTTCTTTCTGTGTATGTGACTTTAAATCTCCTTGAATATTTTCTATGAAGCTCCCTGCTGTATTTATTATATTATCTCTACCAACAGTTGTGTTGAGCATCATTCCTACCGTAGTCGATTTATCGACTCCCGCACTTTCGCTAATGTTCATTGCCGCAGTAGTGGTAATACTTTTTGAAGCGTTTAAATCAATATTCTGCGCATTCACAATAAAATCTTTGATAGCATCTGTAATAACATTTCCTTGGCCATCTTGAAAAATGGTACTTCCTGCTTTATCCTGTGTTAGGATAGAACCCGTTGCATCATTGATAACAATTTTACATCCACTACGGGTTTGTATTACTTTAATATCGTTTTTAGGTGTGGCATGCCCCGAAGATTCCTTACCGTTATATTGTGTTCCGATAACATAAGGATACTGCGCATTGGCACCTTCAAAACCTACTAAAACTTCTTCGCCAATTTCGGGTATAAAGTAAAATCCTTTTCCTGAACCAGAATGGGGTTGTATCATTCGTATCCATGGGCTTACTGCAGTACCACTTGCTCCGTAAAACTCAACCTTAACTCGACCTAATCCTATGGGGTCGTTGTTGTCTTTTATTTGAGCAGGCTGGCTTTCGGCTTTAGCAAAAACATGTACATCAGTATAATGTGGTGCTCCAACATCGGCAGGAATTGCTTTAAACTCACAAGAATAATTTCCGTGTACCTCTGAGTGGTGTGTCACTTCGATGACAATTAATTCATGTTCTATGGTTTGATTTATTATTGTAAATACTTGACCTATTCCTAAAGGCAAATAAGAAACGCCACTATAATACACACTATTGGCATCACTGCCTGCAGTTTGTAGTTTGACCATTTCTTCTATCTCTTCTTTATTCTGGGCATTGGTTGTATAGACTCCAATATTTAAATGAGACTGTGCAACAGTTCCTTGGTTGTACCATACGATAGATGAAAAACTATCTTTACTACCAGAAGCCGTTCTTGCTGCGGCACTACGTATATCATTACTATTATTATAATCGTAACCAGTCAAATAAATTTTATGCGATGCCATATTTGTCTGAATCTTAAAACTATGAAGTGAAGCGCCATTAATTAGTTTTATCTTAGAAGCTTTTGTTTGACCAAACTGCATGCGCATTCCGTCAAAATAAAACCATTGTCCGTAACGCATTGCTAATCTTTTTAAAAAGTCAAAACTAGTTTCGTTGTATTGTGGCATGTATTTAAATTCCTTATCATAAGTCGATCGTATAGAATCTCTTTGATAAAACTCCCCTGGTCCTTCGGCCAAAATGCGCAATACAATATCATCCATTGTGAGTTCGAGATAGTTTCTTGATTTTTTCATATCGTCTAAAACGATAGTGTGACTTATGCCTGTTACGTGTAAACCAACTGGGCTACCATGAAGGTCAATAGAAGACAGTTCGGTAATGATTCCTTTACTCATTAATCTAATACCGGTGAGACCCTTGAAAGTAAAAATTACTTCATCACCCAAATAGCGTCTTAATGCTTTGGCTTGGTCTGCAGGTTTTATTATTGCTTTGCCAGTGTATTGCCAAACAAATGAAAAATGATGATGGTCTGCCATTTTTTGGGATAGCTTTAAATCATAATAAACAACGTTTTGAGTAAAACTTCCTATAGTTACATGTACTTGATCTGAAAATTTTGACATTTTGCATTTTGGTTTTAGTAGGTTATTGAATCTGTTTTTTTTAAGTTTTAGAATAAACTTAATTGTCAAAAAATAACTTAATGGGGAGTAGTTATTTAGAGGGTAATCAATGAAAATTGAAAAAAAGGGAGAGATATTATAATTTTAGATGTGCGAAAAATACGTATTTTAATTAAAAATGTAACAATAAACTTTCAAAATAATTTATTTAACAATAAAAAACACAGCTTTAAAGTTTTATTCTTACTTTTTTGGCAGTGATTTTAATTCTGTTTTTTAAATATTTAGATTTAAGTCACAAGCAGAATAATCAAATACTATCTTTCAATAATCTCGTTAGTTAATAGAATACTTTTCGCTGCTAAGATATAGCCTCGGAAAATTTGAAGACTTTTTATTTATACCTTATCGAAATCCAAATACTGTGGTTTGTATTATATTTGTGAAACCAACTTTAGGTATAGATAATGGAAAGAAAAATTCTTTATGTTTTGGTTTTGTTGCTAATGCAATTTGGTTTTGCACAAAATAAGCTCATGTGGCAAGGGTATTTCTCGTATAATCATATTAAAGATATCTCGGATTCTTCTGTTGGGATTTATGCCGCTACCGATAATGCATTGTTCTCTAAAAATACGGCGACAAATATTGTTAAGACTATAAATACTGTTGATGGTCTTTCGGGGCAAACTATTTCTTCGTTATATCACAGTGAATTATTCCGTAGAACACTTATTGGTTATGAAAACGGATTGATTACGGTTGTCAATGAATCTGATGGAAGTATTGTAAAAGTTGTTGATATTATAAATAAACAACTTCCTGCTAATCTTAAAAAAATAAATCATTTTGTTGAATATGACGGAGTGGTTTATATTTCATGTGATTTTGGAATTGTTCAGTTTAATTTAAAAACATTACAATTTGGAGATACTTATTTCATTGGAGATAACGGAGCGCAGATTAATGTGAGACAAACTACAATTTATAATGGCTTTATTTATGCTGCTACTAATAGTGGTATTAGGAGAGCTAGTGTAGCAAATGCTAATTTAGTTGATTACAGTCAGTGGACTGTTGTTACAGGGGGGGATTGGTCAAGTATAGAGACTAACGATACAAAACTTATCGTAATCAATACTTCTGGATACGTTAGCAATTATGATTCGAGTCAAGATATTTTTGTTGGAGTTATGTCACTTCCTTCACCAGCGAAAGATATGAGAGCTAAAAACCATAATTTGTTTATAACCACTGCAAATACAGTTTATGTATACAACAACCAAATGATTTTATTGCGCCAGATAAACAATAGCGATGTCGCTGCGACAGCTTTAAGTTTTACTTGTGCAACTGCTATTGGCGATGATATATACATAGGTACAGATGAAAATGGACTTTATGTTTCTAAACTTTCTGGAGCTTCAGTTTTTGAGAATACAATGCCAATAGGTCCGTCGCGGAATGATATTTTTGCTATAAATGTTACGCCAAGTGTTCTTTGGGCAGTTTATGGAAATTATAATTCGGTTTATAATCCGTATCCTTTAGATAGTTATGGAATTAGTAAATTCAATACAACAGGGTGGTTGAATATACCATATGAAAAAGTACTTCAGGCTAAATCAATGACAAGGGTTATTGTTAATCCTAATAATGAGAATCAAGTTTATGTGAGTTCATTTTTTTCGGGACTATTAAAAATAGAAAATGATAGCCCTTCAATTTTATACAATCAAGTAAATAGTGGGTTAGAGACTCTGACGTTTTTAGGTCCTGGTTATATAGATGTTAGAATTAATGGAACTGCTTTTGATAAGGCTGGAAATTTATGGGTAACTAATAGTTTGATAAAAAATGGATTAAAGGTGTTGAGAACAAATGGGCAGTGGCAAACATTCCCTATTAGTACGGCTCTTATTAAGGCAGAAGACACAAGTTTTGGTACTATGGTTATTGATAACAATAGTACAAAATGGATGGGTACAAATAGAGATGGTGTAATTGGTTTTAACGAAAGTACAAATACAGTAAAAAAAATGACACAAGGTCTTGATGCAGGTAATTTACCGGCCATAGATGTAAGAGCTGTTGCTGTAGATGCTAAAAATCAGCTTTGGATTGGAACGACAAGAGGACTTCGTGTTTTGAGTAATGTAAATAACTTTAGAACAGAAAATCAACTAAAAGCGAATCCGATAATTATTATGGATGACGGCTTGGCTCAGGAATTACTCTATGAACAATTTATTACTACAATTGTTGTTGATGGGGCAAATAATAAATGGATTGGTACAGCTGATTCTGGTGTGTTTTTTGTTTCACCAAATGGACAAGAGACTAAGTATCATTTTACTACAGATAATTCACCATTGCCGAGTAATCAAATCAATGACATTGGGATAAACAGTACTACAGGAGAAGTTTACATAGCTACAAATAAAGGAATGATTTCTTATAAAGGAATCGCAACTCAAGCCAATGAAAATTTGAACAACGTATATGTGTATCCAAATCCTGTGCGTCCAGAGTTTTTTGGAACAGTAAAAATTGCTGGATTACTTGATAAAGCCAATATTAAAATTACTGATATAGAAGATAATTTGGTATATGAAACAACATCAGTGGGAGGAACAGTTGAATGGGATACAACTGCTTTTGGTAAACACAAAGTAGCTTCTGGAGTATATATGATTATTGTTTCGGCAGAAGATGGTGGTGAAACTAAAGTAAAAAAAGTAATGATTATAAGATAATCATCAGTGTTCGGTACCAGTGTTTACTCTCAGTAATTCATTTTCCGAAAATCTAAAAAACATCTAAGTAAGTCTAAAAAATAGAATCATCAAATTTTGCAAGTAAAAACCAAAGCTATTGTTATTTCGGCTATAAAATTTCAAGAAAAAAGCTTGATTGCTAAGTGCTTTACGCTTTCTCATGGACTCAAAACATATTTTGTTAGAGATGCTTTTTCTACTCGAAAATCAAGCCAAAAAATCGCTTATTTTCAGCCACTAACTATTCTTGAGATTGAGGCTGTGCATAAAAATAAAGGCACATTAGAAAATTTTAAAGAAATCAAAATCGGAATACCTTTTCAGACGATTCATACTGATATTATTAAAAGTACGATTGTAATGTTTGTTTCGGAAATTTTACATTATTCTATTCAGGAAGAAGAGAAGAATGAATCTCTTTTTATTTTCCTAGAAACAGCCTTGTTTTGGCTTGACCAACATGATGAAATAACCAATTTTCATTTGATTTTGATGTTGGAAACTACTAAATATTTAGGCTTTTATCCCGATGTTTCGGATGCAGACCTGCCGTTTTTTGAAATGAATGAAGGTGTGTTTACTCTTTTTCATGGGATGAGTGCGCTTACTGAACATGAAACTACTCTATTTAAGAAGCTCATAGATCTGAAGTTTGATAACGATCAAAAAGTGTTTCATGTTATTGAAAGACAATTGCTTTTAAAGATTTTGATAGACTATTATAGCTTCCATCTTGATGGTTTTAAAAGGCCGAAATCAATAGATGTTTTGAAAGAAATATTTTCTTAAAACAGGATTGTATTTTCATATGATTTGATGTTCGTTTTTAATTTTCGGGAAAATATTTTCGTTTAAATCAATATTTTTTTTGATAAATGCGGAATTATAAATGTATTAACAAATTTAATTAGTGAATTGGTGGCTAAAAAAATCAAAATTCCTTACTTTCGCACTTCGATTTAAGAAAAGGATAAAATGAGCACAAAATTTACTGAATACAAAGGACTTGACTTACCAACTGTAGCGTCTGAAGTACTTGATTTTTGGAAGAAAGAAAATATATTTGAAAAGAGTGTAACTACTCGCGAAGGAGCAGTGCCTTTCGTATTTTTCGAAGGTCCTCCTTCGGCAAATGGATTGCCTGGAATTCACCACGTGATGGCACGTGCAATTAAAGATATTTTTTGTAGATATAAAACTCAAAAAGGCTTTCAGGTAAAACGTAAAGCTGGATGGGATACCCATGGATTACCTGTAGAATTAGGTACTGAAAAAGAATTAGGTATTACCAAAGAAGATATCGGAAAAACAATTTCTATCGAAGAATATAACGAAGCGTGTAAAAAAACCGTAATGCGTTATACTGATGTATGGAATGATTTAACTGAAAAAATGGGATATTGGGTAGATATGGAAGATCCATATGTAACCTATAAACCAAAATATATGGAATCGGTTTGGTGGCTTTTAAAACAAATCTATAATAAAGGTTTGATGTACAAAGGTTATACCGTTCAGCCTTATTCTCCAAAAGCAGGAACAGGATTGTCTTCACACGAAGTAAATCAACCCGGAAGTTATAGAGATGTTACAGATACAACAGTCGTAGCTCAATTTAAAGCGCTAAATGAAACATTACCAAGTTTTCTTCAAGGGTTTGGTGATATTCATATTCTAGCTTGGACAACAACTCCTTGGACATTACCAAGTAATACTGCATTAACAGTTGGTCCAAAAATTGACTATGTTTTAGTTAAAACATTCAATCAATATACATTTGAACCAATCAATGTTGTTTTAGCTAAAAACTTAGTAGGAAAACAATTTAGCAAAGGTTTCTTCGAAAGTACTGATATTGCTGCTTTTGAAAATTTCAAAAGCGGGGATAAAAAGATTCCATATCAAGTGCTTACTGAGTCTAAAGGTTTAGATTTAGTTGGTATTCGTTATGAGCAATTGTTGCCTTTTGTGTTGCCTTATCAAAACGCTGAAAATGCTTTTAGAGTAATCTCAGGAGATTTTGTGACTACCGAAGACGGAACAGGAATTGTACATACTGCGCCTACATTTGGAGCAGATGATGCTAAAGTTGCTAAAGAAGCTAAGCCAGAAATTCCACCAATGTTAGTATTGGACGAAAATGGTAATCCGGTTCCTTTGGTCGATTTACAAGGTAAATTCACTTCGCATGTAGGTGAATACGCTGGTAAATACGTGAAAAATGAATATTATGACGAAGGTACTGCGCCAGAACGCTCAGTAGATGTAGAGATTGCTATTCGTCTTAAAGAAGAAAATAAAGCATTTAAGGTAGAGAAATATGTGCATAGTTATCCACATAGCTGGAGAACGGATGAACCTCTATTATATTACCCTCTTGATTCATGGTTTATAAAAATCACCGATGTTAGAGATAAGATGTTCGATCTTAACGAAACAATCAACTGGAAGCCAAAAGCAACAGGAGAGGGTCGTTTTGGAAATTGGTTAAAAAATGCCAATGACTGGAATTTATCACGTTCACGTTATTGGGGAATTCCATTGCCAATATGGAGAACTGAAGATAAACAAGAAGAAATTCTAATCGGATCAGTAGAAGAATTATACAATGAAATCGAAAAATCTATAGAAGCAGGTTTTCAAACAGAAAATCCGTTTAAAGGTTTTGAAATCGGGAATATGAGCGAAAGCAATTATGATTTAATCGATTTGCATAAAAATATAGTTGACAAGATTACTTTGGTTTCTCCATCAGGAAAACCAATGCAACGTGAAGCTGATTTAATTGATGTTTGGTTTGATTCAGGAGCTATGCCATATGCGCAATGGCATTATCCTTTCGAAAACAAAGATAAAATTGATGGAAATAAAGACTTTCCTGCTGATTTTATTGCTGAAGGTGTAGATCAAACACGTGGTTGGTTTTATACATTGCATGCAATCGGAACATTAGTTTTTGATAAAGTAGCTTACAAAAATGTTGTTTCAAACGGATTAGTTTTAGATAAAAACGGACAGAAAATGTCTAAACGTTTGGGTAATGCAACAGATCCATTTAAAACATTAGAAGAATACGGTCCAGATGCGACGCGTTGGTATATGATTTCAAATGCAAACCCTTGGGATAACTTGAAATTTGATATTGAGGGAATTGCTGAGGTTCGTCGAAAATTCTTCGGAACATTATATAATACCTATTCGTTCTTTTCATTGTATGCGAATATTGATGGATTTAAATATGCTGAAGCAGAAATTCCGTTAAACGAAAGACCAGAAATTGATCAATGGATTATTTCTGAATTAAATTCGCTTATCAAAGAAGTAGATGCTTTTTACGCTGATTATGAACCAACAAAAGCGGCTCGTGCAATATCAGACTTTGTTCAAGAGAACTTAAGTAACTGGTACGTTCGTTTATGTCGTCGTCGTTTTTGGAAAGGGGAGTATGCGCATGATAAAATAGCTGCATATCAGACTCTTTATACTTGTTTGTTGACTATAAGTAAATTAAGTGCTCCAATAGCTCCTTTCTTTATGGATAAGCTTTACAGAGACTTAACAACTTCAACACAGTCAGAAAATTTCGATAGCGTACATTTGGCAGAGTTTCCAAAATACGTTGAAAACTTTGTTAATAAAACGTTAGAGAGTAAAATGCAGAAAGCACAAACGATCTCTTCACTCGTTTTATCACTTCGTAAGAAGGAGATGATTAAGGTACGTCAACCATTGCAAAAGGTAATGATTCCAGTACTTGACGACAATCAGCGTAGTGAAATTGAAGCAGTTTCTGAGCTAGTTAAAGCTGAGGTTAATGTAAAAGAAATTGTCCTTTTAGATGACGCTTCGGGTGTTTTGGTGAAGCAAATTAAGCCTAATTTTAAGGCCTTAGGTCCACGATTTGGTAAAGATATGGGGTTGATTTCCAAGGAGATACAATCTTTTACTGCGCAACAAATCAGTCAGTTAGATAAGGAAGGTTCATTGGATATTGTTATTGCAGGAAAAAGTGTAACTTTATCCTTAGAAGATGTCGAAATCACGTCACAAGATATCGAAGGTTGGTTGGTTGCTAATTCAAACGGAATAACGGTTGCGCTTGATATTACAATCACGGAAGAATTGAAAAATGAGGGTATCGCAAGGGAATTGGTTAATAGAATTCAAAATATCCGTAAAGATTCTGGATTTGAAGTAACCGATAAAATAAAGGTACAAATAAAAAGAAGTGGTATATTAGAAAATGCTATTCTTAAAAACGAAGACTATATCAAGTCTGAGACATTAACTGATAGCTTGGTTTTCTTAGACGAATTAGAAAGCGGCGTAGAAATTGAGTTTGATGATATTAAAACAACGATATTAATTTCAAAATAAATATAAGATGGTAGATGAAATTACAAGATACTCTGACGCTGATTTAGCGGAGTTCAAAGAGATCATTTTAAGCAAAATACAAAAAGCGCAAGCAGATTTAGACTTGATTAAAAGTGCTTATATGAATGATTTAAATAATGGTACCGATGATACATCTCCAACGTTTAAAGCATTCGAAGAAGGAAGCGAAACGATGTCCAAAGAAGCAAACTCGCAGTTAGCTATCAGACAAGAAAAGTTTATTCGAGATTTAAAGAATGCGCTATTCCGTGTAGAAAATAAAACTTACGGTGTATGCAAAGTAACAGGGAAATTAATTGGTAAAGAAAGATTGAAAATAGTTCCTCATGCTACTATGAGTATTGAAGCTAAAAATTTGCAAAGATAATTTTTAAACATAAATGAAAAACGCTCCTATTTTAAGGAGCGTTTTTTTTTGTGATAATAAGAGGAACTAAGATTTTAAAATTAGTTTTGACTTATCTGTATGTAGCTTAATTGAAATAGTAATTATGCTAGGTTTTTTTCTAAATCAGCTTTGTGTTTTCTTAAAACAGCTCTTGTCATCCCTAAGTTGGCTTTTGCTGAGTCAGCAACTAGATAGACCATGAATTTGTTGTTGGGGGAGATGTCGATAATATGAATTTGACTGGTCAGTGTGATCAAAATATCTTCAATGTCTTGATTTAGGTTCAATGCTTTTACTGCGCTTAATTTAGCTTTAACTACCTCAAGATTGTATGCAGAGGCTAATTCAGGATCAAATGCTGAATCAATACTAATGTTGCCATAGCTTAATCCAGTTTCGATTTCGGTTACAGCGACAGCTATAAAACCATTTACGTTTGTTTTCATTTCAGTAAGAAAAACATTTAAAAAGTCGTTGCTCATAATTTTTTTGGGGATTAGTTGATTATTAATTATTTTAATAGACTGATTTTGTTAAGTTGAGTAGCTAATTCATCGATATTACGTAAAAATAACCCGAGGTTGCTACCGTCATTTGAGAAAACGATAATGCTGTGGGAATTGTTTATTTTGTTTGCAACAGCAACGCCATCGGTAGTTTTAAGATATAATTGTTTTAGAGCACCTTTGTCTAAGTCGGATAGGAATTTCTCGCTCATAGATATAATTGCATCGCTCATTGTAGCTACACTATCGCTATAGTCTAAGTGTAAGGAAGTAATTAGTTTTCCTTTTACACCCGATATTAGTGCCGATGTTGATTTGGTTTGAATTAAAAACTCATTTAGGATGGTAGTGATTTCATTCATAGTGAGGATATTTGGGGAGTTGTTAAAAAATAATTTATTTAGCTAATTTAATCAAAATTACTTATGAATTTTACGTATTCAGTTGTTAATAATTAAAATAAATTACGTATTATTGTGAGTAGTGTTGATAATTAGTTAAGTTTTAATTTAATATATGAGTTTATGGCTAAAGTATTGAAGTTTAGAGATGTTAAATCAGATGTTGATGTTAGAATAAAGGATTTTGAAAAGATGCGAATTAAGCTGAATGTTGCTCGTTCGAAAAATAGACAAGCCAATACGGGTAATGCTGGAGAGGTGAAAAAAGAATCAAAAGGATTGTTTAATTCAATCTCAAATTTTTTTTCAGAGGGGTCCAAGCCTGTTAGGAATAATGGTAGGAATTAATGAAACATTTTGTTACGAAATAATTAACGCTCCTAGTGGAGCGTTTTTTTTGATTAAATTGTTACTTTTGCGCCAATAAAAAATTATAAAATGTCACTACGAAAAGCGTATTTACTTATTTTCATCATATTAATTATTGATCAAATTTCTAAAATTTATATTAAGACCAATTTTGTCTTAGGTGAAGAGGTAGAAGTTTTTAAATGGTTTAAGATTCTTTTTATTGAAAATGAAGGAATGGCTTGGGGTACGAAAATACCGGGTGAATATGGAAAACTAATTCTGACTGTGTTTAGGATTTTCGCTGTTTTTGGTATCGGATATTGGTTATACGATTCAGTCAAAAAAAAGAGCTCGACATATTTAATTGTTGCAATCTCCTTAATTTTAGCTGGTGCAGTAGGAAACATCATTGATTCTGTTTTTTATGGTGTGATTTTCGATGATAGTTATAATAATCTAGCGACATTATTTGCTCCAGAGCATTATGGTACATTGTTTCATGGTAAAGTAGTTGATATGTTGTACTTTCCAATATGGGAAGGAAATCTACCAAACTGGTTTCCAATATGGGGAGGACAAAATTTTAAGTTTTTTAATGCAATTTTTAATTTTGCAGATATGGCGATTTCTACAGGTGTTGGGATTTTAATTGTCTTTAACAAAAGAGCATTTAATAAACACGAATAAATTTACTTTCTAGAATTTTAGTTTTTAACAGCCGATAGTTCTCGGGATGTTTTACTTTTACAGTACAAAAAAACTAAAAAATGCAAAGACACTCCTTTTCTATATATGACGCATCTGCTGGTTCTGGTAAAACGTATACATTAGTTAAGGAATATCTTAAAATTATTCTTTCGGCGTCTAAAAATGATGCCTATCGTAATATTCTTGCGATCACATTTACCAATAAGGCGGTGCATGAAATGAAAAGTCGTATTGTGGGGAGTTTGTCTGAGTTTGCAAAAGACGAACCCTCTTCAAAAGCGATTGATCTAATGAACGATTTAGCCCGTGAAACGGGTCTTTCTGTTATTGAATTAAAAACAAAATCACAAAATATCATTAAGCATATTATTCATAATTATGCCGCTTTTGATATATCGACAATTGATAAGTTTACGCATAAAGTCATACGTGCTTTTGCACATGATTTAAACTTACCTATGACTTTTGAGGTAACTCTAGATACCGAAAATTTACTTGTAGAGGCTGTTGATGCGATTATTGCGCAAGCAGGTCAGGACGAAACGTTGACCAAGTTATTGATTGATTTTACGATGGAAAAAACCGACGATGATAAAAGTTGGGATGTTTCTCGTGAAATTCTTGATACTGGAAGGTTAATATTGAATGAGAATAATCGAAATGAGATTACTCATTTTCACGATAAGTCAATTGAAGAATTTGTTGAAATAAAAAAGAAACTTAAGGTTTTGTGTAAAGACCTTGAAGAGGAAAATACTGTTTTTGCTACCAATGCACTTTCGTTAATTGAAAAAAACGGAATTGATTTAAAATCCTTCTCAAGAGGAACTTTTCCGAATCATCTCGAAAGTATTCGTGATGGAAAGTTTAATCCTAAGAATAAAACATTTCATGAGTTTGATGATATTGCAATAAATAAAACAGCAAAAGACAGGGCTTTAATAGAAAATATTATTCCAGAATTACTTCTGATTTTGGATAAGGTATATAAGAATTTTGAGAAAAGAGATTTTTACAAAGCATTCCTTAAAAATATTACCCCACTTTCGTTATTAAACACGGTAAGTAATGAATTGGAAAAAATTCAAAAAGAACAAAATGTTTTGTCTATTTCAGAATTTAATGCAATCATTCATCGTGAGATTCAAAACCAACCTGCGCCTTTTATATATGAACGTTTGGGAGAAAGGTATCGTCATTTTTTTATTGATGAGTTTCAGGATACATCCGAAATGCAATGGCAGAATTTAATTCCCTTGATAGATAATGCGCTTTCAGGTCAAGATGATTATGGAGTAAAAGGAACCTTGATGATTGTGGGAGATCCAAAGCAATCTATTTATCGTTGGAGGGGAGGAAAAGCGGAGCAGTTTATCGAGTTGAGTAAGGATTTGAATCCGTTTACTAATCCAGATAAAATCATAACACATTTAGATACCAATTATCGAAGTTATAGTGAGGTTATTGAATTTAATAATGGTTTTTTTAAATTAATTTCATCAGAGTTTGAAAATGCAGATTACAAAGATCTGTATGAAAATCATAGTCATCAAAAGACAAATCCTAAAAAAGGAGGATATGTAAATATTTCGTTTCTTCCTGCAATTGAAAAAAATGATCAGATTGAAGATGATTCAACACTAGAGAAAACAGATTTGTATGTTTTGGCAACCTTAAATACAATTCAGAAAGTATTGCGTGAAGGGTTTGAGTATAAGGATATTGTTATATTGACTCGTAAGAGGAGTCAAGGTATCGCTGTCGCAAATTATTTAACGGAACAAAAAATCCCGTTATTATCTTCGGAAACATTGATGATTCAGAATGCAACAGAAGTTCGATTGATTGTGCACTTGTTGAAATATTTGAATAATAATGCCGATTTAGAAGCAAAGGCTAATTTTTTACATTTTTTAGCAAAAAATACAGACATCAAAATGCCAATCCATGATTTTATTGCTGAAGGAATGGGGGAGCGAGATGAAATTGCTTTCGAAAAATGGTTAGAAAAATTTGATGTTTTACTTTCGTTTGAGAGTATTCGTAAAAAATCGCTTTATGAAGCAGTTGAAACAATAGTTTCAAAATTTGTACGTCCAGAATATAATAATGCCTATGTGCAATATTTTCTTGATATAGTTTTGGAAAGAGATATCCGAAATCAAGCTGGTATTTCAGATTTTTTAAGTTATTGGGATAAAAATGCTGAGAAATTTAGTATTCCATCGCCAGAAGGGAATAATGCAGTTCGTATAATGACTATTCATAAGTCAAAAGGATTAGAGTTCCCAGTTGTTATTATGCCTTTTGCAGAAGAAGATTACAGTAGGAAACCTAAGGATAAATTGTGGTTAAATGCGGAGGAAGAGGACTTTGGTCTGCCAAAAGTGTTAATAGATAATAGTAGTGCTGTAGCAGGATTTGGAGAAGATGCTGCTTTGGTTTTTAATTCAAAAAAACAAGAAGAGCTACTTGATAATGTAAATGTTTTGTATGTTGCATTGACACGTGCAGAGGAGCAGTTATATGTTATTTCTCAGGAAATAAAGCAACGAAAGGATGGCGAATTCCCTGGTAACATGGCTTCTTTTTTTATAAAATATTTAATTAATCTAGGGGTTTATGAGGAAGGTAAATTGGAGTATGAATTTGGTAATTCGACTAAATTATCTTCGGAAGAGAAGCATTCGTCATCTACAAAAATAATTCCATTGGTTTCAGAGGTTTTAAATCCAAAAAATATTAAAATAGCCCAACGCGAAGCATTAATGTGGGGTACACAACAGCAGGAAGCTATATCTTATGGAAATGTAATACATGAAATATTGGCTTTTGTAAAATATGCGTCAGATATAGATTTGGCAATTGTAAAAGCATTAGAAAGCGGATTAATTACTTTTGATCAAAAAGACATTGTTTTAAAGACAATTCAAGAAATTGTAAATCATCCTGAGATCAGCGTTTGTTTTGAAAACGATAATAGAGTTTTGAATGAAGAAACTATAATTCAAAAAGAGGGAAAAATTTTAAAGCCAGATAGAGTAGCCATTACTCCTGATGGAAAGGCTTATCTTTTGGATTATAAAACAGGTTCTGCTAACCCAAAATACAAGAAACAGTTAGAAGAATATCAATTTGCTATTGAAAATATGGGGTTTAAAGTGTTAAAAAAGGCATTGGTGTATATAGGAACCGATATCGATGTAGTAAATTTGTGAAAAAATTAATCAGTTGTTAAAGGCTGAATTTGGATAACTTGTTAAAGTTTAACATATTAAATACGTAAAAATGTACGGAAAAATTAAAGAGCACTTGCAAAATGAATTGCAAACTATTGAAGAAAACGGAATTTTTAAAAAAGAAAGAATAATAACTTCTGCTCAGGATGCTGAAATAACTATTTCTACTGGAGAGAAAGTTTTGAATTTTTGTGCTAATAATTATTTGGGATTGTCTTCACATCCAGAAGTTGTTCAGGCGGCAAAAGACGCTATGGATACGCATGGTTTTGGAATGTCATCTGTGCGTTTTATATGCGGAACACAAGATATTCATAAAACATTAGAGAAAAAGATTGCCGATTTTTATGGAACAGAGGATACAATACTGTATGCGGCTGCCTTTGATGCTAATGGAGGTGTTTTTGAGCCTTTATTGGGGGAAAATGACGCGATTATTTCGGATAGTTTAAATCATGCTTCGATAATAGATGGGGTTCGTTTGTGTAAAGCGGCTCGTTATCGTTATGAGAATAGCAATATGGAAGATTTAGAACAACAGCTGATTAAAGCCAATGAGGCTGGGGCTCGTTTTAAAATAATTGTTACCGATGGAGTGTTCTCAATGGACGGACTTGTAGCTCCATTAGACAAAATTTGCGACTTGGCAGATAAATATGATGCCATGGTTATGGTTGATGAATGTCACGCTGCAGGGTTTATAGGTGCAACTGGAAAAGGAACTCTTGAGGCTAAAGGAGTAATGGGTAGGGTTGATATTATAACAGGAACTCTAGGTAAAGCTTTAGGTGGTGCCATGGGAGGTTATACTACGGCTAAAAAAGAAATTATTGAATTATTGCGTCAGAGATCAAGACCATATTTATTTTCAAATTCATTAGCGCCAGCAATTGTAGGAGCTTCAATAAAGGTTTTTGAACTTCTTGAAAAAGATACTACACTAAGAGATAAATTAGAATGGAACACTAATTATTTTAAAGATGGTTTAAAGAAAGCAGGATTTGACATAATAGATGGGGACTCAGCTATCGTTCCAGTGATGCTTTATGATGCGAAATTATCGCAAAATATGGCAGATGAGCTTTTAAAAGAGGGTATTTATGTAATAGGATTCTTCTTTCCTGTGGTTCCTAAGGAAAAAGCTAGAATAAGAGTGCAATTGTCTGCGGCTCATACAAAAGAGCACTTAGACAGAGCTTTAGAGGCATTTATTAAGGTTGGAAAACTGTTAAAAGTTGTATAATTCCCACTTTTAGCATTTCTTATTGCTTTTTTTTAACATTTCATTTTGTAGTTAAAAATTTACGCATTACTTTTGTCTATAATTAACTAAATTGTAATTAAATAAATTTAAGTATGAAACATCTTAACAAACTTTTAGTTGCTGTGATGATGGCGATGGGGTTAACTTCTCACGCACAAGACAGTAACAATCCATGGGCTATCTCTTTTGGAGTTAATGCCGTAGACACTAAAACGAGTGCTGGTGGAGGACATAACTGGGCAGATCAACATTTTTCTCAGGCTTTCGCAGCAAAAGACAACTGGAACATTCTTCCTTCAGTATCTTACATCGGTGTATCTAGATACATTGGTGATAATTTCTCTGTAGGATTACAAGGTTCTGTAAATAAAATTGATAGATACGTAAAGTTTGATCCAACTGCACCAGGTCACGATTCTCGTGGTTATGTAGTTTCTAACCCTGGAGATTTAATGTATTATGGTATTGATGCTACACTTAGATATAGCTTCATGTCTTTGATCAAATCTAAAGTAATCGATCCTTCGTTAAGCGTTGGTGGAGGTTATACTTTCTTTGGAGATAGCAGTTATGGTACTGTTAACCCAGGAGCTGGTTTAACTTTTTGGTTCTCTGAATCAATCGGTTTATCTTTAGCTACTACTTACAAAAAATCTTTTGGAGATAGAGAAGATTCTTATGGTATTCCAGACGCTCCATCTCATTTCCAACATTCAGCAGGTCTTACTTTCAAATTTGGAGGTAAAGATACTGACGGAGATGGTATCTACGATAAAGATGATGCTTGTCCAGATGTTGCTGGTTTAAAACAATTCAACGGATGTCCTGACACTGACGGAGACGGTATCGTTGATGCAAGTGATGCTTGTCCAACTGAATTTGGTTTAGCTGCTTTAAACGGTTGTCCAGATAGAGACGGTGATGGTGTTGCTGATAAAGATGACGCTTGTCCAGATACATTTGGTTTAGCTTCTTTAAAAGGTTGTCCAGATGCTGACGGTGATGGTATTGCTGATAAAGATGACAAATGTCCTACTGTAGCAGGTCCTAAAGAAAACGGTGGATGTCCTTGGCCAGACGCTGATAAAGATGGTGTACTTGACAAAGATGACGATTGTCCTACTGTACCTGGTCCAGCTAGTAACAGAGGTTGTCCAGAAGTAACTACTGCTGTATTAGATGATCTTAAAGTTCAAGCTAGAGCAGTATTCTTTGACACTGGAAAAGCTACTTTCAAAAAAGGAGATGCTACTACTCTTGCTAGATTAGATGCTATCAAAGAAATCCTTAAAGCTTATCCAAATGCTAAATTTAGCATCGAAGGACATACTGATAGTACAGGTTCTGCTAAAATCAACAACAAATTATCTGAAGATAGAGCTAATGCTGTAATGAATGCATTAATCGAAAGAGGTGTAAGCCCAGATAATTTAGTTGCTAAAGGATTTGGTTCATCTCAACCAGTAGCAAGTAACAAAACTGCTAAAGGTAGAGCTGAAAACAGAAGAACTGAAATTAGACACATAGGTTCTAAATACGAAGGTAAATTGTAATTTACTTTTCTAAATAATTTTAAAAAGCCATTCTTAATTGAATGGCTTTTTTTATTTTTATACAATGACAGAGATTTACTTTTTAGATAAGATTGCAAAGGTTATTATTGAAGACTATTTAGGTAAATTGGCCGAGACTACAATTGTCTTACCCAATAAAAGAGCCAAAATTTTTCTTGTTGAAGCTTTAAAAAAACAAATTCAAAATACAGTTATTAGTCCCAAGATAATTAGTATCGAAGAATTTATTCAGGACATTGCTTCTGTGCGTTCAATTGACTCAATAGAATTGTTGTTCGAGTTTTATGAAGTGTATTTGTCTATTACAGAGAAAAAAAATCAGCAGTCTTTTGAGTTGTTTGCCAATTGGGCCAAAACATTATTGCAGGATTTTAATGAGATTGATAGGTATTTATTAGATCCATCACATGTACTTTCTTATCTTAAGGATATTGAGGATATTAAAAAGTGGGGAATTGAGGTTGAAAATAAAACACAATTACTAGAGAATTATATTGATTTTTGGAAGTTGCTACCTAATTATTATGAATCTTTATATGCCCATTTATTAAATAAACAAATTGGTTATCAGGGGTTGATATATAGGGAAGCGGTAAATAATATAAATCATTTTACTAATTCTGTTTCAAAGGAGCATTTTGTTTTTGCTGGATTTAATGCATTAAATGCTGCCGAAGAAAAAATTATTCAACATTTAATTGCTTCTGAGCAGGCCAAAATATATTGGGATATTGATAAGACCTTCTTAAATGATCCTTACCACGATGCAGGATTATTTGTTAGACGTTTTAAACAAGATTGGAAACATTATAAAGCCAACCCTTTTGAATGGATATTGGATGATTTCTCTCAATCAAAAAACATTCAAGTTATTGGTACGCCAAAATCTATTGGTCAGGCAAAAATAACAGGGAGTATAATTGAAGAAATTATTACCAATAATCCGGGTTCATCTTTAGATAAAGTTGCAGTAGTATTAGGAGATGAAAATTTACTCGTACCAGTTTTGTATGCTTTACCATCTACCGTGGGAGCTTTAAATATTACAATGGGATATTCAAGCAAGAATAATCCAACTCAAATTTTAATTGCAAAACTTTTCAAAATGCATACTAATGCATTGTCTAGAAATAGTACCTCTTATGTTTTTTATTACAAGGATGTTCTGGATATCTTAACTCATCCTTTGGTCGAGCCTTATGCTAAAGTGAAGGAATTAGTGAAAAAGATAAATCAAAACAATTATACTTTTATAACCCACTCCAAAATTATTGAGCTTAATGAGAATCAAACAGATTTGTTTCAGTTACTTTTTCAAAAGTGGGATTCAGGTTCCGTTGCTGTTTTAAATAACATTTCGGCGCTTTTACTTTTGATAAAAGGTAATCTAAGTAATGATAACGAGGAAGATAAGATTGCAAAAACGTTTGTTTTTGCGATTTTTAAAGTAATTAATAAGTTGATTAATTATTATTTGCAACATCAACATATTGATAAAATAGATACACTTTATGCTATTTATAAGCAAGTTATTGAGGTAGCAGAAGTTTCGTTTGAAGGAGAGCCTTTAAATGGTTTGCAAATAATGGGAGTTTTGGAGAGTCGTGTTTTAGACTTTGATACCGTAATTGTGACTTCTATGAACGAAGGAAAATTTCCAGCGGGTAAATCTATGAATTCATTTATTCCTTACGATGTGAAACGGGAATTAGGTTTGCCAACTTTTAAGGAAAAAGATGCTATATATACTTTCCATTTTTATCATTTGTTACAGCGTGCTAAAAATATTTATTTGCTCTATAACACCGAAAGTGAAGGGTTAGATGCAGGGGAGCGCAGTCGTTTTATAACACAACTAGAAGTCGAAAAACAACCAAAGCATAATTTAACTCACGAAATCTATAATGCGGTTTTACCTGAAACTGCGTATGAGCCCATGGTTATTCCTAAATCTGAAGCTGTGATGGCACGTTTGAAAGAGATTGCCACAGTTGGCTTTTCTCCATCAGCATTAACGAGTTATATTCGGAATCCGATTCAGTTTTATTTTCAGAAAATATTACGAATACGTGAAGTAGAAGAAGTAGAAGAGAATATTGCTTTAAATACTTTAGGAACTATTATTCACGAGACGCTTAAAGCATTGTATGATCCTTTTATTGGAAAATTTATCTCAGAGAGTGATATTCTGAATTGTTTTAAATTGTTGGATAACGAAGTCTTAAAACAGTTTAAATTGGTTTATAAAGAGGGTGAGATCAAGAAGGGACGTAATCTTTTGGCTTTTGAAGTAGCCAAACGTAATGTTACCAATTTCTTGAAAGTAGAACTTGACAGTATCAAGGAAGGAGATGCAATTAAAATTTTGGCAATCGAAGAAACTTTTGGAAGAACATTGACGCATCCAAGTTTGCCTTTTCCTGTTTTGATAAAAGGTAATGTCGATAGAATTGAACAGCGTAATGGTATTATTAGAATTATAGATTATAAAACTGGTAAAGTAGATAAGGCAAATGTTGTTCTTAAGAACTGGGATGGACTTGTAACTGATATAAAAAACGATAAAATTATTCAAGTTCTAGCTTATGCTTTTATGTATGAGAATAATGCTAAAGGATTGCCTATAGAAGCAGGAATTATTTCTTTCAAGAATTTAAAATCTGGGTTTTTGCCTTTTGGATTGAAAGAAGAAAAAGATACTAATACGATTATTACTAGCGAAATAATGAAGGATTACTTAGAGCAGATAGTTTTGCTTTTAAATGAAATCTTAGATATTGAAAAACCTTTTGAAGAAAAGATACTGTAGAATTACTAAAAGATTTATCAAAAGGGGCGGTTTTGATAAAAGCTTTCGTTTGTGAATTATTTTAGCTAAATATTTTTTTGAAAAAACCTTTTTTAGCCTGTTCTTGTTTTTGATCTCCCAAAGTGATCTCTCCGTTTATGAAGCGAAATCTACGGAATTTCATTAGCTTGACATTTAAGTCAAAGCGTAATTCATCAGTTGTTTTCATAGAACTTATTTTTTGCAAATTTATGTAAAAAAAGAGATATAATGATTTGATAATGAGTTTTATCTAATAAAGTCGATTTGCTATATTGTTGTTTGTATTAGGAGTTGTTTTTTTTATGGTAATTATTAGCGGTTATAGTTGTTTTTTCTTATTCAAAACATTTTATTATTGCCAAAAAATTGAACTATAAATAATGGGATGTAAGGTTAGTATGATTAACTTTTATTTAACAAGTGTTTAACTAGGCACTCCTCTATTTTAAAATAACTTTGACCCCACAAAAAAACACACATATGCAAGGAGATATTGATTTAAACGATTTGGTAATAGAGACGGGAGTCGATTCTGGATTGATTTTTAGTATTGACGGTATTTTAATCGAATCGGTTAATTTGGATTACGATGGCAATGTAGCTGCAATGATCGGTATGATTTTAAAAATGTGCTTGGAGTTATCAGAGGATATTGATGTAGGAGGACTTAAACAAGTCATGATTAAAAATGAGGAAGGGATTGTAGTTGCAATTAAAAACCAAGATGATAACTGTGTTGCTTTGCTTTCTAAAGACACAAGTAAAATGGGACTTTTACTTCGTAGAATGGAAACGATTTATAATAATTAATTTTAATTTTAAATAGCATGTCAGATTTTTTACAAAATTTTCAAAATGATTTGAAAGAGAATATTTCAGGTTTTATCGCTGTATCTGTAACAGAAGTTGAAACTGGAATGTCATATTCTTCACTTACTGTCGACCCAAATTTTGATCCAGAATTAGCCTCAGCATATAACTTAGAAGTTGTTAAAGCAAAAATGAAAGCGATTAAAGCTTTAGGTTTAGACCAGAAAATCAATGACATATTAATTACTCTAACGAATCAGTTACATATTATAGATGTTTCTGATGACGAAAAATATTTTATTTATTTAGCAGTAGATTCATCTAAAGCTAATTTAGGTATGACAAGAGCGGTTTTGGCTAGATTTAAAAAAGATATATCTTCTAAATTATAGATTTATTTTTACTCATAAAAAAAAGGCTATTTCTTGTGAAATAGCCTTTTTTGTTGCTTTAGAACTAGATAATGTAGCATTAAATTTTAGCAAAAAAATCTAATAAAACAGTAGTCAATTCTGTTTCGTTCTCGATAGAGCTCATGTGTCCATCATCAAAAGAAACAAGTTTTACTTCTGTATTTTCAATTTGCGAAATACTTTCTTCGTAGTTTAAAACAGGATCTTTTTTTCCTAAAATTAATAGCTTCGGAAAAAGAGTAGTGTGTAAAATCTGTTCTTTGTCTTTTCTTATTTTCATTCCTTTAAGAGACGCTATTATTCCCTGAAGCGGCGTTTTTAAAGCTTCTTCTTTTACTAACTCTATATTTGTAGCAAGCCTTTCGCGGTTGTTTTCGCTAAATAAATTTCCAATCGCTAAACCTATAAAACCAGTGTAGTTTTGTTTGACAGCTTTGATAGCTCTAGTTCGGTTTAGTTTTCGTTCGGCGCTATCGGGTTTAGAAGTAGAATTTAATAAAACCAAACCTTGCATGTTTTCAGAATACAATTCGGCGAAAGCCAAAGCGACATAACCTCCCATAGAATGTCCTATAAAAACAGCTTTTTTTATTTCAAGATGAGACAAAACCTCCTTAACCACATCGGCATTATCTTCCATTGTATGAACATAGCCAAGGGGTTCCGTTTTTCCGTGCCCCAATAAATCAATGGTAACAACACGGTAATTTTTAGAAAATGCATCAACATAATGATTCCACATGGTTTTATTTTCTAAGAAACCATGAAGCAGAACAATTGCAGTACCTTTTCCTGCGTCTGAATAAGAGATGTTGATATTTTTAAAGGAAATATTTTTCAATGAAATGAATTTATGTTGTAAAAAGTAATCTGTTATGAATGGAAAAAGAAAACGGTCTACACATCTGTAAACCGTTTGTCTTTATACTAGAATGAAATGTGTTTAAACATTCATTAAGCTTTCTATTTCATCAGCTTCGATAGGAATATTACGCATTAAGTTAAATGGTTCTCCAGTTTCCTGAACCACAACATTATCCTCAAGTCTAATACCAAAACCTTCAGCAGGAATATAAATACCAGGTTCAACCGTAAAAACCATATTGGCTTTCATTGGTTCATGCAACAATCCATAATCGTGCGTGTCTAATCCCATATGGTGAGACGTTCCGTGCATGAAATATTTTTTATACGCTGGCCAATCAGGATTTTCGTTTTGAACATCGGCTTTATCAATTAGTTTTAAATCTAATAATTCCGAAGTCATAATTTTTCCAACCTCAAGATGGTATTGTTTCCAAAGAGTTCCAGGAGTAAGCATTTTTGTAGCTTCGTCCTTTACACGTAAAACAGCATTGTAAACCGCTTTCTGACGAGCAGTAAATGTACCCGAAACAGGAATTGTACGAGACATATCGCTAGAATAATTAGCATATTCGGCCGCAACATCCAGCAAGATTAAATCTCCAGCCTTACATTGTTGGTTGTTTTCGATATAGTGTAATACGTTAGCATTATTTCCAGAAGCAATAATCGGAGTATAAGCAAAACCTTTAGAACGATTACGGATAAATTCGTGAATAAGTTCAGCTTCAATTTCGTATTCCGTAACATTAGGTTTTACAAAAGACAACAATCTACGGAAACCTTTTTCAGTAATGTTACAAGCTTGTTGAATCAAATCAATTTCTTCGCTTTCTTTAACCGAACGAATGCGTTGTAAAATAGGATTACTTTTAGCAACTTGGTGCGCTGGATATCTTTCCTTCCACCATTTTACAAAACGAGCTTCGCGAGTTTCAGTTTCAACAGTTGCGCGGTAATGTTCGTTAGTATTAATGTACATCGTTTCCGAATAAGTCATCATTTCGTTAAGGACTTTTTCAAAATCTTGCAACCAGTAAACTGTTCTTATTCCAGAAACTTCAAAAGCACGTTCTTTAGTAAGTTTTTCACCTTCCCAAACAGCAATATGGTCGTTAGTTTCTTTTAAAAATAAAATCTCACGTTGGTTTTCGTAAGGCGCATCCGGAAAAAGCAACAAGATACTTTCTTCCTGATCAACACCGCTTAAGTAAAAAATATCTCTATGTTGAGCAAATGGTAATGTGCTATCGGCACTAACTGGGTAAATATCATTAGAATTAAATACCGCTACACTTTTCGGCTTCATTTGAGCCATGAATTTTTCGCGATTTTTTATAAAAAGAGAACTGTTTATTTGATGATATTTCATGTTAATTAGGTTTTATACTTTGAATACTCAAAAATACTAATTTTAGAAATACTAAAAAGGGTTGCTTTATTAAAATTTTCTTATTTGTTTCGGAATTATGTTCCACAAAAATTTAGCAGATTTCTAAACGATATTAACTTAGAATCTTGATAATGGCGTGTCCCTCCGGGTCGGGCTTTCGGCTTTATCTTTTATTCCGCTACGCTCCATAAAAGGATATCGCCTCTATCCCTCACGCAACGTCGTTTTACCTGTCATCCTGAGCGGAGTCGTAGGGCTATTTAGTTTATAGTCTCAGTTTACAATCTTGTCTTTTCGACGCAGGAGAAATCTCCGCAAGTAGCTCCACAAAACAACTCCTCAATTCGTAAGCGCGGATTTGTAATCCGTGCCCACAACAAATGTCTCGTCCTAAAATTCCATAATCTTTGCGGAGCTACTAACAGAGATTCTTCGTTCCTCAGAAAGACAATATTGCGCAGATTTGCAAACAAGAAACTCCACAAAACACTTCCCCAATTCGTAAGCGCGGATTTGCAATCCGTGCCCGCAACAACATTCCGTTTCAACAAAAAAACCGAAGCTTAATTTTAAACTTCGGTTTCTCTATAAATATATTGCTATAAAACTTTATTTCTCACTCAATAACTTCTCCAAAAGAGCAACTTTCTCTTTTTCGGCTTCGACCAATCGTTCGTAAAGTTTTTCATTCTTATCAAAAGCTTCAAGAAGTTTATCTAACGGATTAAAAGTACATCCATAACTAATTGCAGAGCCATTGTTGTTTTCTATATCAAAAGTATTTTCAATAATATTAAAAACAGCTTCTTCCGAAAAGTTTTTTATAACTTCAGCGGGAATGCCTAACGCTTCGGCAATTGCTTTTAGCTTTTCGTCATCAACACTTTCGCTTCCTTCAATATTAGAAATAGATTGTTGGCTTATGCCAATTGCTTGTGCAAGTGCTTCTTGTTTTATTCCTTTAAGCTCTCTGATTCGGCTAATGTTTCTTCCGATATGTCTAGGTTTTGTTTCTGTGCTCATAATTCAAAGATATTTAAAATTCTTTTTACATTTTTGGTTTTGGTAGAAAACAAGCCTGTGTTTGTGAAATACATCTTGTAATTTATTTCCAAGGTCTAAAAATACAATTTTTCTGATAATCCGTGCCCGCAAGTACACAAATAACTCCACAAAACACTCCCCAATTCGTAAGCGCGGATTTGCAATCCGTGCCCACAATAACATTCCGTTTCAATAAAAAAACCAAAGCTTAATTTTAAACTTCGGTTTCTCTATAAATATGTCGTTATATAACTTTATTTCTCGCTCAATAATTTCTCTAAAAGAGCAACTTTCTCTTTTTCGGCTTCGACCAATCGTTCGTAAAGTTTTTTATTCTCCTCAAAAGATTCAAGAAGTTTATCTAATGGATTAAAAGTACAGTTGGAATTGATTGCCGAAGAATTATTATCGATATCAATAGTGTTTCCAATAATATTAAAAACAGCCTCTTCCGAAAAGTTTTTTATAACTTCAGCGGGAATGCCCAACGCTTCGGCAATTGCTTTTAGCTTTTCGTCATCAACACTTTCGCTTCCTTCAATATTAGAAATAGATTGTTGGCTTATGCCAATTGCTTGTGCAAGTGCTTCTTGTTTCATTCCTTTAAGCTCTCTGATTCGGCTAATGTTTCTTCCGATATGTCTAGGTTTTGTTTCTGTGCTCATAATTCAAAGATATTTAAAATTCTTTTTACATTTTTGGTTTTGGTAGAAAACAAGCCTGTGTTTGTAAAATACATCTTGTAATTTATTCCGAAGCCATAAAAATATAACTTTTCTGATAATTATTGATTTTGAAAAGAAAAATAGCAGTTTTTCTCTTCATCGAAATTGCAAGATTGCGTAATATTGTTTGTAGAAACAACCAAAAGTTATGATAATAAAAAAAGCAAACATAACAGATAACGAAATCCTAACAGAAATAACCAAAAAGTCAAAAGCATATTGGGGATATTCGGCAGAACAAATTTTAAGTTGGGATGAAAATTTAACTATTTCTCAGGAATATATAAGAGATCATAATGTTTTTAAATTGGTAAACGAAAATTCAATTATAGGTTATTATTCTTATGTATTCAGAGATGAAAAAAATGTAGAAATGGATAATTTATTTATTTTACCCGAGTATATCGGTAAAGGATTTGGAAAGCATTTGTTTCTTGATTTTTTAAACAGAATGAAAGAAGCTAAAATTGAAAAGATACAACTCGATGCTGAGCCAAACGCCGAGCGCTTTTATTCTAAAATGGGATTTGTAAAAATTGGAGAATTCGAAACTTCAATAAAAAACCGTTTCATGCCAATTATGGAAATGAATCTAAAAGAGAATACAAATAGATAGTATTAACGTATAATACATATCTACTAAAATATATTTAAAATAAGGCATTAGAAAATGAATGAGTTAGTTTTTAAATTAGTTACAATAAAAGAAGTTAAAGTAGCATATCCTTTTTTAATTGAGCGAGAAGGGTTCGATTATTTTGAAGAATGGGACGATCAGGATTTCTTTGTTGTTGCAAATGAAGATGTGAATTTTGATGGTAACTTTTATTTAGATCTTTATGAGGATAAGGAAAAAAAATGGTTAGCCAGTTTATTGAATCTATCCTTAAAAGGGATTGATACGTTACGAATTGAAGGAGTTTTAATAAATGGAAATCTCTCAACAACAGGAACAATAATAAATGCAGAGGGAGATTATGGTCCGTATGTTTTTATAACAGGAAATGTTGCTTGTCAGAGTATGTTATTAGGAGGCTCGTATGTTGAGATAAAAGGCAATGTAAAGGCTCAGGAAGTAGTAATGACATCTTATAATCATGGTAATTTTAAATGCGAAGGTACAATAGAAGTTCCAGTTTTTATAGTCGAGGATCATTATACAACATTTGCAGAGCGAAAGAATGAATTGTTTTATTATAATGATAAAACGGGCGATTCTGACCCAGAAAACAATTCTGTGTACGATGATGTAAGCGGAGAAGATATCATCTCGATTGAATTACGAAAGTTACTAGATAATCCATTAATAGAGACTTTTGAAGAATTTAAACGTGAATTAGAGCTTGGAGAATTAGTCTTAAAGCAAAACAATCCAGCTTCAAAAAATCGCGAATATTGGCATACAAGAGTGCTATCTAATTATAGAGATTTAAAAATAGTTCCACTAGAATTTAAAACTAAAGAATTGTGTGATATTGCTTTGGGAATTTCATTTCATGCATTAGAATATGTTAATCGAGATTTTATTACGAAGGAGCTTTGCGAAAAATTAGTAGCTAAAAACGGCTTTGCTATTCAGAAAATACCAAGAGAGTTTATAACAAAAGAGCTTTGTTTTAAAGCAGGCGAAAGTGGAACGTTGATTTCATTTATTCCAACAGAATTTTATTCAGAAGAACTGATAATATCTGTGTTTAAGAATGGTAAGAATGAACCTAATATTAATGATATTCCTTCGAAATTTGTTACCGAAAGTTTGCTCGAAGAATATCTGAAAATAGGAAAAGGATTGTGGCTTGATAAGGCTTGCAAAGAAAATGGAATTGATAAGTTGATGATATTAAAGCGAGTAATCGATTCGGGAATACAGTATCTTGAAGCTATTTTTGCCAATCATTGTAGTAAAGAAGTTGTCGATTATGCTTCGTCCATTTATAATAATGAAGAACACAAAGAAGAATGGAATGGTTATATTCTGAAATATAAAGTTAAATTTGAGCGTCTAGGTTTAATTTATTAATGAGCAATTCGAAAAATGGAAAGAGGATTTGTTTAGCCTTTTTAAATAATCTTGTTAGATTCACAGTGTAATTTTGTAATTGTTTTTAAGAGAAAAATGAAAGAATTAAACTTAAAGACAGACAAGTAGCTCTATAAAGAAACTCCCCAATCTTGTCTTTTCGACGGAAGGAGAAATCTCCATAAGAAATTCCATAATCTTTGTGGAGTTACTAAGAAAGATTCTTCGTTCCTCGGAAAGACAATATTGCGTGGATTTGAAATCCGTACCCGTAACAAATATTCCGTTTTAATAAAAAAACCGAAGTTTATAATTAAACCTCGGTTTTTGTATAATTTAATCAATCCATTTATAATAACGCGCACCAATTAAAACAGGATTTTCCTTTTCAATTCGGTCTAAAACCCATTCGTTTTTTGGAGTTCGAACGCTTTGTTTTTGTTCTTTTTTGTGAAGTCTTTCGTAAGTCTCAAAATCAATTTCTACACTTTCGCTAAGGTTTTCAAAAAGTTTAACTTGGCTTAAAGTCGATTGCCATTCGGGTTGAATTGTTCCTTCAAAAACTTTCGATTTTGATCCGCTTCCGTAGGCTAGAAATCCAAATTTTGTTCCAGAAATATCTTTTTTAGTATCATAAAAATGAGCTAAAGTCGATAGTAACCCCATGAAAATAGATCCTGTGTAAAGGTTTCCAATTAAAGAAGAAGCTAATTCTGCAGGTTGTAATTTCTCGGTGATAAAAGTTTTGTATGCATCAGATTTTCCAACTTCTTTAATCTTATTTTGATAATCGGCTGGTTCAATATTTTCTGCAATAATTTTTTCTGTACTATCCAAAGCATAGATTTCAGAAAGCATTCTTCTACCTTGAAAAGAATAGGGTAGGTGCATAATAATGCTGTTCCAAGTATTGTATAAAGTAGCTGTAGTATTCTTTAGTTTTTTGAATGAAAAGTAAGCAGCTCGCGTACGATCCATATAACATTGGTTAGAGTATTGACCATCAAAAACAGGTTGGTCTTTATGAATTTCTATCTCAGATTCTAAGTTATCAAACCACGGATTATTGTTTTCGTTTAGAGTGATTGCTTCTTTAGAAATACTTCTATAAGGTTTGAAAAAGTCAAAAACCCCTTTTGTGCTTGTAGCCCAATTTTCGTCAAAAGCAATAATTCTAGGGTTTGAAGTGACTAGCATAGCCAATGCTCCAGCGCCTTGTGTGTATTCTCCAGTTGAATTTAAATCGTATTTGGCAAAATCGGTCGTAACCACAATTGCTTTTTTTGTTGGATTTAGTTTAATGAAATCAACGCAATTTTGCAAAGCATCGACACCACCTATGCAAGCAAAGGTAAAATCGACTACGTCACATTCTGATAAAATATCCTCACCAAATTTTTGTTCCATTAGAGCAATTAAAAACGAACTAATAGGTTTAGAGCTATCAATTGCGCTTTCGGTTCCAACGTAAATTCGGCTTATTTCATTTAGGTTTATTTGATTCTCAGTAATTAGTTTAGTTAGAGCATTTGCACCAAAAACTACGGTATCTTGATAAGTATCTGGGAGAGTCATTTTTATTAAACCCAAGCCTTTTTCTAATTTTTCGGGTTCAATATTTCTAGCAGTTGCCAAAGTTTTTATGGGCAAATGTATGTTGGCTACATCAAAAGATATAGCGTCAATTCCTGTTTTCATTCTGGTTTTTTTGAGGCTATAAAGGTAAAATTAAGCGGTCAGATTTTGGATGTTTTAAATAGATAAAATTTAGCGTTTGGGCACTTTTGAGGAAAACAAAAAAAATAGGCATAAAAAATAACAATTTGGTAATTATACAAAAAGCAAGAATTATAGATGCTATAATTTTTGGGAATCTTATTTTGTTGTTTTTAAATTAATTGCAAAGAAGTCTGCGAAAACTCTTTAAAATGATTATAAATAACGACGAAATGGTTGTAGTTCATTAGTATTTAAGTTATTTTTGTATAATTTTTTAAAACAAACTACTTAAACTATTATGGCACAATCTGCACTATTGAATGCTTCCATCTTAAAGAAAGTTGCTATGGCTCTTTCGGGAATATTCTTAATCACGTTTTTAGCGCTGCATGTTTCCTTAAATTTTATTTCTATTATAAGTGTAGATGTCTTTAATGAGGCTTCTCACTTTATGGGATACAATCCGCTGATTCAATATGTAATGCAACCTGTTTTGGCAATCGGTGTAATTTTTCATTTCGTTATGGGATTTGTATTGACACTTCAGAACAGCGCAGCAAGACCAATTGGTTATGCAAAATACAATGGAGCTGCTAATGCTTCTTGGACATCTAGAAATATGATTATTTCTGGAGCAGTTATTTTAGCATTTTTAGTATTACATTTTTATGATTTTTGGTTTCCTGAAGTTACTTATAAGTATATAGCAGGTACAGCACCAGATGCTACAAGGTATTATGGAGAATTAGTTCATAAATTTGTTGATCCAATTCGTACAGGATTGTACTGTATTTCATTTGTGTTGTTAGGTTTTCACCTTTGGCATGGATTCAGTTCTTCTCTTCAGTCAATGGGGATGAACAACAAGTACTCAAGATCTTTAAGTAGATTCGGTTATGGATTTGCGGTAGTAGTTCCTGCCCTTTTCGTGATAATCGCATTATTTCATCATTTCAATAATTAATATAAATTATAATGGCATTAGATTCAAAAATTCCACACGGCCCAATTTCGGACAAATGGACAGATTATAAAGATCATATTAATTTAGTAAACCCAGCTAACAAACGTAACTTAGATGTTATCGTTGTTGGAACAGGTTTAGCTGGAGGTTCTGCTGCGGCAACTCTTGCTGAATTAGGGTATAACGTAAAAGCATTTTGTTTTCAGGATTCACCACGTCGTGCGCACTCAATTGCAGCACAAGGGGGAATTAATGCAGCAAAAAACTATCAAGGAGATGGAGATTCAGTTTTCCGTTTGTTTTATGATACAGTAAAAGGGGGTGACTACCGTGCGCGTGAAGCAAACGTACACCGTCTTGCCGAAGTTTCAACTAATATTATTGACCAATGTGTGGCTCAAGGAGTTCCATTGGCACGTGAATACGGTGGTTTATTAGATAACCGTTCTTTTGGAGGTACATTAGTTTCTAGAACTTTTTATGCAAAAGGACAAACCGGACAACAATTATTGTTAGGAGCATATTCTGCAATGAACCGTCAAATCGGTCGTGGAAAAATCAAAATGTATAACCGTCACGAAATGCTAGATTTAGTTATCGTAAACGGAAAAGCAAGAGGTATTATTGCTCGTAACTTGATTACAGGAGAAATCGAAAGACACTCAGCTCATGCTGTTGTTATTGGTTCAGGTGGATATGGAAACGTATTTTTCTTATCGACAAATGCGATGGGAAGTAACGCAACTGCTGCTTGGAAAATCCACAAAAAAGGAGCGTTTTTTGCAAATCCTTGTTACACACAAATTCACCCAACATGTATTCCAGTTTCAGGAGATCACCAGTCAAAATTGACTTTGATGTCTGAATCTTTACGTAATGATGGTCGTATTTGGGTACCAAAATCATTGGAAGATGCAAAAGCTATCCGTGAAGGAAAGAAAAAACCAACAGATTTATCTGAAGAAGAAAGAGATTATTACTTAGAAAGAAGATATCCTTCATTTGGAAATTTAGTTCCTCGTGACGTTGCATCTCGTGCTGCTAAAGAGCGTTGTGATGCAGGTTTTGGAGTAAATAAAACAGGTGAAGCAGTTTACCTTGACTTTGCTGCAGCGATACAACGTTACGGTAAAGAACAAGCTTATATTAAAGGTTTAGATGCTAATGATAAGAACCTAGTTATTAAATTAGGAACTGAAGTGGTTGAAAATAAATACGGGAACTTATTCCAAATGTATTTAAAAATCGTTGACGAAAATCCATATGTAACACCAATGATGATTTATCCTGCGGTTCACTACACAATGGGTGGAACTTGGGTTGATTATAATTTAATGACTACAATTCCTGGTTGTTTCTCTATTGGAGAGTCTAATTTCTCTGATCACGGAGCAAACAGATTGGGAGCTTCTGCATTAATGCAAGGTTTAGCTGATGGTTATTTTGTATTGCCATATACTATCGGAGATTATTTATCACCAGATATTAAAATGGGACCTATTTCTACAGATTTACCAGAATTCGTAGAAGCAGAGAAAAATGTAACAGACCAAATCGAAAAATTCCTTAACAATAACGGTACACATTCTGTTGACCATTTCCATAAGAAATTAGGGAAGATTATGTGGGATAAAGTTGGTATGGCTCGTAATGCTAAAGGATTAAATGAAGCTATTGTAGAAATTGCTGCTTTACGTGAAGAGTTTTACAGAGATGTAAAAGTACCAGGAAAAGCAAATGAGTTTAATCAAGAATTAGAAAAAGCGACTCGTGTTGCCGATTTCTTAGAATTAGGAGAGTTGTTTGCGAAAGATGCTTTACACAGAAATGAATCTTGTGGAGGTCACTTCCGTGAAGAATACCAATCTGAGGATGGAGAAGCACAAAGAGATGATGAAAACTTTGCATACGTTGCAGCTTGGGAGTACAAAGGAAAACCTAGCGACGCAGTATTACACAAAGAAGAATTAATTTTCGATAATATTAAATTGGTAACTCGTAGTTATAAATAGCAATTAGTTAAAAGGCAAAAGAACCGAGGTTAAATGACTAAATGTTAAATGACTTTCGACTTTCGACTTTATGACTTTCAAACTAAAAAGTATGAAACTTACATTAAAAATATGGCGTCAGAAAAACGCTGAAGATAAAGGTGGAATCGTAGATTACCCAATCGACGGTATTGAACCAGATATGTCTTTCCTTGAAATGTTAGATGTTCTTAACGAGCAATTAATAAATAAAGGAGACGAGCCAGTTGCATTTGACCACGATTGTCGCGAAGGAATTTGCGGTATGTGTTCATTATTTATTAACGGAGAGGCGCATGGACCAGATAGAGGTGTAACAACTTGTCAATTGCACATGCGTATGTTTAAAGATGGAGATACGATTTTTATCGAGCCATTTAGAGCAAAAGCTTTCCCAGTAATTAAAGATTTAGTTGTTGATAGAACTTCTTTTGATAGAATTCAACATGCAGGAGGATTTATCTCTGTAAATACTTCAGGTAATACAATTGATGCTAATACAATTCCGATTAACAAACATGATGCAGATACAGCTTTTGATGCTGCTACATGTATTGGTTGTGGAGCTTGTGTTGCAACTTGTAAAAACTCATCGGCTATGTTATTCGTTTCGGCTAAAGTGTCTCAGTATGCTTTATTGCCACAAGGACGTGTAGAAGCTACGGATCGTGTTTTAAACATGGTTCACCAAATGGATCTTGAAGGTTTTGGTAACTGTACCAATACTGGAGCTTGCGAAGTAGAATGTCCTAAAGGAATTTCTCTTGAAAATATTGCACGTATGAATCGTGAGTATTTAGCAGCAAGTCTAAAAGGATAATCTGAAATAAAATTCAATTTAGTTATAAAAAACGCATTCACTTTGGTGAATGCGTTTTTTGTTTTGATTCTTATTCGTAATATAATTGAGAAGCATTTATTTCTTGCTTTTCTTTCCCTTCTTGGCGGATAAAGCATTGTAAAGTTGAACTTCCTGCAGCATCAAAATAGCTGATGTTTATTTTATGAAAGCCTTTTTCAAGTTTTGCTGCTCCAAAAGCTTCATTGATCCAGTGTCTTCCGTCGTTATCAACAATGAGTTGGTTGTCGATAAATAATTTGGCACCATCATCTACAATTGTAGAAAATTCATATTGAGCAGTTTCAGGAATGTAGATGTAGCCTTCAAACTTTAAGCCCATGTAGAGATTTTCCTTAGACTTGTATTTCTTCATTTCGATTACACCTTGATGTATTCCAGATTTTGCAAATTTAATAGTGTCTAGTTCTAGTGTTTGTTGTACAAGTTTGTTTGTGTAGGAATATTTCAAGCCATTTTTTGTTGGCTTAATAGTCAATGCAGGTTGTGTTTCGGAGTTTTTAATGGAGATAGTAGTGATTGAACTTCTTCTGCCGCTAGGACTTATTTGTACCACTTTTACATTTCTGAATTCTCCTTTTGGAATATAAACTGTTACTGGTTTTGTGTAGTTACTGCTAGTTTCATCAGGATTATAGCCATCTATAGTATAGAAAATCTGTCCGTTTTTGACTGTTGGTTGCATTTCTAATATGTATTTTGATGCAATAACAGTAGTATCTTGAATTCCAAATGGTGTAGGAACTTTGTACAGCCTTTTTTGAGATTCTAATTTTTCTATATGATGCGGCAATCTCTTTAGCATTAAATTTGAATAATTTTTATTCTTAGTTTCTGTCCAAGCAATTTCTGCAAATGGGAATAATCTTGGGTAGAGCATATAATTTAGCTTAGCAGGACTTGTAACATATTCGGACCAAATATTAGCTTGAACTCCATAAATGTATTTTTGTTGCTCGATTGTTAAACTGTCTACTGGCGTTGGGTTGTAATTATATACTTCGTGAACGGTTGTTAAACGACCAACAGTTAGTGGTTCCTGTAGTGAATATCCTTGGTTGTGATCAAAATAAACATAATCCTCAGGTGTCATAATTACTTTGTGTTTTTCTCTTGCGGCTGCAATTCCTCCAGATTCTCCTCTCCATGACATAACTGTAGCGTTAGGAGCAAGGCCACCTTCTAGGATTTCGTCCCATCCAAAAATTTGTCTTCCGTTTGCATTAAGGAATTTCTCCATGCGTTTTATGAAGTAGCTCTGAAGTTCGTGCTCATTTTTTAGACCTAATTCTTTTATTCTCTTTTGGCAATTTGGACATTTTTCCCATCTTGATTTTGGACATTCATCTCCACCAATGTGAATGTATTCGCTTGGAAATAGTGCCATCACTTCTTTTAAAACATCTTCTAAAAAAACAAAAGTTTCTTCTTTACCCGCGCAAAAAACATCTTCAAAAACGCCCCATGACTCAATCACTTTTAAGTCTGGTGAAGGAAAACAAGCTAAATTTGGATAAGCAGCAACAGCGGCTGATGCATGTCCTGGCATTTCAATTTCTGGAATAACGTTTACAAAATGATCTTCGGCAAATTTCACCACCTCTTTAATTTCTTCTTGTGTGTAATATCCTCCGTATGGAATATTGTCAAAAAATCTTGGGAATCTTTCAAATTTATTTCCAACAAGTGTTTGTGCTCTTTTAGAGCCAATTTCTGTGAGCTTTGGGTATTTTTTTATTTCAATTCTCCATCCTTGGTCATCAGTTAAGTGCCAATGAAAATTATTTAGTTTGTAATAGGACATTTGGGCAATAAAATCTTTTATGACTTCTGTTGAAAAAAAGTGGCGACATACATCCAGGTGGAGGCCTCTATATTGATATCTAGGTTGGTCTATAATTTCAAGAGTTGGTAGTTTTATCTGAGAATCAAATACTTTATTTGGTAAAAGTTGAAGCAAGCTTTGTATTGCATAAAACAAACCTTGTTCTTGACCAGTAACAAAAATTCCTTTTGGGGTAATACTTATTTTATAAGCTTCTTTGTTTGTTTTTTCAGAGGCAGGTTCTGTTGTGAATTGAACCAATAGTGTAGCTTTCTTTTTTTGAGTGTTTTTGTTTATGACAGATTCAAAAAGTTGAGCCGTTTTAAGTTCCTTGGGTGTGTATTTGTTGTTTTTAAAAACAATTTTAATTTGACCATTTATGGTAATGCTATCACCAGTTTCTTTGTAGAAATTGGGTGCTGGGATGATGTTAGTGTTGTTTAATGATTCTTGGGAATTTCCTAAAGAGTAACATAGTATTAGGATGAATAAGAGGGTTTTTTTCATGTTTGGGTTTTGATTGGTTAAAAACAAATTTAAAGGTTATAATGGGATAAGTTCCTTTTATTTGCAAAAAAAATGCAAGAAAAAAAATGAATTTAGCATGTTGTATGTGATAATGTGTCGTTTGTGATAATATTGTGTTATTTATTTGTTTTGTTTTTATTTGAGTTAGCAATTTTATTGCATTAATTGTTTATTTTTGTTCCAATAAAAAGAATCTTATGAATGATAATGAATTGGTAAATTTTACCAAGGAAGAAAGAAAAGCTCATATTTTAAAAGAGATTAATTTGCACACTCGAGTGAGTTTCGATACACTTTCTAATCGATTGTTTGTTTCAGAGGATACTATACGAAGAGATATAAACGAACTGGAGTCTGAATCGTTATTGATAAAAGTGAAAGGTGGGGCTATGACTAAAGCATATCATCATTCGTCTGTATCACAAACTTATGCAGGTGAGTCTAAGCAGATTATTGCAAAAAAAGCTGTTGATTTACTTCATGATGGAATGGTTTTGTTACTTGGTGGAGGAACGACTATTAGGGAGTTTATTCGATTAATTCCTAATGATTTGAATCTTACGATCTTTACTGTTACGGTTTTGTCTGCTGTGGAGCTTTTAGATAAGCCAAACGTTAAAGCCATAATGATTGGAGGTAGCATTTCACATTATAGTCAAATGTGTGTTAGTGGTGATGTTTATAATCAGTTGCAAAGTATTAAAGTTGACTTATTAATTTTAGGAGTAAATGCACTAGATATTGAGGGGGGTCTTTCTGACTCTGATTGGGACACTGTTCAGGTTAAAAAAGCAATGATTCAATCTTCTCGTAAAACGGCCATACTTACTATATCTGAAAAACTGGATACTGTTTTAAAGATGAAAATTGCCAGCCTATCCGATGTAGATTTTGTAATTACTGAAGTAGATCCAGATCATGAAAAACTTAAATCGTATAAGCAGGCAGTTCCAAGCTTAACTTTCGTTTAATTCCAATTTTTCATTAAGAAGTTTATCCAGTTTTGGTGGAATATTTTTTTTAAATCTTCCTCTGTATAACCGTGGCTTCTAAAAATGAAAACTAATTTTTGTAAATCGGCTATGGTGTTTAAGTCATATGGTGTTTGTTCGGTACCAAATGCCCCATCCAGATCTGAACCTATACCAATGTGATTTGCATTTCCTGCTAGTTGACATATGTGATCCATATGTTTAAAAACGGTTTCAAGATTACACTGCATGTTTAGTGGAGTGGAAACGCCTCTTTGCCAGTTGGAAACTAACATCCACGCATCTAAGGCGCCTCCTATTATTGCTCCTCTACTAATAAGTGCTTTAATTTGTTCATCGCTATATTGTCTGTTGTGATCTACCAAGCTTCGGCAATTATTATGGCTTGCCCAGATAGGACCGTTATAATTTTCTAATGCTTGCCAAAAGGCATCATCACATAAATGTGTTGCATCAAGAATAATATTTAAGCGCTCCATTTCTTTAAGCAATTCAATTCCGTTTGCTCCCATCTTTCCAGTTGAATCTGTGCCGTTGGCATAGCGTCCTGGGCCATAATGAGCGGGTCCAATAGCTCTTAATCCATAATTATATGCCTTTTCAACGTAAGAAATGTCAATAATAGAATCGGCACCTTCTAGGCTTAATATATATCCAATAGGTTTTTTATCATTTGGGGTACCATCATTCCATAATTCTATTTGTTTTTGAAGGGATTTCTTGTCAGTAATAGAAAAGAGTTCTCCTTCTTCTTCCATTGTTTTGTACCATGCCACTTGTGCTTGAGTTTGTGCCCAAGCTTGTTGAGGAGAGTTCCATCCTGGAATTTCACTATCCGGTTTAACAAATCTTGCAATTTGAGTAGCTACAACAATACCAATGTTTCCTTTTCTTAAGTCAGGAAACGAAACGGTAGCTTTTTCTCTATCTGGTTTATCATTCATTCCTTTTTCTAAATGGCGTAATGTGGCTACATCATTTCTTAAATCTCTGTTCCATTCCATAGCATTCATGCTTAGGTCAAGATGTGCGTCAAATATGAACATAATGTTGTTGTTGTTTTAGATATTTATTTTTCTATTGCGAGCAAGAACGTCCCATTGGTCGTAAATGTCTTGCTGCCAATTAACTATTTGAACCGTTTCGTATAGCGCACAAGTTGGGCAAATGTGATAAGGGATAGCGTAAATAGTGTCTCCTATGTTGTATGGTTTGTCTCCTTTGTTTTCTAATACTAAATGTTCTTCGGAATGTGATATTGGAATTAATTTGTCATCATTTAAAATAGTTAGACGTTTGTCTAATGGATTTTCTGACGCGACAGATTTATATCCAATATCTATACATAAAGTGTTTTCTGTGGGTTTAGATATTACTGTTCCAATTAAAACAGCTGCAGTTTTGAATTTTTGTTCTGATAAATTAGTTTGATAATTTATATCCCAGAATACAAATGTACCTGGACTACATTCGATGTTTTTTTGACTACTATAAAAAGGGAATGTATTAGATCCACCTGCGACTATCTTTAGTTTTTGACTTAGCTTTTGCTCTACTGCGGAAAGTTTATCGATTATTTGGATAAATGTGTCCGATGCTTCTTTGGTTCTTTGTTCAACTGTGCCTTTTAAATGACCATCGTAAATGTGTAATCCAAGAAGTTCAATATTTGATAAATTAATTATTTCATAGATTAAGTCATCCCAATTGCTTTTATAATTTACGCCAGTTCTATCCATTCCGGCATTTATATCTAAGTAGATGTTTAATGTTATATTGTTTTTTTTGCCTAATTCTGATAATTCTTTTGCAGTCTCAAGGTTATCAACGATAGTAGAGAAAATAAGATTGGGGTATTTTAGCAACAAAGTAATCCAGCGTTGTTGCTTTAATCCTGTGGGTTGATAGGCTAGTAATATATCTAAAACATTGTGAATTGCGCATAATTCTGCTTCAGCAATAGTTGCACATTTAACCTTGTTTATTTGGTATGTTTTGTACAAATCGAGCACTTCACCTAATTTATGCGTTTTTATATGTGGCCTTAATTTATGAATATCGCCTTTCACGGATTTAATTAAATGCTCAATGTTGTATTGAACACGTTCGATATAAAGTGCTAAAAAAGGAGTGTCGATACGTGTTTTTTGATTTATTTCCCACCAATTATTTTCCATGTCTTTATTTTCTAGATTTCTCGACGGTAGCGATTAATTTTTTAAATATTTCATATGATTTGTTATAATCCAATTGAGATAAAATTTCTTTTGGAAATAAATCAGATCCAATTCCAACGCAAACAGCCCCTGCATCAAACCAAGATTTTAAATTGTTTTCGTCTAATGTTACGCCACCACTAGGCATTAATTTTAAATAAGGAAGTGGTGCTTTTATGGCTTTTACATAACTTGGGCCTCCTATTTTATCGGCAGGGAAAAGTTTTACAATTTCGGCGCCTAATTTATTAGCATAAATAATTTCGTTTAATGTCGCTGCAGCAGGAATCCAGTATAGCTTGTTTTTAATGCAGTAATTCCCGATTTCTGGATCGGTATGTGGGCACACAATGCAATTAGCACCTAGCTTATGATACGCTTCGGCATCATTTGCTGTTAAAATTGTTCCTATAGCTATCTCAATATCTAAATTATTTGTTTTTTTAAAATTTAAAATTTTAACAAACATTTCTTTTGCATCTGTTGAGCGTGCTGCAAATTCGATGATTTTAATCCCTGAATCTGAGGCGGATTTTAGTATAATTTCGGCAGCTTTAATTCCAATTTGTGTGGTAATCATAGGAAGTACTCCTTGCTTTTTTAAGATATCGTACATTTTATAATTCTTTTTTTATTATCTATTAATTCTGTTACTTGAGCCATTTTTAATAAAATGATTTATTTCTTCGGGAGTAGTTATAGCAAAATCTCCTGTTATACTCTGTTTAATGACTCCACAAGCCGTTGCCCAATCAATGCAATCTTGTCCAGGTAATTCATTTTTCAGGCTATAGAACAGTCCTGCTGCGAACGCGTCTCCTGATCCAAATTGATCAGTTACCAGATGTATTAGATGCGGCTTTGATTGGTAAATCTTTCCTTTATGTAATAATATTCCAGAATACAGATGAGTCTGACCTTCAGATTTTCTGAAACTCATGGCAAGTGTATTTAGATATGGCATTTTTTCTTTTAACTGCTCGTAAGTTTTTATAAACCGTTCTGAATCTGAATCGTTTTTGTCTGTTTTAATGCCGAAATATATTTCGGTTGAATCTAAATCTGCAATGGTTATGTTGCTGTAATAGAGTAATTCAGGCATAATCTCCGAAGGTTTTTTTCCGTATTGCCATAGTTTAGTACGATAGTTAAAGTCGGAAGAAATTATTATGCCTTTGCTATGAGCTGCTAATATTGCTTTTTTGCATGCTAAATGGGCTTGGTTAGAAACACCAGGGCTAATACCTGACCAATGAAAATGGGTGGTGTTTTCTAGTACTTCGTCCCAATTAATTTCATTATCACTAATTGTTGCAAAAGCGGAATTGCTTCGGTCATAAATCACTTGTGATTGTCTTATTTGGTTTCCGGATTCAATAAAATATAATCCAATTCTATCTCCTCCATAAACACAATCTGTAGTGTCTACTTTGTATTTATGAAGTTCGTTTAATGCAAGTTGCGATAAATCGTTCTTAGGTAAACGAGTGACGTAATTGGTGTTTATACCTAATTGTGACAGTAATACACAAACATTTGCTTCGGCACCGCCTATGTGGACTTGCATTTCTTTGGCTTGAGTAAATCGGTTGCCATGAGCTACACCCATCCGCAATAATAATTCACCAAATGCTGTGATTTTTGTTTTTGAAGATTTTGTTTTCATTTCAAATAGATTTAATATAATTCAAAAATTGCTTCAACTTCTACAGGGATGTTATCAGGTAATGAACCCATTCCGACAGCGCTTCTTACTCCAATTCCGTTTTCTTGTCCCCATACTTCCGAGAATAACTCGCTACAGCCATTGATTACATAAGGATGTCTTAAGAAATCAGAGCTACAATTAACCATTCCGAGTACTTTTACAACTCTTTTTACTGCATTTAGACTGCCAAAATTTGTGACAATGGTAGATAACATTGTTAAACCTACTTGTCTCGCAGCAAGCTTTCCTTCTTCAATGTCCATGTCATCTCCAATACGGCCTATAATTAACGATTTGTCATCTCTTACGGGACCATGTCCAGAAAGGTATAAGTATTTGCCATCTATTAAAAAAGGTTTGTATATCCCGAGCGGCATCGGAGCCGGGGGTAGGGTTAGATTGAGCGTTTCAAATTTTTCTTGAGGTAATAAATTCATTGTAGTTAGTTTATAAAAGTGTTTAATATAAAAATAAAAATAATTCCAAGGATAGAAACGAATGATTCCATTACTGTCCATGATCTAATAGTGTCTTTCATGCTGGTTCCAAAGTATTCTTTGAACATCCAGAATGCGGGATCGTTTACGTGAGAGCACATGAGGCTTCCTGCGCCTATTGAAAGTACTAATAAGTTTGAGTCAAGACCTTCTAGTTGTAATAAGGGCAATAACACGCCCGCCGTCATAAGGCCTGCCGCTGTGGCGGAGCCAACACAAATTCGTATCAATGCAGCGATTAGCCAAGCAAGTAAATAAGGGTGGATGTCTATTTTTATTAAAGAGTCAACAATGGTTTGGCTTACGCCACTTACCATCATAATTTCTTTTAAACTTCCTGCTCCACCAATTATAAGTATTATTAGGGCAACGTCTTTGATAGCGACTGCATATTCATCCATGATTGTTCTCATGTTTTTACCTGTGCGGATGCCTAAAGTGTAGGTGCAAATTAGTAATGAAATTAGCATAATAATACTTGGTTCACCTATGGTTTGACATAGTAAACTAACTTGTTCGTTTTTCCATATTAATGGTAATATTGAAGTAATTGTTAATCCAAAAACCGGAAATAGCGAAGATGTTATGCTGGTAAAAAAACTAGGTTTCGTGTCTAAATTTATAGGTTCTTCGGTTGGTACTATGGCGTCCTTATCGTTTGACTTTATATTTTTAAGTGTGTTTGAAAATAGTAAGCCTGCAATGAGAATAGTTGGAATAGAAACAATGATTCCGTAAGTTAAAACAAGGCCTATGTCTGCATTTAATATATTGCTCAGCGCCATTGGTGAAGGGTGAGGTGGTAAGAAGCCATGTGCTACCGAAAGTGATGCAAGCATTGGAATAGCTATGTAAACTTTAGGTAGTTTGAATTGATTGGCTACAGAAAATATTAAAGGAACCAGAAGAATAAAACCAACACTGTAGAATAAAGGAATTCCAACGATGAATCCCGTAATCATTAAGCCAAGACGAACGTATTTTTCGCCTGTCCATTGCATGACAGTTTTTGCAATTACAGATGCGGCGCCAGAAGAAACGGTGAGTTTACCAATGCAGGTACCAAAAATAATGATTAAGGAAATTGATCCGAGCATGTCGCCCAATCCTTTTTGAACTGTTCCTGTTAGTGTTGTTAGTGGCAGGCCTAACGCGAGGCCTGCTAGTAAAGATGTTATGATAAAGGCTATAAATGGATTTATTTTAAACCATGTTATTTGCAGTACTAAGAAAATAATGCAGGCCGAAAGAATTAATATGCTCATTTAGTTTATTTGTTTTACTATTTATCCCACCATGTTTTTGTTAAAAAAGAATCATTACCTTGGCGTTTTATGGCTTCGGCTAAGTTAGCTGAATTGACAGAATATTCGCTAGTTGGGTATTTGATGCGTCTCGGAATTGTGCCATTTGTAACATTTCCTGGAAAGTTAATAGGAGTTAGTACTGGGTAGCCAGTCCTTCTCCAATTTGAATATACTTCTTGTTCATCAACAAATAATGCAATCCAAAATTGGGTGTGTATTTGGTTCATTTTTTGATCAAATGTCCCACCTGATGTATATGGGTTTTCGGTTAAATAAGGTGTTGTATCTGTTATTGAATATGAAACTCCGTAAATTCCAGCGTTTAGAAAAGAAGCTTTTACTGCTTTTTCGTATAAGCTTTTATCGCTTTCTCCAGTATACCATCCTCTTAAAGCTGCTTCGGCTAGATATAAATTTGTTTCTGTGTTACTAAGCACAATTAGAGGGGAGTCAACCCGCAGAACCGTATTTTGATTTGGTTCGGAGTAGGTGGCTTGTTCAATTGGTGATGGCGCCGTTTTAAGCCCATTTGGAAAGCCTTTCTGTACTTCTGGATTTGTATTTTGGACTCTACCTTGCCAAACTCCTGCATATATGCTGATTCTAGGATCGTTGGTTGACTTTAATACGTCGATAAAGGTTTTGCTAAGTTTTCCGCCTTCGTTATTTGTTTGTCCATAAGATCCTCTTGAATAATCAAGTCGTATTGGATCAAAGGCTGAAGGGTTACGATTAAAATCATTTGGACCATCAGTATATTTCATGATAGCATTGTCGGCTGTGTTAAGAATTACTCCACCAGTAATGGCTTTGTTAACCCAGTTTTTTGAAAGAGCAGGATCGACTTTGGTTAATCTCATTCCTAAGCGAAGCATTAATGAATAAGAGAATTTTTTCCATTTTTCGATATCTCCATTGTAAATTAAGTCGGCTTTATCAAAACTAGGTTTGGAGGCATCCAATGCTAATGCTGCTTCGTCTAGTTCTTTCAGAAGGTCTTTGTATATAAATTCCTGACTGTCATATTTAGGTAGAAATAGATTTTCTGTGCTTCCTTTTGAAGCTTCTGAGTAGGGAACATCTCCGTATAAATCTGTAAGACGATGGTATAAATAGGCTCTCCAGATTCTAGCAATATTTAGTTTGTTGCTATCATTTGGATTGTCTTTTAAAGTGTTTATTACAATCGTTATCTGATTTATTGAATTTGGATACGCTTGGGAGAAGTATGTAGAATAGTAAACTTCATTGTCAAGGTATTTATCCCCAACGCCTGATGCCTCTTTGTAGCTTGAATAATGTTGCATCATTTGACCACACTGAAGAATTGCCGTGAAAAGATAATTGTTATTTAAACCTTCCAGTTGAGATCTACTAAAGATAAAGTTCGGGTTGGGTTTGTTTACGGAGTTTGGATCTGAATTAATTTTTTCAAAATCATTCGTGCAGGCGGATATGATAAGTAAAAGGATGCCTGATATATATATGGATAGTGTTTTTTTCATGTCTTTTAATTTGTTTAAAATCATCATTAAAAATCAGCTTATATTTTAACATTTATACTTAAACCAAAACTTCTTGTTTTTGGCACTCCAAATTGTTCTATACCTTGAGCATTACCAGCGCTAAATACTGATTCAGGGTCTACATTTGGAGTTTTTTTATAAAGAATGAATAGGTTTCTTGCAACAAATGAAATCGATGCTCCTTGTATTTTTGAAAGTCCTTTTATTTGGTTTAGTGGTAATTGGTATCCAATGATAATTTGTCTTAGTTTTATAAAACTTGCATCATATATAAAGGTTGATGATATATTTCTTAGTCCATCATAATAAGTTCTTAGGTTTTCTGGTGTAATAACCATGTCTACTGGAGCGCCATTTGTGTCAACCCCTTTTATAGGTAGTCCGTTTTCACGACCGTCTAAAGTAAGCTTAGTTAATCCCATTCGGGTTCCATATAAGTCAGTTCCAGAATATAGACTTCCACCAAATTTACCGTCTATAAGAAAGCTAAATGTTAGTGCTTTGTATTTGAACTCATTGCTTATTCCTGCTCCCCAAGGGTGTACGCCCTGGCCTAATTCTTCTAGCGGGCCTCTTGCAATAGTAGCTGAGCTACCACTTACATTGTAAACTGTATTTCCATTTGCATCTTTAAGTGGTTTGTATCCTTTTATTATGCTGTAAGGTCTGTTAACATCGTTTGTAATAGTAGAGTAGCCATTTACAGATGTTGCCATTGTTATAGAGCTCAATTGGTCAGTTAGGGCTACAACGGTGTTTTTGTTGTAGGATCCGTTTATAGTCATATCCCATGAGAAATTTCCTGATCTTATGATTTTTCCGTTAATTAAAAGTTCAACCCCTCTGTTTCTCATTTCGCCTAGATTCAATAGCGAAGTTGATGCGCCAGATGCATTGGAGATGGTTGTTTCTACAATGTCATTTGTAGTAGCACGATTATACCAAGCAAAATCAAAATTCAGGCGGTTGTTTAAAAAACCTAAATCGGTTCCTATCTCAAATGTAGTTGAGGTTAAAGGGCTTAGTGTGGCATTGGGTATTCTTGAGTTAGTTGGGCCTTGTAGCTGTTGTCCATTATGTCCGCCCTGAAGCATAGAGTAGGATGTGGTTAAAGCATATGGATCTGGAGTTGCTCCTCCTACTTGTGCCCAAGAGCTTCTTAATTTGGCAAATGAGACCCAGTCAGGTAGTGTTAGTACGTCTGAAAGCATTATACTTGTCCCGATAGAAGGATAAAAAACACTATTGTTTTCTTTTGATAGTGTAGAGAACCAATCTTGACGACCTGTAAAGTTTAAGAAAAGTACATTTTTGTAATCTAAATCTATAGCGCCGTATACAGAGTTAGTTCTTGTTTTTCCGTATGGATAGGTATAGTTTATTGTTGTCAAATTTGTTAGCGAGTAAAAATCGTCTAAAACAAAACCCGAACCTTCTGCTCTCACTTCGTCTCTTAATGTGGTTCGAGAGTTTACTCCTAGTAATGCTGTTAAAGAGATGTCTTTATAGATTTTTTTCTTTGTGTAATTAAGTATTGCTTCAGAGTTTATATTGGATAGTATTACTTTTGAACTTTGTGCATATCCAATCGGATTGTTTAGAGTGGTTTTTGGGATGTATCCAAAAAAATTATAATTAGTATAATCTTGTCCTACTCGTCCTTGTAAAAATAAATCGGGTGTAAAATTTAATTTCATATTCAACATTCCGATGAAACGGTTTTTGGAGTCGTTGTTTTTGATTTTATTAATTACATATTGGGGATTAGTTGCGATAGGAACAGGATTCCAAGCTACTTCTTTTCCATTTTCATCGTATCCTGGAGCCAAATTTCTAATATCTACCGTGTTGGCAATCATGTAGGTTCCCCAGTTAGGATTTGCCTCAGCATCAGATACTGATGGTCTGTTGTTTGATTTTTCAATATTGTATTGTGTTACAATATCAAATTTTAACCAATCAGTTAAGTTTACATTACTGGCTAAATTGATTGTCTTGCGATTAAAGTCGGAGTTAGGTACAATACTTTCATTGTTCATGTCTGAAAAGGAAAGACGTCCGCTGGCATTTTCAGCACCTCCAGTTAATGCAATTGAATTTATAAAGGTAGTTCCTGGTCTGTAGAAGTTTTTTATGTTGTTTTTTTGTGGACTGTATGGTCTCTTTACTCCGTCAAATTGGATTACATCTGTTCCATCCATTTTGGCACCCCATGACCAACGCCCAGCATCTACGGCTTGAGCTTGAGTTAGTGGTTTTTTTCCGTTAGCACCAGATCCATATTCGTATTGCCAATCTGGTGTTACAGCTATCGTCTCCAGTGTAAACGAAGTGCTGTAGTCTATTCCGATTCCTTTTTGAGGGCCACCTCTTTTGGTTTGTATTAAAATAACTCCATTTGCTGCATTTGCTCCATATAAAGCAGCTGCCGTTCCGCCTTTAAGAACGGTAATCGATTTAATATCATCTGGATTTATGAGGGATGTACCGTCTCCTCTATCTACGTTTATTCTTGGTGAGCTTGCACCGTCGCGATTGCCGGTTCCTGGTAAATTGAGTTGTGTGTTGTCTATAGGTAAATCATTTACAACATACATGGGTTGGTTGTTTCCGTTTAATGAGCCGTTTCCTCTTATTATGACTCTGCTAGATCCATTTGGTCCAGTTGCAGTACTGCTTACATTTACACCTGCAATTTTTCCAACTAATGCGTTGGCAATGTTTGCTTCTTTGGCTTTGTTGAATTCGGATCCTTTTAACTCAGTTACAGCATATGTTATAGATTTGCTTACTTTTTTTACTCCTAATGCCGTCACGACAACTTGGTCTAAAACGTTTTCAGCTGGTTTTAGGCTTATGGATAATGGAGTAGTGCCATTTATTTTTGATTCAGCTGTTTCGTATCCCATATAACTAATAACAATATGGTTTTCGTTTTCTGGAATACTTAGTTTAAAATTTCCGTTTTCATCTGTAATTGTTGCTACTTTGGTATTGTTTTTTGCATATACGGTTGCCCCTGCAATAGGGAAGCCGTCATCAAGGCCAATAACTTTGCCGGTGATCTCAATTTGATTAATACTTTGTTCGATGGTTTGCTTTTTAATTGCAAAACCATACGCATTTACTGAAAATAATATTTCTCCAATAATTGCTAAGTAAAATAACTTTTTCCTCATAATTAACTGATTTACATTGGTTTTATGTTTTTGTTAGTTTTTGATTAGCAATCAAATATAAATAATTAATTTTTACAAGTCGCAATATTTTTGCATAATTAATGCAAAAATATTGCAGTATTTTTTTATTTACTGTTTTTTTATTCCCAAAAGACTGATGTTTATTGAGCTGAGTGGCTTTGAGAAAAAAAATGGGATTGAGCTAAAGTCAAAATCATTATAAGTTAAAATTTGGAATACTACTTGGAGTTGAATATCGGTTTTAGTTTTGTGTATTGAAGAAAGTAGATGGTTTTTGTTAAAATGTTTTTTAGTGTGGTTTAGTGAAGGTGATTTTGTATGATTCTGAAGAGTTTTTTAGTTGGTTATTGGTAAAATGAGTAAGATGTTTTTTGTTGGTTAAGGCGGTGTTTTAAAATTATAGTGCCATCCACAATTCAAAATGAATCGTGAACGGCACTGTTTCCTTGTGGTATAAGGGGGGAGTGTTATTTTTTTGAATGACTTTGTTTTTAGTCAATATCCCACCAAACCCTAGCTAGCCAGCTGTTGTCGTCGTATTTCGCACTTGCAGCTTGATAATTGTCTTTATTGCTAGTAGATTCTTCTACCGGATAAGGCATTCTTTTAGGTATAACTCCTCCAGTTTCAGAGTTAGCATTTGTTATTGGGATTAACGTTGGGAAATTGGTTCTTCTGTAATTGCTATAAGCTTCCATTCCGTTTAAAAACAGTGTAAGCCATTGTTGTGTTGCAATTTCTTCTAGTTCTTTTCCAGGAGTAAGACTCTTTGTTGCTACAAAAGCTGTAACCGCATTGTTGTCGATAATGCTTTCGTCTTTAAAGATAGACCATTGTTTAATTCCGGCTTCGATTCCTTTCTTGTACAAATCAGTGGCGTTTCCAGAGTATAGACCTTTAAAAGAAGCTTCTGCTAAAAGTAGCATTGTTTCAGAATAGGTAAGATGTAAATAAGGAGCGTTATTTGCGTATAAATAAGGTTGAAGACTAGATAAAATACCACTTCCTCCTGGGTGATCCCATCTGTAGTTGTTTGGATTTATGCCTTCATATACACCTTTTGAATTGGGTAGAAACCATATTTTTTTTCTAGGATCGTTACCTAATGTATTTAGTAAGATTGTTGTTGGGTGGTCTAGAACATCTCCGTTTCCTTTTAATGCATGAGACATTCCGTTACCATTTGTTAATGCGCCAGCTGTTTCTGATGGAGAAGAATCGTGTTTCATAAAGCAATTGTCTGCGTTGCTAGTAAAAATACCATTAGAAACTGCTTTTTGGATTTGTTCTTTTGCTAGCGCGCTATTTACTTTTGATATTCTCATTGCACAACGCAATCTAAGTGAGTTGATAAATTTTTGCCATTTAACAGCATCACCTGCGTAAAAAAGATCTCCTTTTACTACATCAGTTCCTGATTGCATTTGCGAATATGCTTCGTCTAGAAGTTTAAAGAAATCAGTATAGATATCTTCTTGGTTATCGTATTTAGGGTAATATATACCGCTATAATACCCTAATCCTGCTTGAGTGTACGGAACATCTCCGTATGTATCTGTCAAACGTTGAAAAACCATTACTTTTAAAGTTTTTGCAACAGCATTTATTCTAGTGTATTCCGGTTTTCCATTTGTTCTTTCCAGTACATCAACTAGGTTACGTACAATTCCGCCCCCGTAATTAGAATTCCAAAGAGCACCTTGATACTCGCTACTAGAGATGTAGAACGAACCGTAATTGGAAACAGACCAAGAGCCACCAAGGTGCTGTATGAATCCTTCTCCATAGATAAGATTAGTTCTCCATTGTTCAAACCAACCGCCCGATAGTGCAGCTTCTACTCCAGTAAGTTGAGTAGAAGGATCTATGGTTACAAAAGCTTCAGGATTGGTGTTTGTATCTCTAAAAAGTTCGTCATTAGCACAATTAGTTGAGGTAAGTAGTAAAATTGCACCTAACATGTATAATGGCAATCGTGTTATATATTTTTTCATTTTTATGAAATTAGAATGTTAGAAAGATAATTGTAAGTTAAAACCGTAAGATCTTCTGTATGGTAAAGAACCGTATTCAAAACCTTGTCCGTTACCACTTGTGTAAGTAGATTCAGGGTCTATGTTTGGTACTTTTGAGTAAATAGTCCATAAGTTTCTTGCGATAACAGAAAATTTAAATCTGTCGAATCCTGTTCCTTTTAACCATTTTTTTGGAAAATCATAACCTAATGTAAGTTCTCTTAATTTTGCATAAGAAGCATCGTAAATAAAAGGCTCGGCAGTAGTGGTGTCGCCGTATAAGCTTCTCCAGTAGTTTTGTGGATTAATTGGAGTTGTATTGGTTTCGTATCCTGTTACATTGCCATTACTGTCTTTGATTTCATTAACACCGTCAACAATGAGTCCAGCTGTTGGAATTAATTGTGCTATATCTGCTGGTGTTTTTCCTGCAGCAATTTGGTCTGCGTACCAGCCATTGTATTCGTCTCTTCCTTCTAATGTTAGGTTAGATAGTCCAGTAGCCGCTGCGTTGGCATTGGTCATTGAGTACATTTTTCCTCCAAACTTCATGTCTATGTTGGCTCTTAGACTTATTCCTTTGTATGAGAATTCATTTGTAATTCCGCCAATCCAATCTGGAGCTACTCTTCCTAGGCTTTCGTATGATTGTGTTAGTAAGGCATTTCCATTTGCTCCTATGATAACTTTTCCATCAGGTGATCTTTGAAATTTTCTACCATAAATTTCTGTAGAACTTTCTCCTACTTTAGCAACAATTTGAGCTCCTGCCCATCTTGCATTAGATACTATTTGTATGTCTGTATCGCTTGTTAATTCTAATAATGTGTTTTTATTTTTTGCAAAGTTGAAGGTTATGTCCCAATTAAAACCGTTTGGATTTCTAAATATTCCTGCTTTTAGCAAGGCTTCAAAACCTTTGTTTTCAACTGTTCCAGCATTTGCATTAGCACCTACGAAACCAGATGTTTGTGAAGTGTTTAAAACAATTAATTGGTCTTTTGTTTTTGTATAGTAATAAGATAAGTCTAGTTCTATACGATTTTTGAAGAAACCTAAATCAGCTCCAACTTCGTAGCTAGTAGTGAATTCTGGTTTTAGAGTATTGTTTGGAATAACATTGTTGGCAACCGATCCAATTGGATTTCCTAATAAAGGTTTTGCTTGTATGTTATAAGTAAGTGCTGTTCCGTAAGGTGTTTCTAGTGCTTTTGCAGTTCCTGCCCATGAAGCTCTAATTTTTCCAAAATTTAATACACTACTATTCATGTCTAGACCTTCGGTAAAGATGAAACTTGTTGATACAGAAGGATAGAAGTAGGAGTAATTGTTGTTATAGTCAGAACTAGTAGCAGAGGCAAGAGTTGAGTTCCAGTCATTACGACCTGTAACATCCAAAAATAAATAATTTTTATAATTTGCTCTTAAGTAAGAGTATAGAGATTTTACTAGTATTTCATCATTAGTTTTTGGATTTAAAACACTTGATAAGAAATTAGATTGTTTGTTTTGTCCAATAGAGATCATATCGGTAAGTGTAGTACCAGTATAGATTCTTTGAGAATTTCTTTGGTTGGCACCAACTCCTAGAGATAAATTAAAATCGCCTATTGATTTTTGAGCATTTAACAAACCTTCAACGTTGTATTCTTGAAATGTGATGTTGTTGTTAACTAAAGAGCCATTTTGTCTTCCAGGCCATGTAGATCCTTTGTTTATGAAATCAGAAGTTGAAAAAGTAAATCGATCAATTCCAGCTCTTCCTGTTGCGCTTAACCAATCTGTAATGGCGTAAGTTGCACTAAAATTACCTAGGATTCTGTTTTTTTCTGTTTCGTTTTTGTTTTCATTTAAAACGAAATAAGGATTCAATCGGTATACGTCTGTGTTCCATGGATAGTAATTCCCATTTTCATCCTTATAATTCTTTAGCCATGCTTGATCAATATTAGGAGCTATAGCAGCTACAGATAAACCAAGGTTGCTAGCATCATCTCCTAAAGAAGGTCTGTTATTGGTATCTTCTATAATATAGCTGAATTTAGCATCAATTGTTAGTTTTTTTATCTGAGAATTTACTCCTATTGAGAATGTGTTTCTTTTTAGGTCACTTTTTGGTATAACATCAGTAGCGCTTAGGTTAGAGTAGCTTGCGCGGAAAGTTGTGTTTTCGCCACCACCAGCAAGGCTAAAGCTGTTATTAACAGTAACACCAGTTCTAAAAAAATCTTTTATGTTGTTTTTTACGTGTTGATACGGTTTGTATGAGCCATCAAAGATTCTTACCATAACATCAGGAGATTCGAATTTTGGTCCCCAAGCACTTGTTGTAGCATTTTGGCTATTCTTTATGTCATCTGTTAGAGGTAATCTTCCGTTTGATCCAGTACCATATTGAGTTTGGTAGTCTTCGTATTTAGTGCTAATTTGATCAAATGTCGTTGTGCTGTTCCAATCTGCTTTTAAAGAATTTCTTTTTCCTTTTTTTGTTGTAATAACAATAACTCCATTGGCACCACGTTCTCCGTAAAGTGCGCTGGCAGCTCCTCCTTTTAGAACAGAAATATTTTCTATATCATCAATGTTTATACTTGATAATCCGTCTCCGTTATCTGTTCCTTCGGCATATCTTCCTGATTTAGAATCTGTAATTCCAGCTAATCCTGTGTTTCCTAGCGTAACTCCATCTACAATGTATAGTGGTTGGTTGTCTCCGCTAATAGATCGGTTTCCTCTAATAACAACACGTGAGCTACCACCAATTCCGGCTGTAGTTTGCGAGATATTAACCCCTGCAACTTTTCCGTATAATGATTGAGCGATACTTAGTGTTGGATTGTCTGCTAGTTCTTTTCCTTTTACATCTTGAAAAGAATAACCAAGTTCTTTTTTCTCTCTTTTTATTCCTAAAGCGGTAACTACAACTCCAGAAAGAGCAGTGGCCTCTGCATCTTTTAATTTTACGTTAATAGTGTTGGAGTCGCCTACAACTATACTTTGTGTTTCTTGTCCGAGGAAAGAAACAGTTAATGTCTTTCCTTTTTGTGCTTCGATAGAGAATTTTCCATCAAAGTCGGTAGTTACGCCTCTTTTTTCATCTTTTAAGGTTATTGATGCACCAGGTAGTGTAACGCCGTTAGAGTCGGTTACGGTTCCTGTGATTGTTTTTACTTGCGCTAGGGTTATTTGCGCAGTAAACAAAAACATGATCATTAAAATAGTTTGTTTCATTGTATGGTTTTTTTGTTAGTGTATTATAAATTATTGGTTGTTATATTCTATAATTCTACCTAATAGTATCAATGAGTTTTTTGTTTGATTCTTTTTAGGGGGGTCATGCTATTGGTTCTATAATAGCTTTGCTAAAAAAAGATTATGGCAATGAGTTTAGCCAAGTAATCATTACAATTTTTTGCAAGTTTTTTTGCAGTGTTCAATCGGGGTGATGACTTTAAAAGTTTCAGGCGAGGGTAGTCTTTCTTTCATAAGTTGATGGTTTTTTAGTTTTTATTAATTGCCAAATATATAATTAATTCTTATTCAATGAAATTTTTTTGCAAAAATATTGCGATATTTTTGCAATATTTTTTACGATAATGTATTTTTTTTACCAAAAGACTGATGTTTGTTGGGTTGGGCGTTTATGTTAAATGAGTATTATTTAAATTTGAGTTTGATAAAATGATGTGATTTTAAAAGAGTATTTTTACAAATATGAAAATAGCACTAATTCAATCTGTCCTTTTTTGGGAGAGTCCCGAGAGAAATCGAAATCATTTTGAGCACATAATCAATGGAATAAAAGAAACTGTTGATTTAATTGTAATGCCTGAAATGTTTTCTACGGGATTTACTATGAATCCTTCTGGCGTTGCAGAAACGATGCAAGGAGAAACCGTTTTGTGGATGCAATCATTAGCCAAAGCCAAAAAAACTGCAATTACTGGAAGTTTAGTAATTGAAGATAATGGTAATTTTTATAACAGATTGTTATTTGTTTTTCCTTCCGGAGAATTGCAACATTATGATAAGCGTCATTTGTTTACCTTGGCTGGTGAGGATAAAGTGTATACCAAAGGAACACAGAAATTAATCGTAGATTATCTGGGTTGGAAGATTTGTCCGCTTATTTGCTATGATCTTAGGTTTCCTGTTTTTTCTAGAAATACAGAGTCCTACGATTTAGTTTTGTATGTAGCCAATTGGCCTAAAGTACGCACTAATGCATGGGATACATTGTTAAAAGCGCGTGCTATCGAAAACGTATGTTATTCGATAGGAGTAAATAGAGTGGGGTTTGATGAGCATCAATATGAGCACAATGGGCATTCACAAGCCATCGATTTTCTTGGGGAGTATTTAATAAGTCCTCAAGAAACAGAAGGTGTTTTTATTGTCACATTAGACAAGCAAAAAATGTATGAAACTAGAAAGAAACTTGATTTTCTAAATGACAAGGATAGTTTTGTAATCGAAGGATTATAATTTTTATTTCTTTTTATCGGCGGCTTTCTTCTTGTTTTCTTCCTGTTTCTCAAGATCAGGATTGTAGGGTATGCTTAGGTCAAAAATGTGAGTAGAATCCCAATTTGCTCGAACATCCTTTATTTCCTTTTGGTAATAATTTACCTCTTCAGCATATCTCTTCTCCAAGAAATTTCCCGGATCGTATTGTTTATTTTTATTGTCATCATAAATAACACGAAGTGTAAAATCATTTGGCTCCAAAAGATTAAATTCAAACTTAGTTTTACCTTCAGAATAATCACTGGCAAGAATTTTTTCTCCTTTTTTGTCTGTTAATTCAATAATTATAGGAAAACGTTTTACGTTTTGTAAGTCAAGAGTTAGATTTCCATAATCGGCAGTAGTTTTAGTACTTAAAACATATTTTAGAGTATCGTTTGTTTTTTCATAAAAATCATTTAACGCTCCAGGTAAAAAGGTGAATGAATACTTTTCGGATGGTTCTTTTTTAAAGTCAAAGAATAATTTTTGATTAAGATCATCGTATTCTATTTTGTAAGGAACGGCAGTAGAATCTTTATTTATTAATTTTATTTTAGATTCATCAAAGCGTACCAAAGGAGTGGCACTTTCTAATGTAAATCGGTCTCTAAAATGTAATGTTCCGCTTTGTAATGCAGTAATGTTCAAAGTATCTTTCTTTTGATCTTTTACTTTAAAAGTGTATTTTTTGTTGTAAGACCCTCTGCTTATCTCCATAGATAAGGAGTCAGCTTTTAAAGGTTTATACCATACTTGTAAGGAATCCTTTTTAGGGAATTGAGTAACAATGGAAGGAATAATTTCACCATTGTTTTTCAATGTGATTTTTGGTCTCAAATTTTTGAAATCTTGTTTTCCGTCATATCCTACTATTAATCTGTTTCCAGAAACTTGAGCAGGTTTATATGTTTTTAAAGGGAGTGTTTCTTTAAATAATTCCAATTCGTAAATAGTATCATTAGGAATGGTAATAGGGTGTTTGATGAAACCTATTTTATCATCTTTAGGATTAAATTTGTTATTGTTTCCTTTGTCTTTTAAAGCAACCAGAAGATATTTTCCGGCTTTTAAATTCTCTAATCTAAACGTTTTTAAACTGTCTAATGTATTGGTGATGTATCGCGGGTTTTCTTTATAAACAACAGAATCATTAAAGGTGTCGTTTATTTCGTAAAGCATCACAGATACAAATGAATCAGCTTCTTTGTTGTAAGCATCTTTTATTTTTCCGCCTAGAGCCAAAGAATCAATATAACTTCCCGTAGAGAAGATGTATTTAAATTGGTTGTATGGGTTTCCTTCGTTGTTGTCGGTAATACTTTGTCCAAAATTAAAACTATAAGTCGTGTTCGGTTGTAAGGTGTCGATTATCTTTATGTTGATAAATTTGCTTGCCGAAGTTGGAGTTATAATTGGCTCGTTTTTCATTGGCGGCGAAATTATCAACTGCTTATTTGTGTTTTTTAATTTTACATACTCATCAAAAGTCAGCTTTATAGTATTCCCTTTAAATTCTGTGCTGAAATTTTTAGGAAAACTAGATACTAAAACAGGAGCGAGGGTGTCTTTTAATCCGCCAGTTATACTGCCGCGTTTAGCGCAACTTGCCAGAAGTAAGGTTAATAAAAAGAAAATATATTTAGAGTTGCTTTTCAACATAATGGGTTTGAATTTTGAATCCACAAAATAACAATTATATTTGCTTTAATCGAAACTTTTTATCGAATTATTAGGACTTGTTATTTTATTCGAAAAATGAAAGAGTTGTGCTGTTTTTTTATTTGTTTATATAAAATCTCAACCAGATTTTAAGGATATGATAAAATGTATTCCTACATTTGACATTGATATAATTTAGAATATTTTGAAACTTCGCATTATTTTTTGTCTTTTGTCTTTGTTGTTAATTTCATGTGATAAGCAAGAAAAGCCAGTTGCCGCTTTTTATTATTGGAAGACAATCTTTAAACTGACTGCGCAAGAAAAAGAGGTTTTACAGCAAAATGAAATCCGTAAAATTTATATTCGGTATTTTGATATTGATTTGCATCCCAAAACGCAAGAGCCATTTCCGTTAAGCCCAATCCATTTCGAAAATAAAACAGAAAACTTAGAGGTCGTTCCTGTTGTTTACATCAAAAATAAAGTGATGTTGAAAAAAGGAATAGATGTTGAAGGTTTGGCGAAAAAAACATTTGATTTTATAGAATTAGTAAATAGTAAAAATGGAATTTCTTGTCAGGAAATCCAAATCGATTGCGATTGGACTTTGGCAAGTAAATCGAATTATCTAAAATTCATTGAATCCTTTAAGAAGATATGGAAAAAGAAACTTTCGGCTACGATACGATTGCATCAGGTTAAGTATTTTGAAAAAACCAAAATCCCTAATGTTGATTCAGGGGTATTGATGTATTATAATATGGGGTCAATTGCTCCCGATTCGCTAAATTCTATTTATGATAGAAGAATCGCGCAACGATACATAAAAAGTTTAAAAAAATATCCGTTACCACTTGATTTTGCATTGCCTATTTATTCATGGGCAATTCATATCCGAGATAATAAAGTAATAGGATTGAAAAGTAAAATTGATGTAAGAGAGCTGAAAAACGATGCTAATTTTGTACAAAAGCAAAAGAATTATTTTGCTGTAAAGCATTCAAATTATAAAAAAGGATCTTATTATAAACAAAATGATATTTTAAAAGTAGAAGCAATTTCTAAGGATGATTTGCTTGAGATGGCTTCCGATTTAGAGGAGAATACAGCTCAATATCCTAAAGAGATTATTTTTTACGACTTAGACGAATTCAATTTAATAAATTATGAAAAAAATATTTTTAAACAAGTTCTTTCTTGTTTCTAGTGGTGTTTTATTATTTGCTTACGGTGTAATTTATGCTTGCGGTGGAGGCGATGATTGGGGCATGGGATACAGTTCTAACTTTACTCCCGAAACCTTTGTCGAGAAATCGTATAGACCTTTATTTTTATCAGGAGATGTTTTTTATGGGATTGGTTTTGATACCGAGCATAATTCTAGATTCAATAATGATATTAAATCAGATTGGAGTACGTATCTAAAAACTAAAGTTGATACTGCAACAGTAAACTATTTTTTAATAGGTGATGTGACAAGAAGTTATTCTTATGATAGTGAGAAGGCTTCAAAATACAAAGATGAAATCACACAACTTCATGTGTTTTTTAAGACCAAAAAGAACAATCCAACCTCTTTAAAATGGGGTAAGAAAATGAATTTGAAAGACGATAAAACAAAAGCTTTTATTGAGTTTTTATATCTGGCACAAAAAATAGAAACAGTTTCGGTTGGAGACAATTATTGGAGCTACGAACCTGTGGTTGCTAAAACTTTTGGCGACATGAAATTCATTCAGTCTATCGAAAATGTATATAATACAATCTCGGATCCGTTCTTGAAAAACAGATATTGGTTTCTTACCATGAAAGGGTATTTTTATAGTAGTAATCAACAAAAAGCAATTGCATTTTTTAATAAAACAGAAGCTTCAGTTCCTAAAAACGTGCTCTATTATCGAGCACTTGCATATGTAGCAGGAATAAATTACAAACAAGGGAAGTATTCGGTATCTAATTATTTATATGCACAGGTATTTGATAAATGTCCTGAAATGAGAGTTGTTACGGCGTATAGTTTTCGTCCAGAAAATGAAACCGATTGGAATAAATCTTTGGCTATGGCCAAAAATAATAAAGAAAAAGCAGCGCTTTGGGCTATTCATGGATACTACAAAGATGAGGTGCAGGCTATTGGTAAGATTTATGATTTAGAACCTAAAAGCGAGCATTTAAATTATTTGTTGACAAGGTTGGTTAATCAGCAAGAGCAAGGAATAAATAATTCGTTTGAAGTAAGTCTTGATGATAAACAACCATCAAAAAAACAAACGGTAGCAGAAAATAAAGAAACAAATAAAAGTAAAATTGATACTAAAGCATTCGATTTAGTGACAAAAATTGCTGGAGCAGGAAATACAGAAAAGCCTTATTTGTGGGATATTGCTTTGGGGTATTTACAAACATTAAAAAGTGATTTTGCTAAAGCAGATGCGAATTTTGCTAAAGCAGAAAAAACAATGCCAAAAACGGAATTAGCGGACCAGCAGCTTAGGTTACTTCGATTTGTTAATACCATGAGTAAGATAGATAAGTTAAATTCAAATAACGAAAAAACTATTCTTAAGGATTTGAATTGGTTGTACAAAGAACTTCCGAAGCAACATGTGGGCGATTTTCGTTATGATAATGCTTCTAGCTGGAGCAAAATGTATTTAGCAACGCTTTATAGAGAACAGAAAAATTATGTAATGGCGGAGGTGTTTACTAGTAATTCTGCTTATGGTTATTGGGGAGAAGGGAATTCTTTTTATGATGATGAAAAGAACTTGTTAGGAATGAAAGCATTTTTATCAAAGCAAGATAAAACAGAAATAGAAAAAATAGGAGCTAGTATTTATAATCTGAATTTAAATAACATTAATAATTTCCAAGCAGTAAAGGCGACCTATCAGAATAAAATACCCGAAGCAATTGTTTTTATGAAGCAAACCGACACCTTGCAAAATGCAGTATTTTACGGAAATCCATTTAATGGAAGTATTAAAGATTGTCATGATTGCGATCACGCTATGCCTCAGAAAAAGAAGTATTCTCAAATAGAATTCTTGACTACAATAAATGCAATGCAGGACAAACTGGCTAAAAACGAAGAGGTGTATACAAACAGTTTGTTGTTAGGAAATGCATTCTATAATATTACTCATTTTGGAAATGGAAGAAGTTTTTATGAAATTTCAATTGTTGGTTATGGCTCAAGTCCATATTCATTTAGAAACGCAATGAAAAAGATGATTACAGATTGTTCTCTTCCTAAAATGTATTACCAAAAAGCTTTTGAGGTAGCAACAACAAAAGAGCAAAAAGCGAAATGTGTTTATATGTTGGCAAAATGTGAGCGAAATGAATATTATAATAAGAAGTATGATTCGGTAACAAATTGGTGGACTGCTTCTGATGATAAGATAAATTTTTTAGCATGGAATAATTTCAAGGTTTTAAAGAAAGAGTATTCAGATACAAGATATTATCAGGATGTAATTGCCGAATGTGGTTATTTTAATACGTATATAAATCAGTAAGTTTAAAAATCAAATTAAGATGATGAATAAAATTGAACATATAGGAATTGCGGTAAAAGATATAGAGGTTTCGAATCTTTTGTTTGAAAAGCTTTTTGGAGTTCCTGCTTACAAATCTGAAGCGGTAGAAAGCGAAGGGGTTATTACTTCTTTTTTTCAAACAGGACCTAATAAAATAGAGCTTCTTGCGGCAACCAGCCCAGATAGCCCTATTGCTAAGTTTCTTGAAAAAAAAGGAGAAGGGATTCATCATATCGCATTTGATGTTTTAGACATCGTTGCTGAGGTGGAACGCTTAAAAAGTGAAGGTTTTGTGGTTTTAAACGAAATTCCGAAAAAAGGAGCCGATAATAAACTCGTTGTTTTCTTGCATCCCAAAAGCACAAATGGTGTTTTGATCGAGTTATGTCAAGAAATTAAATAATTCGGAGTATTTATGAGCAGAATTAGAAGCTTAAAAATCAGTTAGTTTCAAATTTATTGAAAATAATATTGAAAATAACGTAAAAATCATGCCCAAATATTTGCTACAACTGGAAAATAGTGGTAATATTGCAAACTCTAAACCGGTCCTATAGCTCAGCTGGTTAGAGCACCTGACTCATAATCAGGTGGTCCCTGGTTCGAGCCCAGGTGGGACCACTAATAAAATCAAGCCTTTACAGCAATGTAGGGGCTTTTTTGTTTTCATCAGTACAATATATGTACAACAAATTGCTGACCTCGTAAAGATAGTAAACTTTTCATTCTGTTTCATTTAGCTGTGTTTTTTAGTATTTTTACTTTTCAATTAAAAATAATTAGTGTTATGGCAAGAATAATTGAAAAAATATTTTTCTTTCTCCATCAACAAGTACAAAAGGTAAATGCTAAAATAGCCTCCAAAAAGGTTTCACTTATTTTAGCCCCGGTATTACCTATTTCGGTAGTTATTCTAAGTACTTTTCAGTTATACAATGGTAATTTTATTTTATTCCATTTAATACTTCTAATTTTAGGAGTAGTTTTTTCATTTTTACTTACGGTATCATCTATGTATTTTTTAAAAGGTGATAATATTTTTAATCGATATAATAGAGAAAAGTCTAATAGTAATTTATCTCAGTTTCAAAATACATCAAAGTCTTCAAACAATATATCTGAAAAAAAAGTAGCTGATTTAATTGAGGCTAATAAAGAGGCAATAAATTACTATTATATTGAATTTAAAAAGATTGAACTATTTAACGATGACACTTTATTAATTGACTTTCAAAGTTTGATTGCTAATTGCTTAAAAAAATCTACGAACAATTATTTTTTTAAATTAGAAATTAGTGCTCAGGAAACACACGCTTTTATCAATGAATTTATGATTCCTTTCTTGATAAAATTAGATTCAAACCGTGTAATACCTAAAAAAAGTATAGCTTCTCTGTTACAATATAAAAAAGCCGGTAAATATATTCCTGTAAATGAAAAATCATTATCAGATAAAAATCGAATAACCGTCACCCTTTGTCAAAAGAAGGTATACGAAAGTGTTCAAAAAATGTAAATTCCCCGAATTATTACGTGACCAAGTCGCAATTCCACGTTTCATCTAGTTTCATTCCAATAGTTTAGCCTCATAATTCTAAAACAAAAATTATGAACCCACAAAAAATTATTGAACAGTTAAATGAAATTAAAATGATGATTACAAAAGGTAATCAGTTCCAAAAAGAGATTTTCACTATTAAAGATCTCATGAACTATACAGGCTTTTCAGATAGTACGATTCACAAATTATCTGCTAAAAAATTAATCCCTCATAACAAGCCTACCAACGGAGCTTTATTCTTCGATCGAGTTGAAATAGTTGAATGGATTAGAAAGCACAAAGTCTATTCAGATGAGGAAGTTTTGTCTAAATTTTCCAAGCAGTTAAAAAAATAAAAGTGTTCAATTCCGCTAAATTGTAACGCTTTATTTTAACTCTAATTATGTTGTATTCTCCAAAATACAATAAAAAACATTGTACAAAATGAAAGAGAAATATTTACGAATAGGAACTTCCTATTTTAAGAAATCCCTGTACCCTTTATCTTCGGGTGATTTCGTAGAAATTTTGGTTATATGGTCTCCAGAATTGATTAGGCAAGATCATGGTAAAAATGCTCTTTCAGAAATTGAAAGATATGATGGTTTCATTTGTATTCCTGAGAACCGCCCTGAATTATTTTTAAAAAGAATTCAGGATTATTATAATACTTATCATCAAATAAGTAAATCGCCTTGCGAAGGAGAAATAGAAAATACCCTTAGTTTTTTATCCCATATTTTTGGAGAGCAATTAGAATTAGGCATTGATTATCTACAAATGATATATTTAAAACCAACTCAAATTCTTCCAATTTTATGTTTAGTTAGTAAGGAACGCAATACTGGTAAGTCTACTTTCTTAAAGTGGCTTAAAGAAATATTTGAATACAACCTCACTTTTCTGACCAATAGTGATTTCACTTCAAATTTTAACGCTGATTGGAGTTCTAAACTTTTAATTTGTATTGATGAAGTACTTTTTAAGACTGATGAACTAACCGAGCGAATAAAATACTTATCTACAACTAACACACATAAAACAGAAGCAAAAGGAAAAGATAAAAAGGAAGCATCATTTTTTGGGAAATTTATTTTGTGTTCAAACAACGAAACCTCATTTATTAAAATTGATGCGGACGAAATCCGTTTTTGGGTAATAAAGGTTAATAAATTTCAAAAAGAGGATGTTGATATTTTACAAAAACTAACCGATGAAATTCCAGCATTTTTACATTTTTTAATCAATAGAAAACTATCTACTGAAAATCAATCACGAATGTGGTTTACTCCAGATCAAATTAAAACAAAAGCTTTGTTAAAATTAGTAAGGCATAATTCAAATCAAATTGAAAGGGAATTGGTTAATGTTTTATTGAATACAATGGAAAGTTTGGATATCGAAAATTTAGATTTTAGTTTCTCGGACTTATTGAATATTTTAAACAAGTTTAAGATTAAATATGACGCTGTTGAAATAAAAAATATTATACGTAAAAATTGGAAGTTAGAGCAAGCAAAAAATTCAAACCAGTATCAAAAAGTAAGCATCACAAACGACCTTGATTTTTATCAAAACTCAACAAAAGGTCGTTATTATTCGATCACTAAAGATTTTTTATCTGATTATAATGATGAATTGATGACAATGTAGGTTTAAGTCAACAACAGTAAGGCTTTTTTTGTCATCATTTTGTCATCAAAATATAAAGTGATGATAAAAAATGATGACTGAAATTTAAAAGTGATGACATGATGACAAGATGATGACGGGTTAACCATTGTTATTATTGGGATGAATGTACTTTGTCATCAATTCATCATTTATTTTAATTTTTAAACCGTCAAAAATACTGCAATGAATACAACACAAGCAAGGGAAATACCAATAGAAAAAGTTCTTCAAAATTTAGGGTGTGAACCCACTAAATGTAATGAAACTGAAAGTTGGTACCTCTCTCCATTTAGGATTGAAAAAACAGCTTCATTTAAACTCAATAGAAAAATTAATAGATGGTTTGACCATGGGGAACAAGTTGGAGGAAACGTAATAGATTTTGTAATTCAAAAGTTTGGATTTAATGTTACAGAGGCTTTGAGTTACTTAGAAAAGTTTAACACTCTTTTTTCTTTTCAAAAGCAAATTTCTGAAATGCCAATTAAAGAAAATAATACTAATCAAATTGAAAAAATAATCCCAATTCAACATTTCGCTTTATTACAATATCTGGAGAGTAGACATATAAAATTTTATAAAAATATTGAACAGCTAAAAGAAGTACACTACATCATCAATGATAAAAAATACTTCGGGATTGGATTCCAAAATAATAGTCAAGGATGGGAAATAAGAACCAAGTATGCGAAAATTTGTTTGAAAAAGAAGGATATAACTTTGATTAACAATAATTCACAAATACTAAGGATTTATGAAGGTTTTTTTGACTATTTGTCGTTCCAGCAAATTTGGAATAATCTACCAATGGAAGAATCAGATTCTTTGATTTTAAACTCTGTAGCACTACTTGAAAAGAATACTCCTATTTTAGAAAACTATAAAATAATTGAATTGTTTCTTGATAATGATGAAGCCGGAGACAAATACACTAAATTGATTTCAGCTCAATTTCCAGGAGCCAAAGATGGTAGAGTAGCTTATTCAGAATGCAAAGATTTAAATGAATTTTTATGTAAAAGATACGTCTAAAATATTAGAAATCTATACAATAGCGCAATCTAAATGTCTCTGAAAGAGTAGCAAGTAGGACAGGGGCGGAAAAACCCCTATCCTACTTGCTCTGCGAGGCTAGAGCCTTGAAAATAAGGCTTTCTTTAAGAATGAAGTTTATAAGATTTTATAATTTAAATATAATTAGAGGTTTAACTCATTGATTAACAGTATTAAAAATTATAATTATGACTAAAAAAAGTATTATTATAGATGAAAAAGCTCATACAGAACTTGGAAAATTATCTGAAAGTCTGCGAATGAACTTAGGGGCTCTTATACAAGAAATGATTTATTATTTCAAGAAAACTGGTATCGACCCTAAAGATGCTGTAAACAAAGATCCATCTTTAATGGTTGCTGCTTTAGATAAAAGAATAGTCTCTTTTTTAAAAGTTCAAGAAAGAGATATTTTGAAACCATTAAGACAAGATATTTTTAATTATCAAAATGCTCAAAAGGAAGAAATATCAAAATTAATTATTTCAATCAATAAACTCTTAGAACAACATTCAGAACGAACTACTGAAATAAAAAAAGCTCATTTTGAGAATCTGAATAAAATAAATAGCAATGATGTAGAAAGAGTTAAAATGGTAGTTGCTGAATTACAAAAAAACCGACAAGCCATTTTACTTCTTTGTCAACTATTAGACGATAAAAATAAATCTGGCACTTTGAGTAAAATTAAATCTCTTTTTTCATAATGCCAATATCTAAACCACATAGTACACTTGGAGCTGACAACAAAGGAAGTTGTTCCAATTTGGCAATTTACTTAGAAAAGGAAAATGAAGAATTAGATAAACTCATCAAAAAGTCTTCCTTAATGAATGAAATATTTAAGCTAGAAAACATGAAGCAAGGTTTCTTTACAGCTTCAGAGATTAATATCAGCACGATAGATGTTATTAGTTCTATCGATAATAATAAAAGAAAATTAGGAGCAAATGATGCTAAATATTTTGCTCCTACAATTAGCTTCAGCGAGAATGAGTTGAGTCATATTGCTTTTCTAGCCACTGGTAAAAGAGAAGTAACAAGTGTTTTAGAATTAAATTCATCCGAATTAGAGCAGTTTAATAACCTTATTAGAGAGTATGGTCGCAAAGCAATGGATAACTATGCTTTGAATTTTAATCGTCAAGACAAAGGAATAAAAACGGGAGCTGATTTAGTTTATTTTGGTAAAATTGAACATTTTAGGAAATTTAAGGGTACAGATAAAGAGGTTGTTGACGGAAAGGAAATTTCTGGACAGTATAAAAAAGGATTGCAATCTCATATTCACATAATTGTTTCCAGAAAAGACAAAACTCAACAATTAAAATTAAGTCCTACTTGTAATGAAAAACATACCAATAGAAAAATTGGTAATAACGAATATCAAGTAGGATTTGATAGAGTTAAATGGATTAATTCGAACGAAAAAATTTTTGACGAACATTTTAATTATAAAAGAAAAGAACTGGAAAAATTTCAAAATCAAAATATTTTAAAAAATGGAAGCCCTCAGGACAAGCATGAAATCAATAAAAAAATAGAACTAGAATCGATTAATATTGGTGATATAAAAAAACAAATTATGAATGCTCATTTCAATGTTTTGGTGATAAAACCAAAGAATTTAAAAGAGTATCAAGAGCGAATGATGAAATTTGCTATTCAAGTTTTACCAATAATAAATAAAGGAGGTTTTATCCAGGAGAATCACTTCTTTCATGAACAATCAGGTATAGATTTCAAAGAGGGTGAAGTTGATCAAAACTTAAAACTCCATGAATTATTTAGTGCTGATAATAAAATAGAAAATCAAATGGAACAAACTGAGCAGTCATTGGCAGATTGGCAGATTAACACCGAAAAATTAGCATCTATTTTATTATCTCCTTCCTTTGAAATCGATCCACGTGTTGATGATGAATTGCTAAAAAGAAAAAGAAAAAGAGCCATAAAAAGATGATTTAATATAAAATACAACAATATAAGAAATCAAAAATATGGGAATTATCTCAATTATTATTTATTGATTAATTTTTCAAGCCTTGCCATCATGTCATCCTTCTCCTTCAACATCCTCTCATACAGACCAATCTTTTCTTCATGAAGCTTTAAAATTTCTTGTACTGGATTAACATTATAAGTGCCACCAGAATTACCGATGAATGCTTCATCGTGAAAAGTATTTGAAATGATATTAATAGCCTGCTCTTCATCAAAATTCTGAAAAGCTTCAACTGGAATTTTTAATATAGCTGAGATTTGATTAAGTAAATTATCTTCAATTTCATCTTTTTGCTCGAGCATGGAAATTTTCTTTTGATTCCAATCATCTCCCAGATCAAAAGCCAATGCCTCCTGTTTGATTCCAAGCATTTCTCTAAAACGTTTTACGTTTCTTCCCTGATGTATTTTCTGTTCCATTATGAGTTTCAATTTTCAACAGGCTCAAAGATAAAGCCATTTGGATTAAAAATTCTGAGTTTCAAAGATAAAAAAATATCCGGTACAATATCCCATTTGTCAGATATTATATCCGCTTTTTGACTAGATTATCCTTTTGAACGGGTGGAACTTCGCTTTGAATTTTAAATCTTCCCACTATGAAAAAGAATAAAATATCCTTCGAAACAAGGTTCTGGGCAGGGTTTGTGGCAGGAAATCCATTTGAGGCATTTGACGCCATTTTTGACTTTGCACATCTTGATTATTATAAACAGAATTTAAGTGAAGCGGTGCTTTACTGTTATAAGAGAAAAGTTTTCAAACAGGAAGCTCCCTGCAATGTTTTTGTCTTTTATACTGCTATTTGCTCTTTTCTCAAAGTCTGTTACTGCCTGAAGGGGAAAGACAAGAAATGGAAAGTGAAAGAGTCTTCCCGATCTGAAACGGTATTTCATCTTTCTTCCCTGACAAAGGAAGAATTCGACAATCCTTTTTTGGTGCTTCAAAATGCATTTGAAGCGAGAACACTGCAACAGTTCGAATTTTTCTTATGTGAAATGGCAGAGCTTTCATTGTCTCCATACCATGTAGATCCTGACTCTAACCTTATGACACCTTATATTCATTTAATCAAAATGCTCGATGCGGCGGAAATAATGAAAGAAAGAGGTATAGAGAGAATTAAGAAAAATGAACAGGTTCAACCTTCACCGGAATAAAATACCCTTTATCTAATCTTCAAAAACACAATATTATGAAAACTCTAGAAAAACTTTCATTTCCAAAACTCGAAAACGAGTATTTGGAAAACATACTTAGACAATTAATCCACAAATATAATATTATTCAAATGTTTTTTACCAGACACAAGTCTTTTGCATTTTCCTATCTTATTATCCATATTGAAAGCAATATAGATGCTCAGGACCTTCAGCAGAGTAACTGGGTAAGAAAGGTTAGGGAACGCTTTCAAATTAATATATCTTTTATCTTCTCCTCAAAACTTCATCATCATTATTCGTTAGGTTCTCCCTTCATAGCGTCTTACTGCCGTGAGTCTGCTGTTATCTACCAGAATAATGAGCTGGAAAATTCTGTTTTCACAATAGAGAAATGGAAAAAATACAAGAAGAGATTTAATGAGTATGAAAACAATTTTTACCACGATCACGATCTTCATATGTGGCAGATTAAAAACCTGATATCAGAAGGTTCTTCAAACAGTGTTTTTACATCTTATGCAAGACTCGTTGAATATGATATTGAGTGTTTAGAAGAACTGTACTTGGGAAATAAATCTGCTTTGCTAAGTTTAGATGAAAGGATTAATAGCCTTATCCAATACATACCTGATATTCAAAAATACTTCGTGAGAAACAACCGCAACAAATTTTATCTTACTGATTTATTTACAAAAGCAAAAGAAGCTTCTGCCGATGATGATCTGATTTATAAAGAAGAAATGTATGATGCAGTTGGAATTGCACAGAGTAGTCTCTATTGTCTTGTAGAAAAAAGGCTTGCCGAACTAAAGAAGTTGATAAAGAAAGGACTGCATGAAAGTAATCAAGCTGTATGTCAAACTAGTGACAAGCCGAAGGATATAATCCTTGACACTGCGATAGAAACTATATTAGAAATTTCAGAAGTTGAAGAAATCTACTTATATCATCAAATTACCTATGGTGAGAAAACGACTTATTATCTGATGCTTATAGCCGTGGGGACTGGTAATGAAAAATTAAAATTAATCAGTCAATCTCTAAAATGCAAAATAGGAGAAAAACATGACTTTGTTTTGTTAAGCCACAGCCGTTACTGGATACAAGCTAATCTGTATCAAAATCAAAGTTTCTTTTCCGGAATTATTCAAAACGAATATCTGATATATTCATCAAGTAAATATCTTCCTGAATTTCACTGGGAGATTCCTCATAATACTTATCATGCTGATCTGCTTTTTTATTATAAGCCGACCAAAGATATCGCTATGCAATTTTTTACAATAGCCAGTAATACTAAAGAGAACTATCAAGGTTTAGAATACTTTTTCGCATTATTTTTTATGTCATTTTGCAGAACATACATTTTTGTAAAAACTTTTTACCTGCCTAATTATCTTTCCAATCAAACATTATGGCAGTTATGTATCTATGCAGATTCTGATATAAGAAAGTATAATTATCTCATAGAGCAGTTCTGGACTAATTTTTTTCCTTATCAGGATAGAAATATGACCCTTCATCATCAATTGTCAAAGCTAAACAAAGATGAGGTTTCTCATATGAATATTATAGTGGAGAAGTTGATGGATGAACTGCACAATTTGGTTATTGAAGACGGGTTATTAAGCCTTGGGAATGACTGATACATGAATTAATCAATTTAAAATAAAGATCATGGAAATAGATGAAATTGAAAAGCTGGAAACTATTAAAAGATTAACGTCAAGTTGTCTGAATACTTTGAGACCAGTTGATAATAAAAAGAGGATTCATATTGTTGAAATAAAAGTATATGATTATTACGAACTTGCCTCAGTTATAAGAAACCTGATGAAATTATGTATCGTGGCTTTGGATCATGATGGCGCAGAACTTCCTGATACAATAGAAAACCAGTCTATAGACGTTGGGCTTATTCTGGGAATTGCATTGCAGTTATTTCCAGTTGATGAATTTGAACTGCTAAATGAAATAAGTATATTATTTCCTTCTGATTCTAGAAAAGAACATGAAAATATTATCCAATAAGTAACAACCCAAAATTGTTTTCATTAAGGAGAGAGCCCTGCAATTGTGGGGCTATTTTTATTAATAAATTGTCTCAACTGTGTAAATAGATGTTTTGCTAGAGTGTTATAAGCCAATTTCTTACTGTAAAAAAAAATGAATTCAACTTTACTTAAAAAGTCAACCCCTGTTATTTTAAACTTACAAACTTTTTAGGACAGTGTTATAAAATAGTAAAACACAAAAGTGCGCTAGATAGTGTTTTCATAATCTAACGTATAATTCTAATGGTGATCCAGATTTTTGACGATGTAAGTAAATTGGATAAAAATTATAATTATCTTACGTTTCCCATATAATTACAGATTACCCTCTAAATTAATTGTCAATTCTTATTAATACCACCATTTTTCCATTACCATGAAAGACCATTTTATAATTTTCTAACGGCAACAAATCAAGCACTTTGGGAATGATTGCAACGTAATGGCCGAAATACTCATCAGTCGCTACGAACAGTTTGTCGAAAACAATTCAGTGACTCACATTACCATAAATTTATCGGTATCCAAATTGGAAAACGCTTATGGGAATCTGGTTCGTTCACGTTTAAAGCAAATGTTCATCCTCGTCGCTTTCGATAAAACCGCAAAAAACAAGCGATGAGGATGAGCATTCATGAACTCCGAATAAACAATATAAAATAGTGATTAAATGTTTAATTTGATTGCTTTTGATAGAGAAACAAAAGATAAGAGATAAACGGGTTAGTATAATTATATTTCGTATCCATATTGTCAGGTTAAACCTGATAATATAACTATGGTATGTAAATTTTGCTAAATAAATAATTATTGGCATTATTATATTTTGTATCATTGTAGTCAGGTTAAACCTGATATGTTGACTATGAGGCATAAATATATATCTACACAATCTAATGAGATTCTTTCCTATTTTAATAGTAAGGATTTGCTATGTTTTGATTCTAAGGCAGCACTACAAGCTTTGCCCGAATCAAAAGAAAGTGCTGTAAGGGAATTGCTTAGCGACATGACGAAAAGAGGTCTTTTAATGAGGCTAAAAGAAGGTGTCTATTATATAATTCCTTATGAAGAGAATCCGGAAACTTTTATGCCCGATTGGCATTTAATTGCACAGTATCTCGTAAAGGATGCGAAGCATTATATTGGCTACTATTCTGCATTGCAAATCCACAATCTCATTACTCAGCCTTCGCTTAAAGAACAAATTGTGGTGTCTAAACAAATGAGGCCATCGGAAATTAAAATCAAAGACATCACATTTCAATTTATCTATCACAACGAAAATCATTTCTTCGGCGAAAAAAAAATATGGATTGATGATTTCAATAAAGTACAGTGCTCAGATTTAGAAAAAACCATAGTGGATTGTCTCTTTAAGCCCGATTATGCGGGAGGTATTGTCGAAATTGCCAAAGCCATACATGAAACGAGAGACAAAATTAACTTTAAAAAACTCTTAGATTACACCAAAAAATTCAAATCTCAAGCAGTTGTAAAACGATTGGGATTTCTCTTGGAAATCTTGGAAATAGACAATGAAATTGTCCAAGAGCTATTGAATATGAAAACAGCCTCTTACATACAACTTGATACAGAATTGCCAAAATCCGGCAAAATGATAAGTCGTTGGAGTATTCAACAAAATTTAGAAACAGAAACAATTAAGTCAGCTATTTACACATGATAAAACCGGGTGAAATACAAAAAAAAGCACGTGAAGTCCAAGTACGTGATCAACAAATCGAAAAAGATTACATTCTTTCCTGGATTCTTAACGGTGTGTCTCAACACGAACAACTTTCAAAATTGATCGTTTTCAAAGGTGGAACCGTTCTCAAAAAGGTCTATTTCGCAGACTATCGTTTTTCGGAAGATTTAGATTTCACATTGCTAAACAACGACATCAGAAACGAACAAATCTTCGAATGGTTCAACGAAATTTTTGAGTATGTGAAAGAAGAAGCAAACATTCCTTTAGAGATAATTGACAACAATGAACACGAGGATGGGGGAATCAATTTTTACATCAGTTATGTTGGACCACTTGGAGGTTCTGGAAATAATAAAAAAGTGAAAGTTGATATTTCAAGAAGCGAAAAATTAGAATTTGAACCAATAGTAAAACAAGCCATTTTCGAATATACAGATTTAGAGAAGTACAATCTCTTATGCTATCCCCTGGAAGAAGTGCTGGTGGAAAAACTCCGATGCGTGATGCAACGAATGCAACCAAGAGATTATTATGATATTTGGTATCTGCTCGAAGTACATGGAATGGATATAGATTATTTTACACCCGAATTTATCAACAAATGCGTAAGCAAGGAATTGAGTCCAGGAGATTTTCACAAGAAAATGGAGCAAAAACTACCACAATACAAAGCTAGATGGCAAAAATCTATGAGTGATCAAATTAAAGACCTGCCTGATTTTGACCAAGTACAAAGAGAAGTGCAAAGGCAAATCAAAAATTGGAAGATTTAAAAAACAATGGAAGCTTTTACTATTGCTATGAAAGTTTTAGTAGTAAATAAAAATAAAAAATAAAAATGAGCATAAACATACTAAAATACGAGAGTGATATTTGGAAAACAGCAAATTTATTAATTGCATCAGGCATAAAACAAAGTGATTTTCCGAAATTTATGATGCCTTTTTTTGCTCTTTTAATGGTAGAAAGTAGATTAGTAAGAGAAGCTAAAAGACTGAAAGAAGAAATTGGCGATATTGATATTGAGGATTTCATAGAAATGTTTCAATTAGAAGGTTTAGGATATAATGATTTTGTAATCAGAAAAAATAAAACACTAAAAGACATTTGTAAAAATGATAAAGCTTTTGATGTTGATTTTCACGCTTACTTAAAAGCATTTGACCCAGAAACAAAATATTTATTGGGAGTTGATAAAGGAACTGAAGAAGAAAAGTTCTTGGATATTTCTGGCATTAGCGGACAGCTAAAAAAGAAACGTATTTTATTTGAAACGGTTCAAACTTGGAGTGAAATTGATTTAACGCCTTTTAATAATTCTGAAATTACAACTTTAGAGGAACACATTAAAAGGAAATGGGCAGATATTTCTGCCGAAACAGCTGGAGAACAATACACACCAGATGATATTATTTGGCTTATTACAGAAATTATTCTCTCAAAAATTGAGGACAATGATAGCTTCTTAACGATTTATGATCCAACGTGTGGTGGAGGAAATCTACTTTTTGGGGTTGAAGATAAAATTAAAGAAAAATACAAAAGACCAACTAAAACATTTGGCGAAGATTGGAGCGATAGCTTATTTGCTTTAGCTAAAATTGAAAGTCGTTTTAGAAACGATAGTGATATTCGTTATGGTAATACATTAACAAATATTTCATTTATAGAAAAACGTTTTGACATCATAGTTGCAAATCCACCACACGGCATTCCGTGGGATGGTTATAAAAAAGATATTTATAATGACACAACCGAACGTTTTGTAGCATTACCTGCAATATCAGATGGGCAACTTTTATTTGCTCAACACAACCTTTTTCAATTATCAGATACAGGTTTAGGAGTTGTAGTGCATAATGGTTCTGCTTTATTTAGTGGCGATGCGAAAAGTGGAGAGAGCAACATCAGAAAGTATATTTTTGATAATGATTGGGTTGAGGCTATAATACAAATGCCAACGGATGAATTTTTCAATACGGGTATTTATACTTATTTATGGATTTTCAATAAAAACAAAGTAGCCGAAAGAAAAGATAAAGTAATGCTTATCAATGCAGCTGATTTGTTTGTGCCGTTAAAGAAAAGTAAAGGTAAAAAACGTAAAGAAATGAGCGTTGAAAATAGATTAGACATTGTAAAAGCTTTAACTGAATTCAAACCAAACGAGTTTAGTAAAGTATTCGATAAATGGCATTTTTATTACAACAAACAAAGCATTATGCTTACTAATGTTGATGAGTTTCGTAATGCTATTGAAATGCCAAACAAAGTCACTAAAGATGGTGAAGTAAAAGAAGAAAAAAGCATTAAGATTGAAGTAAAAAGTATTTTAGTTGTAGATAGTTTCAAAGAAAATGGAATGAAAGCTATCAACCAAACCGAAATAACAGAGTTTGACAAAAATTCCTATTCAAGTTTATCAGATTATTTTGAAAATTATTATAAAGTTTTTGTAAATAGTATTGATTATAAAGATGATGCTTTTATATTATTTGATAATCAAGGTAATTCATTTACCTATGATAATAACAAAGAAAGTATTGTAGTAAAAGACAAAAAGCAAAAAGAAAGTTTTTTAGGTAATGGTAAAATAGTTATCAAATCTTCCTATAAAAAAGCGACTAAAACCAAAGCAGAACATATTTTAGTAACTGCTGAACTCACAAAAGACTTTCAAAAAGATTATGAGGTTATCCCATACAGTCCAATTGAAGAAACAAACCAAAAATACATTGCCGATTTTATGGCAAAATATGTAACCAAACCTTTTGAATATTTAGAAAATAGTATTGGTGTTGAAATTAATTTCAATAAAGTCTTCTATAAGCCAGAAGCATTAAGAGATATTATTGAAATAACTGCCGATTTAACGGAGTTAGAAAATGAGTTAGCTAACCTTGAAAAAGAATTAGCAATATGATTAAGTACGATAAATACAAATCATCTGAAATTGATTGGTTAGGTGATATACCAAATGATTGGGACATTAAAAGAGTGAAAGATTTGGCTAAAACAAAATCAGGAACAACTCCTCACAGTCAAACAAAAAAATATTATTCGGAAGGAATTCATAATTGGGTTCGGACTACAGATTTAAATGATGGCGAATTATATGAAGTTGAATATAAAATTACAGATATTGCTTTAGAAGAATGCAATATGACTTTTTTACCAATAGACACTATTTTAGTCGCTATGTATGGTGGTTTTGGAACAATTGGAAAAAACAGTATATTAAAAAAAGTTTCGACTATTAATCAGTCTGTATGTGCAATTTTACCGAGTAATAAATTGAATTCGGAATACTTTTTTTATTTCTTAAAGTTCTTCAGAAGTAGTTGGAAAATTTTCGCAGATGGAACTCGAAAAGATCCAAATATAAATCAAGAAGCTATTAAAAATTTATTTATTTACTTTCCAAAAGTTGAAGAACAAAAAGAAATAGTAACTTTTTTAAACAACAAAACCCAAGCCATAGACAAAAAAATAAACCTATTAACCCAAAAAGCCAACTACTACAAAGAATATAGAAAAAGCTTGATAAATAAAACGGTTTGTAAAGGATTAGATAAAAATGTAAAATTTAAAGACAGCAATATAAATTACATTAATGATATTCCAGAACATTGGAAGATAGAGAGAATTAAAGATTTATTTTATATTGGGAGAGGTCGTGTAATTGGTCAAGAGTTATTGGTAGAACAGGGTAAATATCCAGTATATTCCTCTCAAACTGAAAATAATGGTTGTCTAGGTTTCATTGAAACTTATGACTTTGATAATGATTTATTGACTTGGACGACAGATGGAGCAAATGCGGGAACTGTTTTTAGAAGAAGTGGGAAGTTCAATTGTACAAATGTTTGTGGTACTTTAATTCCAAAAAGAAGAAATTTAGATTTAGATTATGTGGTATATGCATTACAGGAAAGTGCAACACACAACAAAAGAATTGATACTAACGGTGCAAAAATTATGAATAATGAAATGGCAGTTATAAATATTGCATTTCCACCTTTAAAAGAACAAACAAAAATTGCCAATTATTTAGACAATAAAACACAAACAATTGATAAAATTGTTTCAAACATCAATACACAAATGCAAACGCTGAAAGAATTACGAAAAACATTAATAAATGATGCCGTAACGGGTAAAATAAATGTAACTAAAGATTAAGTATGGCAGCAACATTAGAAAACATTCCTGTTAAATATGCAGATTTAATTAGTGAGATAGAAACAGGTCAAGTTAAAATACCTCAATTTCAAAGAAAATTTGTTTGGGGTATTAAGGCATCCGCTAAATTATTAGATAGTATAATGAAAGGGTATCCGATTGGAACTTTTATTTATTGGAGAACTAATGAGCGTTTGCGGTCGGTTAGAAATTTAGGAAACATTACTTTACCAGAACCTAATCACGGCGAATATGTAAATTATGTTTTAGATGGCCAACAAAGATTAACATCATTATATGCTGCATTAAAAGGCGTTACTATCAAAGAAGATGATGGAAAACCTTGTGATTATTCAGAAATCTATATTGATTTATTAGCCAATCCAGATGAAGATATTGTAACTACTGAAATTGAAGGTAAAAAAGCTACCGACATTATCAAGATAACTGAATTGATGAAAGGCAGTTTAATGAAATTAGCGGCTTACCCAGAAGAGCATCATTCAAAACTAGAACATTATAAAGAAGTATTAACCGGATATACATTTTCGGTTATTAATCTTAAAAATGCACCTATCGATGTTGCAACAGAAGTTTTTACACGTTTAAATGTTGGTGGAAAAGCATTAACACTTTTTGAAATTATGGTTGCAAAAACATACCATATTTTTCCAGCTGATAAAAATATTGCAAATTCACAGGATGTAACTTTTGATCTTTCCGAAAAATATGAGGAATTAAGTGCTGAATTAAGTGCAAGTCATTATGATACAATTCCATCTTCAACAATACTTCAAGTTATTTCAATTTTATTAGAAAAAGATTGCACTAGAAAAACAATTTTGAAATTAGATAAAATGCAGTTTATTGCTATTTGGAGTGATGCAGTAGAATGTATAAAAAGTAGTATCGATTTCTTTAGAAGTTACGGTATTGCAGTTGGAAGGATTTTACCATACAATGCTTTACTTGTTCCTTTTAGCTACTTCTTTTACAAACACAAACACAATCCAACAGGAGATATGAAAAAACGTTTAGAAGATTTCTTTTGGAGAACTTCATTAGGTTTTAGATACTCTTCTGGTGTTGAAGGTAAGTTAGTTCAAGATATAGCAAAAATTGATAAAATCATTGCAGGAGAATTACCTAAATACGAATGGGCAGTTAATGTGAATAAAGAATTTGTAGAAACTAATGGTTGGTTCAGTACAGGAAAATCATTTATTAAAGCTATTCTTTGTTTGTATGCAAAACAGAAACCAAAATCTTTTGATAATAATTTGGATGTAATTATTGATAACAGTTGGTTAAAAATTGCATCAAGTAAAAATTATCATCATTTCTTCCCAAAATCTTGGTTACAAAAGAACGCTAAAAATTGGGATGGATTTTTTGTAAATCATATTGTAAATATTACAATTGTTGATGGTTTCCTGAATAAAAATGTAATTCGAGCTAAAAGTCCATCTAACTATATGAAAGATTTTCATAAAAAGAATGATGAACTAAATGAAACAATGAAAACACATTTCATTGATGTTGAAAAAGACGGCATTTGGGATAATAATTATGAGGCTTTTTATCACAACAGATTAGATAGAATAACTAAAGCTTTGAGTAAATTCATTATTCAACAAGAAAATAACTTTGATGTATTAGAAGTTTACGAAGATACAGAGGAATTGGAAGAACAAGAAAGCTAAATACAATATAGTTTTCTAATGCTTTTCAAATAAATAATTCAATCAAAATGAACGAACTCGATTTACAAGACAAATATTTAGTACACTTTTTTTGTGAGCGTCCAGACGGTTTGCAATACAAAGAAGCTAAAGCCAATACAGTTTCGGCTCAATTCTTTATTAATGAAAATTTAAAGCAATTTATTTCTGAAACATCATTAAACAAAGACAATTATAAAAAACTATTACGCAAGTTTTCTAATAACGAAAAAGAGTTAATGAATGCTTTTACTTTGTTTCTTGACGAAAAAGTAAAGTCGTCAATGAATATGGCTTTGTTTATTAACACCAATAAATCCGTTACTTTCGAGGGTATAAAGTTGCATCTATTTTATCCAAGCGGAAGCGAAACCCACGAAGATAAATTGTTTGAAGAGAATGTATTTTCTATAGTTCAAGAGTTGCCTTATACTTTTAAATACGATGGTAAACCTCGATTTTCTTTTCGTCCTGATTTATCCTTTTTCTTGAATGGTATTTTTCTGGGATATAGTGAGTTAAAAAGCAATTGGAACAATCAAAATGCTAAAACAAACGGCAGAAAAAAAGTAGCTAAAGATTATCTTTCGGCAGTTCAGGAATATTTACAAATTGCAGATGGAAATGACCTATCGCAAAGCATCAAAAAAGATTTCCTAAAAATATTTGAAAAGGCAATTCACATAACTTCAACAGATATTAATGAAACCTATGTAATTAGAAACATTTCCAATCAATTTGAAGAAATAAAAGCTACGGTTGCTACTGGCGATTATGATTTTGAAAACTACAATAAAAAGGTTTTAAAAGATTTTAAACCATATCCACTTTTAAACAAAGAAGCCGATAAACTAAATAAGTTTGAAGAGGTTTTCAAGGCATTGTACGATAAAAAAATGATTGAGAAAGAAATTCTCTATTACAATTTTATAGAGCGTGAATTAGTTAAAAAAGAAGGAAGTAAAACCAAAGAATACAAGCACAATGATGGGCGTTTAATAAGTCCAAGACCAAAACAAAAATTTGGTACAGATAAAATAATTAATAAAATCAATGAGTTTTTGGAACACGAAAACGAACCTGATTATTTTATCACAAAACTCGAAAACGAACTAAAATTAAAAGGATTAGGTGACAATCAAATAAAAGATTTAATTACCAAAAGGCAAAAATATCAAAACAATAAAAATGTCTATTCATTACTATTGCAATATGCAGCAGGATTTGGAAAAAGTAATATTATTGGTTGGACAGCTTTACAATTAAAAGATTATCGCAAAGAGGGAAACTATGTTTACGATAAAGTAATGTTAGTTGTTGATAGATTACAGCTTCGTGACCAATTAGATACCATGCTTCACAATATGAACATTCAAAAAGGAATGTTCCTTGAAGCTTCAGACAAAAAAAGTTTTATGACTGCTTTGAGTAGCGATAAAAGAGTAATTGTTGTCAATGTTCAAAAGTTTGCTACAGTAAAAGATATTTTAGATGATGAAGTTACTACAAAGCTTTCAAAATTAAGAATAGCTTTTTTAATTGATGAAATACACAGAAGCAATAGCGGAGCACAACACGAAGAAATGATTAGTGTTTTTGATGAATTACAAAGTAGTTTTGATACTAACAAACAATACCAGGCAACAACCAATAAAAAGAATTTGATAATTGGTTTTACAGCAACACCAAGCGATCATACATTAGCTCGTTTTGGAGAATATAATAAATATGCCGAAGCCGAGAAAATATGGATACCATTTGATAGCTATACAATGAAAGAAGCCATTGAAGATGGTTTCATTTTAAATCCAATAAAAGGTATTGTGCCGGTATCTGCCAAAATGTATTTTGAAATTCCAGATAATGAATTAGAAGGATTTGAAATGTCAATGGGTTATGAAGAAATTCCAGATGGTACAGATACAGGAATAGATGAAGAAGGTAAAAAATATGCCATCCGTAAAAAGAAAATCTATTCCAATCCGCAAAGAATAGAAGCTATTGCAAAATTCATTTCAGAAAGATTAGTTACAACGGTGTATCACAATATTAGAGGAACTGGTAAAGCAATGTTGGCTGTATCATCAATTCCAAACGCTATCAAGTATAAAAGGTTAATCGATAAGCAATATAAAGCATTAGTTGAACAAAAGAAATATGAAAGGTTTAAAGATGCACCAATTTATATTGTGTATTCTGACAGTCAAGACCAACCAAGTAGTAATAGTGTAAATGATGGTTTAAGCGAAAAACAAGTACTACAAAATTTCAAATTAGCCAAAAATGGTTTAATAATCGTTGTTGATAAATTACAAACTGGTTTTGATGAACCTAAATTACATACACTATTTTTAGACAAAGAAATTAGAGGTATTAATGCTATTCAAACTATTTCAAGAGTAAACAGAACCACCAAGTATAAAAACGATTGCAAGATTATTGATTTGTCGTATAAGAATGTCAATGTAAAAAACATCAAATTGGCTTTTGAGCATTTTAGTAATGTAGTAGTATCAGATTTTGACCCATTAGGAGACGAAGAGAAATTAGAAATATATTTAAAGGAATTAAAAGAGAATGATTTATTTAAAAAACATTTTAAATCCTTCCAAGAATATAATACTACAAATGCTGATATAAACATTATTTTGGAAATTGATAATGATTTTACAAGATTTATAACTAATGAAAAGAAAGAAGCAAAAAAACTTAAAAAAATAGTTAGTGCTTATTTCAAAATTTTAAACCTAATAGAGTTTGTAATTGAATTAGACAAAAAGTATAGTGAGGAATTATTTCTACAATTCTGGCGTAAATTCAATATTATTTACAGTCAAATCAATAAAGACAATGAAGTTATTGATGATGTAGAAATATATTTTGATAACAAAATAGGAATTGTTGCTCCTCAAGATTATGTGGTTAAGGATATAAAACCAAAGGTACTTGGTGAACCTAATGGTGAATACGGCGAAAACAAATTCAAATACAATATTTTAAAAGTAATTGAAAAACGCAATCAAGAAGAAGAAGCTGTAGCAGAATTGATTGTAGACTTTGAAAGTAAGATTGACACTTTTTTTGATTTCATCAGAGCAGATGAAATGGGTAAACGGTTAATAGCAAAAATTAAAGATGGTGGTTCGGCATTCTCACAAGAAGAAATCTATATCGATTTTAATAAATTATACCGCAAATACACGATTATGAATAAAGATTTAGGAGATTTTTTCAAAAGGGAAACAAAGGATATTCTAAATCAAATGTGTGACGATTTTGAGAGAAGTTTAATTGATTACAAATAATATTTATCTGTCCTAATAAAAAAAACAGGCTTTTTATAGCCTGTTTTTTCTTTGCCAAAAGAATCATTTTTTCTTTTTTTTCCAGCTGAAAAAGTATTTTTTTTTCAATTTTTTATCCTTTTCTCTGCCTTCTTTAATTTCTTCATCAGTCCACAATCTGGCAAAAACAATTTTATTTTTCCTGATCCAGTAATGAGACTTGCAATCAAAATTCCAGTTGCCAATAGAAGGGCTTAGTGAAACATTTTTTCCATCAAAAGTAAGTTGCCAGTCAGTAGGAGATAGCGGCGTTACCACTTGGTTCCCACAACCGCAAACACATTTGTGTATCGCCGAACAATACTCGACAGAGATATAAAGGACTCCATCCTCTAAAACGTCTGGTACAAATTCAATAAACTTATGTTGTATAATCATCGTTTAATAATTGTCCGGTATTTACAGTGTAAGTACTATGATGCTCTTCTTTTAAATCCTTATAAAAACCATTGAGTTTTTTCCACTTTAAAACAGCCAGTAATGCATTCATAGCGTTAAGATCGGCAATTTGAATATTGGTGGAATATTCATTGTCGTCCGTATCAACGGTTCCAATCCTATCGAATATATGATCATGTTTTGATGGAGTGCCAAGTGTTGTTCTTAAAATGGCAGCAAGACTATCCTCAACAATTTCAACGCCAAGACCAACATCTATAAATGGAATCTGAAATTTTTTAAGATGCGAAATTATCATACCTCTTGCACTGTTGCTATCAATACAAATAAACACAAATGATAATCTTTTAAGTAGTTCAATGTTTTGTTCGGTTATCTTTTCTGCGTATGGGATAATTCCTCTGCGCATATTAGAATAAATAGAAGCAAAATAATCTACTTTCATTTGTTGCTCATTCAATATTTTAATAGTTGGTGCGCCGGGTGCTCTAAAAGCATTGTGTAGCAAAAATTCATCATTGTCAAACAGGAGTATTTCATCTACAGGAGTTTTGGCTACTTGATCTAAAATATAAGATCCGGTACCACCCAATCCAATAATCCCTATTCGTTGGCCTTTAAATTTTTCATTTATAAAATTAATATTCGCCCTGCTGGAATTCGTATCTAAATATCGAAACACCGATTCTTCTTCACTGCATTCCATGACTCTAAACGTAGTTGCAGTAACCTTGGGATCAATCGATTTTGCAGGAGCAATTATCAATTCAACATAACGTGTTACTTTGTCATAATAATTATCATAACCGTTTGGTGGTCTATTTGAAAAAGAGTGATTCAAAATTATATCATTAAACAATTGTTGATTAACAGCAACGTGTTGAATAGAAGTTATAATACTACCATCGTTGTTACATGGGTGTTCTCCCATAAAATTGATAACATGATTATCTGGTTTCAAGGTAACTTCATTGCTCATCAAAAGGGTAGAAATAAGCTTGCCTATTTTTACCTCTCGGTTACTATTAATATAAGGTATGTGGTGGACAATTAAATGTCCACCTCTTACCTCAATTTCATAACCTTCATCTCGAAGACGTTTTAAGTCTGTACTACGATTTATCAGTTTGTTTGACATTGAATATCATTTTATGTTTAACAAATACTGATTGTCCTTTTACCATCGTTCCTTCTGGATTTTGATGAGGCCCTCTGTCGTAAGTAACCGTGTAACCTTTCCCCGGATTTGGATCATAATTGCCATAAGCTAATGCAATGACTTGCTCAAAACTAATAGTCTTTTCTGTCCAAGGTTTTGGCTTAAGATTGACAACAAGTTCTACTGAAAATGGCTTTTCTTTTGAATAAAATTTCTCTTTACCTGGTCTGGCCAAGTCAACGATTTCATCATCTTCAATTAAATCATCCTGCCATGGCTGTTTATTATCCAAAAAGATTTGATAATCATCAGGAATATTGCCTTGTCTCCTAATTTGAGAACCTTTAATATACTGCTTATCAGTTTCAAAGTTTTTCCCATCAATAGAGTACTTTAATTTCTGCTTGACATAAAATTGCTCAATTCCAGATCTTGCTAAGTCAACAACTTCATCATTCAATATAGCATCATCTTTCCAAGGTTCAATAATATCTAAAAATAATTCACAATCAAGAGGAAGCCCTCTCAATTCTTTTAATTGTTTGCCAGTAATATACTGTTCAAACCACTGAAACTTTTTCCCTTCAATAATCAATTCTAACGAAGGTCTTTTACTATGGTCATCCTGACCGTCTATTTTTGTATTCATAATACAGTGTTTTTTTAATTTTTAAAAAAATTTAACACTCCTAATCCTTTAAAAACTCTTGGAGTTATGAGTTTCAAGCGGTTTTTGTTGCTAAAAATTTGTTTTTATTAAAAAACGTATTAGATTTACACAACAAAACAGAGGGATACTGAGGTGATAAGCCTAAGTATTTGAAAGTCGTCGAAAAACTTATTCCCTATAACCCAATCATGACCGCCAAGTTTGATTGGGTTTTTTTATTTATCTATTTAGTCTTTTTTATTTATCTATTTTTACATTACAAATGTATAAAATCTAAATTTACTTAGCAAGCTTTTTGATATAATTTCTAAAAATAATTAGCAAAGGTTTTGATATAATTAATTTTTAAGTAACTTTGTAAAAAATTTAATCATGGAAACTTTAGGTAAAACCTTGAAGAATACAAGAGAAAACGTCTCTTTAACTCTTCGAGACGTAGAACTTGCTACCGGTATATCTAATGCTTACTTAAGTCAGTTAGAGAATGATAAAATTAAAAAACCTTCAGCTAGTATACTTTATAAATTAGCGAATGTTTATAAAATTGATTTAAATGTTTTATTGTATGCTTCGGGTATTATTGAGAAAAGCGAAAATTCTGAAACAAAACCAAAACAATCTTTACTAGAAAGAGAAATTGCTTTTTACAAAGACAAGCTATCAGAAGAAGAAGAAAAAGAAGTGGTAGATTTTATTAAATTCTTAAAATATAAGAAAGATAATGACACTACACTCTAAAAAAGATATTGAAAATATTTCTTTAGACATCCTAAAATCTTCTAAAGCACTTGATGTATTTCCAACTCCTGTTGATAAAATTGTTCAATATTCGGAACTTTATATTGCGGGAGGTATTGATTTAAAATCATTAGAAAAGAAATATAAAACTTCTCTTTTTTCTGACGTACTTAAATCTGGTTTGTCAAAAATTAGAGGGTTTTTAGATCGCAAAGAAAAAGTGATTTATCTCGATATGAATCAAATTATCTCCAGACAAAATTTTGTTACTTTACATGAGACGGGTCACAATGTTCTCCCTTGGCAAAATAAAATCTTAGAATTCCTTGATGATGATGAGACATTAGATCCAGACACTCAAGAAGAATTTGAGAATGAAGCAAATTATTTTGCTTCTGTAACTCTTTTTCAGTGCGACCGTTTTGATAATGAAATTAAGAAATTTGAATTAGGAATGCCTTCTGTAATGCAATTGTCTAATTATTTTGGAGCTTCTGTTCATGCAACTTTTAGACGTTATGTAGAGAATTCTAAATTTAGATGTGGCTTACTAGTTCTTAAAAATTTATCAGAGAAAGGTAGAGTCGCAAATGGTGATTTTAGAAATGCATTTCACTCAGAATCATTCTTAAACAATTTTGGCTCAATTGAATGGCCAGAAAATTTTGGTTACAAATGGGAATTTATTAGAGACCATCTTTTTTTAAAAAAGAAGTGGAAAACAAATGGTACCATTAATCTAAAAACCCTTAATGGAGACGTTGACTTTACATATCACTATTTTGACAATACATACAATGCTTTTGTTTTAATATTTCCTAAAGGAGAAAACAAAACAACCAAAACTAAAATTATATTACAATAAAGAATAAAAAGGCCTAACGAAATAACGGGCAATAAAGCGGTCTCTCTCCGGTCGTTCGCTTTGTTCCGTTCGGCTGCTCCAGTCGGTCGTCGGCAGAAAAAACCTCCTTCCTCCATTCTGCAGTCCACTCGTTAGTATAGCGTTGGCCAGCTCTGAAAATGGGCAAGCCACCACTACGCTTCCTCGTCCTCATCTTCACACGGTCACTTCCTGCGTTCGGCGGGGCTATTACATCCACAATACAGCTTCATTTCATTTCTCTCCGGAGGCTCTGCTCCATTACATTCAGAAGTATTATATCTGTCGCCCTAGTTTTTTCAGCGATTGCTCCGTTATCACTTTGCATTTGAATAAAGAACGTCCCGCAGAAAAAGCGAGGCTGATTATATAGTTACCCCGCCGTTTCACGCTTATATCCGCTTCGTTTTGCTTTGTACCTCCGCATCTATGGTGGGGTTCGATTGTCGCAAGAAAAAGTTCCTTGCCTCGAAAAAGGGAGTGTCGCTTTCTTTTGCTCCTTGCGGTGCTTGGGGATGTTTGATTGCTATTTTCATAAGAGCTTTTCCGAAAAAGTAAATCAAGAACATCGTGCTAAAAAAAAATAAAAAAAGAAAGTAAAGCTAAGTTCTGGTTTCGAAAAGTAAAGTTCAAGCCCTGCGGGTTTTCGAAAAAATCTCCACCTGCATATTTTCATGACTACTCTTCAGAATACAATCACACTTTCTATTCTTGAAAACTATTGAGGTAGTATTTTTTCGAAAAAACTTGACTTATTTTGAAACCTCCACTAATGTGAGGACTTTCTTTTTTTTTTCTTTTTTTTTCTTTGTGAAAATTATAAAGGAAAAAACCGTGGATTATAAAGTTTCAATAATTTTAGATTAAGTTCTCAAAGGCAAAATCTAGCTCTGTTGTATTGAAATCTTCTAGATAAGTTTCGGTAGTTTTAATGGATTGATGTCCTAGGGCTTGTTTAATCATGACGGTATTGATACCTTTTTTTAAAGATAAGGTTGCAAAAGTATGTCTGGCAGTATAAAAAGTTACTTTGTTTTTGATTCCACATTGAAGTGCAATAGTGTTGAGAAGTTTTCCATAATAATTTAAAACACTTTTTTTTCTATCTCTCAATTCTTCTTTTGTGTATAGCTTTTCATCTTTGTCTAAAATTGGGAAAATATAATCGGTATCAAATGGGCGATAAATTTTAAAGTAGTTTAGAATGTTTCTCATGTAATTATTGTCAGGAATTTTTACATTTAATTTTATTCCGGTTTTATTTCTAACATAAGAAAAGTTGCTTAAATCAACTTCTTCCCATTTTAATTCGGCCAAATCAGTGAAATTCATGCCTCGACAGTAAAAACTAAATAGATAAGCATACAATGCTTTTGCACCCTCTTTATTTTCAGATATGTCATAGTCTAATAATAATTGTAAATCCTCTTTATTTAAAGCTTTCTTTACTTTGCTTGATTTCAATTTAGAAATTACATAATCTTTAAAAGGATAAAACTCGTTAGAAACAATTTTAGATTTTATTGCTGAGTTATAAATCGCTCTAATATTTCGCATATATACACCAATTCCACCATCGTTACAGCCATGAGCTCGCAAGTAGGATTCAAAAGCTATTAGAAAATCGTAATTGATTTTTGTGAAATCATAAGTTGTAGTTGTTGGTTTAAATCTCGTAAGAGCAGAGATAGTGTCACGATAGGAACTGCTGGAACTTATTTTTCCAGATTCTTTTAATTGAAGCTTTCTTTCTTCGAAATAAGCAATAAAGTTTAATTTTTTAACTTCCTCAGGTCTAAAAAGTGAGTCAAACGATTCTAGGGAAAAGTTATGTCCTTCCTCAATCATTATATCTAATATTTTCGAAGCATCTTGTTTTATTGAATTTAATATTCGATTGCATTGTAAATAATTTGGGAATTTAGATGTAAATTCGCCTGCTTTGTCATTCCAAAATTTTGGTAAAGTATTGTAAGGTGTTTTGTAGAATTTCGATTTTCTATCAATGGTTATTCTTAAATTGACAGGTAAAGTGCCGTCGTTAAGCATTGTCTTTTTTAGGATGATTTTCACACTAGCTTTCATTTTTAATATTTTTAAAAGTTCAACATACGTACAACAAATGAGTGCAGATTGTGAAACTGGATGAAGCAAAAATATTTTTTAAAAATGATAAACAGCTGTAAAACAATAGCTTTGAAGCTATATGCAATTGAATGCAAAAGTTAATAGTCTATCTCATAATCAGGTGGTCCCTGGTTCGAGCCCAGGTGGGACCACTAATAAAATCAAGCCTTTACAGTGATGTGAAGGCTTTTTTGTTTTCTTATGACGAGCATTTGACGAACATGGGTCAAGTGCAAAAGTTGGGGATTAGGCAAAAAGATTAGATAATCTGAATAAAAAGAAATCTATATTTCTCACTCCTCTAAATTGAGATCTAAACGCTTTTATTTTGCATTGAAAGATTCCGCAGAAGCATTGGTGCTTCTATTATCAAAATAGTTTAAGATTGACTGGTAGTTAAAAGTTATTGTATTGAGTAGGATATTAAAGTTTTTAAACCCTGATTCCTCTACTTTTCTGTGCCAATGTGCCAATTTTGGTCATGGCAATATGTTTATCATATTGGTACTGTCAACTCCCTGAAGTTGTTGGTTTAAATTGTAAGCTGTTTTTCATGGATTAGTTGAGAAAGTTGGAGAATTAGGCAATAATCTTCTTTTTTAAAAATCTGTGATATTTGATCAGCTTAGAAAATAGTAAAGAACATGATGTAATTAATGATATGTCGAACGCTGGTACATCAACTGCTTTTTTATAATCTTGAAGAAAGTGGTTTGAGGAATTTAAAAATAAAAACAGATTAGGAATCTATTATTTCCAAAAGAAAAACTTGCTAAAAACTAATTTTTTGACATACTATAATTCATAATAAAATGTTTTGTTAAAATAGTTTATTTGTAAAAAAGTCAATGTCTAAGGGCCTAAAATTATGCTTTTATCGACAAAACGGCATTTCGTCGTTTTTTTGAGTAGTTTGTCGAATAATATAGTAGATATCTAAATGTTTGTCTAATTTTGCACTTTTTAATCCTACTTAACCAACGTTAGACTCAATTTGGATCTTAACATTATTTAATTATTTATGCGCCCAAAATTATTTCTTTTACGCAAGAATCTTGACTTTTTTTTAAAACCATTCTTGAAAGCTACCTCTGTTATTTCGTCTTAGTCTATTTTACATGTAAAACTTGTATTGCTAAAACTGCCGTTGTTTAAATTTATCATTCTTCCAGGGATTGAAATTCTTAAGACGATTAAATTTTATTTTTTAATCCTTTTGCAACAATACAACGATTATGCTTCAAATAACATCTCTTTAGGTTAATAAGCTTATTGCTATTTTACCTTGTTTTCCCAATCAATATATACTATTTTTTAGATCATTTGTATTTATATGATTCTAAAGAAACAATAAACTGTAATAAAAAAATTAATAACAGAATATCATGCAGAATAAAAACATCATCAAGATTGCTCTTTTTACTATTGTGAATTTATTTTTCACTATTGATTCATTCTCTCAAAAGAATCTCTATGCTGGAATTGAAATAGGAAGTAAAGGAATCAAAATTTCGGTAATAGACGTTAATAATATCAAAAAAGGTGATTACGATATCGTATCGTTTTGGACAGAGAATATTGGTATTGCAAAAGGTATTTCTATTGATGGCAATCTAGAAGAATCAGATATTAACAAAGCGGGATCTGTTGTTTTTGAAAATCTGACAAAAATAAAAAACAAATATAATGTCGATAATGAAAATATTTTTATTGTAGGCTCTTCTGGAGTTGCATTAGCAAAAAACACACAATTGTTAATAGATAAAGTAAAATTTTTAACGGGTAAAGATCTTGATTTTATTACTGCCGAAACAGAAGGAAAAATGCTTTTAAAAGGTTCTATTCCTCCAAGTGAGTATCAGGATGCTATTATTCTTGACATTGGAGGAGGCAATACAAAAGGAGGTTATGTGGATGTACTTAATGATAATAAGTTTGAGTTTTTTCCTTTAAAACTAGATTATGGCACAATAACTCTTACTGAAGCAATAAATAAAACAATTGTAAATCAAAGGCAGATAAGTGATATGGGGATATACAAAGAAAAGTCTTTTGAATATGCTCCTCTTTTAAGAGATAAGATAAAAGAAATGTTAGATACGAAACCACAGTCACTTCAGAAAAAGAAAATATATCTATCAGGAGGGGCTCTTTGGGCTTTTACGACTTTGTATTATAATAATAGTAATGACGATCATTTTGTACCTATGAAAATGGAGGATATTGTAAATTATGATGCTATTTTAAAAAACAACTTTGTTAAATATGAAAACTTGGCTAAAACTAATAAAAATGCTGACAAAGTAATTAGCACCTATAGTCAGAGATATCTAATTTCTGGAAATAATATTTTAATAGCCTGCTTGGAAAGTATCCCCGATTTAAAATCGAAGAAAATTTATTTTGCAAGAGAAGGTCAAATTGCATGGTTGGTATCTTATATTGTTGATCGATCCAAAAAAATCAAGAATAATTTTTGATATTCTCTAAAAGCAATGCAATAATTTTAAAACTAATTTAATCTCTGTTTAATTATTAAAAAACATTAGACACAGTTGAATATATAAACAATAATTTAAAACAATTTAAAATGTCAGATTTTTTAAAACAATTTGGGGATGAAATCAAAAAAAACATTCCTGGTTATATTGCAGTTGCTGTAACCGAAATTAAAAGCGGTATTTCTTATTTTAGTGATTCATCAATTGATAGTTTTGATCCAGAATTAGCTTCAGCTTTCAATCTTGAGGTAGTAAAAGCAAAATTAAATGCAATTAGCGCATTAGGATTATCTCAAAGTATTGATGATATTATGATTACGCTTACAAATCAAATACACATTATTGATATCTCTGAAAATAATGAGTATTTTATTTATTTAGCTGTAGATTCAAACAAAGCTAATCTAGGAATGACAAAAGCCCTTTTGAACAAATATAAAAAAGAGATTGCAGGTAAATTATAATAATTAATTTAACTTATATCCTTTTTTGCATCAAATCGCTATTATCAAACTTTATTGCAAATTATAATAGAAAAGCTTATTGATATTTCAATGAGCTTTTTTTTGTTGTGTACCCAGCATGGGCGATAACTCTAGGGTGTAAGTCCCGAGCACGCCTTTACACTGAGAAGTGTTGGCTGAATGCAAGGGTGTCCATTGTGAGGTGGAATCTGAAGGAAGCAGTAGGCAAACTCTCGGCCTGACGAACAGAAACTAAATATAAGGCCAGAAATGTTGGATAAGGTTGCAACACAAGCTGAAGTCCCAAACTGTACGGAAGCATTATGGTAAATATAGCAGACATATGAGAGGAAAGTTATCGTTCTTACCTGGGGAGGTCTTATGAGTATAGTTTTTTTACAGAACTATGGATAACAATTGCTATAAGAAGTCAGCAGAGGTCATAGTAGGTGCTGGAAATGAGTACTGAAGGACTGAACTTAATTAAGTGAGCAGTAAATGAATGTTGCTTATGAAGGAACGAATGTAGAAAATATCGAGTAATTTTGATAACTGCCTTGGGAAGGATAGGATGGAATCCGAGAGCTACCAAGGAGTGCAGAGCTTTATTGGGATAACTGAAAACAACCTAACGGAAGTACATTTGAAAATGTATCGAAAATTAAGAACCACCTTGGTACGGATCCGTATGCCGGTTGGTGTGGAAGGCCGCCTAGGGGATTAATCCCTAGGCTCTTATCCAATTGATGAAAGAGATTATAGATGAATTTAAAAAACAAATCTTTCCGCTTTTACTAGACGAATAAATCTCAAACGTATCCGATAAAATCAAAAGAAAATAAAGTCATATTGCTATTCATAGTAGCAAGGAAACCAAGAAATGTTATGTATTAAAAATCAGACACTTTATTTAACTATTTTCCAACTGAAAAAAGTGATTGGACGATTTTATTTTTAATTATTTCCTTTTCTTTCTTAACAATAAAAACTAAACGGTAAGCTAAAAGAAACCCTAAAAAGCCCAGAGAACTTAAAAAAATCCAATTTGCTTTGTAGCCAAAATCTGCTATAATCGCCATGCCGGATTTGGTACTTAAAATATGAGCAACACTATAACTCATAGTGAATACAGCCATAAATTTACCTTCTTGTTTCTTTAATGATCTCTTTTTGACAAAGGAATTTGCAAAAGGAAAGGTAAACATAATTCCGATGGTCATAAAAATCATCATTGCAATTAATGCTATGATGCTATGTTCAATTAATAAAAACAGATAACTTAAGGCCATTGCTAAAACGCCATAAGAAACTACTAAAAGTTTGTTTATCTTTTTCGCTTCAACATAGCTCACAATGGAGAGCTCAAAAAGTAAAATTAATACTCCATTAAGTGCTAGAAACAAGCCGCTTTCTATGCTGGTAAAGTTAAAAGCCTCTTTGTAATAAAGTGATAAAGTTGTAAACATCTGAAAAAAAAGTATTCCTGTTATTAAAGTAACCACGAGGTGAATTAAAAAAGGCTTGTCTTCAAAAACAGAATTCTCCTCTTTTAGGTGTTTAAAAGCGTTTAACTTAAATGGTAATTTTTTCTCTTTTACATAAATAGCAAACAGAAAAATACTTAAAATACAAGTCAGTCCATCTATGTAAAATAAGAAGGTGTAGTCTAAAAGCGTAATAATAATACCACCAATTAAAGGACCAAACATGAATCCTAAATTTACAGAAGAACGAACTAATGATAATGCTTTGGTACGCTCACTTTTCCTCGCATAAGTATCTAGCGAAACCAACATCGCCGGCCTATACATATCTGAAACTGTTGTCAATAATAAAACCCCAAAGCAAAAACTATAAAAAGTGGTTAAGAACTGCAACAAAATAAAAATAAGGCCACTAGTAAATAAACTAAAAACCATTACTTTATAAAACCCTATTTTGTCAGATAATTTCCCGCTAATCCAAGTTCCTATAAAAGAGCCTATTCCAAAAAACACCATTACCCAACCGATCTGGCTGTAACTAAAATGAAGTTCTTCTAACATGTATTTAGAAAGAAACGGAACCACCATTGCTCCCAGTCTATTAATAAAAGTAGTAATAGCTAAAACTTTAACCTCTACAGAAAACTGACTGAAGTTCTTTAAATAATTTTTAAGTAACGTTGTAATCATATATAATTTTTTAATGAAAAATGTAAAACTCTGATCGTATCTTTTTGTTTATGCTTCAAATCGAAGTACCTTTATTTTATTATTTTCATTTCATAATAATAATAGTTTGATATAAAATTTGTTTGTACAAAACCAAAGTTTTCGTAAAGTTGATGTGCAGCAAAATTATCAGTACTGGTGTTTAATGAAATATGATCAACTTTGGTTTTTTTTGCATAATCGATACATTTCATCATAATTTCTTTTCCAATGTATTTTCTTCTAAAATCTGGTTTGACATATAAATATGAAATGTGCCAATTGTATTTTATTTTTGAAACTGTACTTACTTTGTAATATAGAACTATAAAAGCAACAGGAGTATCCTTATGTTTTGTGGCAAAAATTTTAGCTTTATTTCGGCTCAGTTTATCTTTGATAAACAGCACTGCATTTTCTAAAGTAAGAAGTTTTTCATCTATTAATTTAGACTCGTAAATTATGTCCTTTACAGAATCAAAATCTTTATGACTTATTTCTGAAATTTGATATGAATTCTCCATGTTGAAAGTTTAAAAAAAAGGACGACAGATACTTATTTACAGGCCTTTCTCGATATTTTTTTTCTGTTTTTTAAAGGCACAAAAGTAACTCATTTAAGTGGTATAACTATCTAATTTGTATCTAAATTTTAAAGACTTTTTTTTAATTTAGATGCGTTTTTTTAACACAAAAAAATCTGAAATTTAGGATCTTTTTCTCCTTTAAAAGAGCATTAGTGCTAAATAAATAAACTAAAAAATACATGAGTTTTATTTGCAAAAGAACGGATTTCAAAGAAAAAGTGATGTTGAGAAACTCTAAACTAAAGTTTTAAATATTCAAGAATAGATTTTTTGATGGGATATAGTTTATTAGATTGATACTCTAAATATTGAAAGAATTTTTAAGTCCTTATAAAAATAATTAAGCAGATCACTACTTTTTTAATTGTAATCAAAGTATTATTACGATTACTGGAGTTCTAGATAATAAACTGAATAAAATTCATGAAAAATTGAGTTTTAATAGAGAAAAATAGATTAGGTACTTATAGTGGATAATTAAATAAGATTGTATCTGTATTTTTGTTGCAAATCATTATTAACAAATTAAATCTAAATTCATAACTATGTCTGATTTTTTAAAACAATTCGGAGATGATCTCAAAAAAAATGTGCCTGGCTTTATGGCAGTTGCTGTAGCAGAAATTAAAAGCGGAATTTCCTATCATACGCAATCTGTAATTGCAGATTTTGATCCGGAATTAGCATCAGCATTTAATCTAGAAGTAGTTAAGGCGAAAATAAATGCTATCAAAGCTCTTGGTTTAGAAGGTCAATCAGTAGATAATATTATGATTACACTGTCATCTCAAATTCACATAATTGATGTTTCTGAGAACGGAGAATATTTTATTTATCTGGCAGTAGATTCTACAAGAGCAAATTTAGGAATGACAAAATCTATCTTAAATAAGTACAAAAAAGAAATAGCGCTAAAGCTTTAACTCTCTAAAAGCATTATAATAAAGAATGGGGTATTCGAATAGAATATCCCATTTTATTTATCTCTTTTGTCCAAAATAATTAGATTTAATAAAACTTTTAGCGGACGAAATTACAATTAAAAGCAGATCCATTTTTTAGACCATTAGTTTGTTTTACTGTTCAAAGGTTAATCTATATTTGTAATTAAATTATGCCACCTTAAAATGGAACTACGCGAATTTTTCGAAAAATATCCCAACGAAGCGACATGTATCGAGGAGTTCAAAAAGAAACGTCTTGAAAATGGTATAGTTTGCAAAAAGTGTCTCTATACTGAGCATTCTTTTAGGAAAATAGACCTTAAGTTTCAATGCAAAAAATGTGGCAGTCGAATTAGTCTTCGATCAGGAACAGTTATGGAAAACTCAAATTTGCCTTTTAGATACTGGATGATATGTATTGAATTACTGACTTTGTCACAAAGAAAAATGTCAATATTAAAAATACAATATTTGTTGGGGCATAAACGCTACGAACCTATCTGGACGATGGTAAAAAAAATAAATTTAGTCATGCAAAAAAGAGATGAAAAATATTGTCTTAAGGCATACTCAGAGTTTGATGTTGAGTTCTTGAAAGAAATAGAAATAATAAGTTTACGGAAAAAATAAAGCTTTACTTATTAATGAGTTGCACAAAAACTGCAGATTGATAATCAATTAGTTTTGTTTAACTTTATAAAACTAAAGGATTACAATATGGCCATTTATGTATACATCTTGTCATTTATTCTTATTTTTACGAAAATTGTTGTTCCTGTATATCTGCTTGTTAGATTATTTTTCATAGTTAAACCTCTATTTGTTAATTTATATTGTGAAGAGAAATTTAAATATTACGCAGGAACAAACAAAAGCAGGTTATTGATTTTATTTCTGCTTTGTTTTTTATCATTTTTTATAGGAGCCTTCCTAGGTAAAGAGGTTTTAAGTACTTTTGATACTTACAAAATCATATTGCATCTCTTTTTACTAGTTCTTACCCAATTTGTGTTGTTTTATATGTTTGAAATAAAAACACCTAGGACTATTTTTAAAATAGTAAAAGATTGTTTTGAAAACCCTAATAAAATATTTAAACAAAGAGAAGTTGTTTTTGAAGAAAGTAATGTAATTGGATCAATAAATCAGAATGGGGTAAATTTTAAAGATGCCGTAAATCTAACCAATGGAGATATCATTAAACAGATTCATCGAAGAGAATTTGATCTGATCATAGAGAAGTATATTAATATCTTTCGAGATAGTTCTTCAATTGAAAATCTTTATAAGTTATGCAATGGAATGGAAATAAAAGATAGATCAATTTCAATAAACGTAGATAATAAAAGAAATTCGAAACAGAACATAATTGAAATATTGACATCACTTTTCAATATTCAAAAAAATTGGAATTCTCAGATTAAAGATAAAACAAACACCAAAATCATTGATTTTTTGAATAAGTATATTACAATAAATGATGGAGATAAAATTTTACACATTAACGATTTTACAAGATTTTTTGAAAAATTGCCTTGATCGCTATGTAAAATTTGATTACTCAAATATGTTTTTTAAAGTAAAAATAAACTAAAGTGATTTGTTCTGTTTGAGAATTTATTATTATTAGTTATTTTAAATATGTAAATTGTTTTTACACGATTTTTTACATAACCAAACCTCCGTAAACTTGTTTCATAATTTAAAAATTAGAAACATGGATGCAAGTAATTTTACTTCCAAAATTGATCGATTGGAATTGATCGTAATGGAACTAGCAAAGAAACAAGATGCGTTTATTAAAAAGGCATTAATGAAACTATCTTTAAATAGTAAAGATGTTTATTCCTCTGAAGAAGCTGCCGAGTTTTTATCTATAGAGGTCAAATACATTTATCAGCTTACCCACCAACGAAAGATTAGGTATTCCAAGAAAAAAGGTCAAAAGAAAATCTATTTTAGAAAAGTGGATCTTCTTGATTATTTAAACGGAGAGATCATTAGTACTACTGAAGATCTTGAGAACACAAATGCTACTTTGTGGGAAAAATAAGGCGTTCAACTTCCGTAAAATGAACGCATAAAAATCCTTTATTTTTTAATCAAATTCTTATTACAAGATTGTAAGAATTATAATTTGAATCTTATGGACTTAGATATTCCTTATATCAGAGTAGGAACTTCCTATTTCAAAATTATTGATAAACCTTTAATATCTGGTGACAAAGTAAAAGTGATGGTTCGGTGGAATCGTGAAACAATCATTTCAGATCACGGAAAATCGTTTTTAAACGATATATCCAAACTAGATGGTTTTTGCTGTATTCCTAATCATTTTGGTTATGAGCAAATTGTAGATGATTTCTATAATACCTATCATGAACTGCCTAACCAACCGATCGTTAAGGATTTTTCAATTCATGAACTTGAAAAATTGATTCCGAATTCATTGCAATTTATTCAACATATTTTTGGAGACCAAACACAATTAGGTTTAGACTACATAAAACTTTTATATGAAAAACCTACTCAAACATTGCCAATTCTTTGTTTAGTAAGTAAAGAACGATCGACAGGAAAAAGCTCTTTTATAAAGTGGTTGAAAGCAATTTTTGGAATGAATATGACTTACATAAAAGGCGATTCATTTGGTTCGCAGTTTAATTCCGATTGGGCGAGTATGTTGCTCGTCGCGATTGATGAAGTCTTTTTTGATAAAAAGGAGATTACAGAACGATTAAAGTATCTTTCTACCACTGACAAAGATAAAATAGAAGCAAAAGGAAAGGATCGACAAGAAATTGAATTCTTTGCAAAATTTATTCTTTGTTCTAATAATGAAGATAATTTTATTCAAATAGATGAAGAAGAAATCCGTTTTTGGATTCGTAAAATTCGTACTATAAATACAGAAGATGTATTCTTTCTTAAAAAACTGAACAAAGAAATTCCGTATTTCTTAAAGTACCTGCAAATGAGAAATTATTTTTCTCAACAAAAAACGAGAATGTGGTTTAAACCCGAACAGATTATGACCGCTTCTCTGTTAAAGCTTGTAAATCGAAATAAAGAAGAAATCCTTATGCTTGAATTGATTCATGAATGTTTTGAGAAAATGGATGAGAATGAGTTGAAATTAGCTCCTAATGATATTTTCATTCTACTGAGGAAGCAAAATAACAGAATAAATATTTCTGCTAATGAAATAAGAAATATTCTGAAGCGATGGGGTTTTATACCCGAAGATAATACGAAGTCTTATTGTGGAATTGAATTATTGTCGCATGGTGAATATGTGAAAGTAGATCGAAGAGGACGTTTTTATACCATCAAAAAGATTTTGTTTTATAAAATATTTGATGCTATGATGCAAAATTAGTATAAAGTCTTGTAATTGAACTAAAGGGATCTGCATCAAACCTTGCATCAAATTAAAAAACAATCTTTTTTGATGCAAAACCGATGCAGGACAAAAATAAAGTGATGCACTGATGCGGCTATTGATGCAGTGTAATCCTAATATAATCGATATATTAGAACGTATTTGCATCAAAAAATAAAAAAAAGAAAAAATTTCTGTTCTTTTTTTCATTAGCAAAAAAGGACTTGAATCAAATCAATAGAAGATTTATTTGAAAAAAATAATTATGGAAAAGTTCAATTGTAAAATTGCAAATCAAATTGATTTAGTCCATTATCTTGAAACATTAGGGCATGAGCCATCAAAAATAAAAAATCAGGATTATTGGTATCTATCCCCACTGCGAAATGAAAACACACCCTCTTTTAAAGTGAATCAAAAATTAAATTTATGGTATGACCACGGAACAGGCAAGGGAGGAAATGTAGTTGATTTTGGGATTGAATATTTTAGATGCACAGTTTCGGAATTTTTACAGCTTTTAAACGGTAATAGTATTTCCTTCGGTATAAGTTTATCACTTAAGAATGAGAATCAACAGTCTTCAAACAAAAGAATTGCAAATGAAAAGAAAGATAATCCCCTTGATAAAATTGTCATTGTTGATGTACGCACATTGGAAAATAAGTTGTTGATGGCTTATTTAGATAACCGAAGCATTTCACAAGAGATCGCAAGACAACATTGTAAAGAGGTTGATTTTTGTTTAAATAATCGAAAGTATACTGCAATTGGATTTGAGAATATTTCAGGAGGATATGAATTACGCAGTGAAAATTTTAAAGGTAGCAGCTCACCAAAAGATATCACTTTCATAGATGCCCAAGCAAAATCAGTAGTTGTTTTTGAAGGCTTTTTTGATTACCTCTCTTATAAAATGATGAATCAAAAATCAGTTAATCAACAAACAAATTTCCTGATACTTAATTCACTATCCTTTTTTAACAAGTCATTACAATTGATGGAAAAACATGAGAGAGTTGCTCTCTATTTAGATAGAGATACAGCAGGTATTAAATTTACTAATGGAGCCCTACAAAGAGATTCAACAAAATATACCGACCAAAGTTTTTTATACCAAAAAAAGAAAGATTTAAACGAATGGTTAAACCAGGAACAGCAAGTTAAACTAGGTCATAGTTTTAGGAGGTCTATATGACGTCCGAGTGGTAGCCAGCTATGTTTTGGTAAAACCAAAACGCTGGCTCCCCTCATGCTGCCGCATTCGTTGAGAGTGATTTTTTTCATGCATCCGCATTCAAAAAATAAATGATAAGAGACTATGGAAGAGAAAGAAATAAAAAAGAACAGAGGAGGAAGACCCAAAAAGGCTGTAAAAAGAGATCAGCTTATGGCAATTAAATGTACACTCTACGAGCGTAAAATAATTGAAGCCAAAGCCAAAAAAGCCAGTATAACCGTTTCCGAATATCTTCGTGAAATTGGATTAACGGCAAAGATTGATTACAGAAATAAAGCCCTTCCGAAAGAAATTCTAAGCTTTACCGGAGTACTCAACCACATGGCAGCCAACCTGAATCAAATTGCTAAAAAGAGAAATAGCAATGATGAATTAAGCCCGCTTGAACGGGCAGAATTAAAAGTGCAGTCAGGTCAGGTTAAAGATCTTGCTGTCCAAATTAAAAACTTTATGTCATGATAGGTCATGTAAGCATAGGTAGCTCTTTTTACCATTGCATTAGCTACTGTCTGGAAGATAAAAGAGAATTGTCCGAAGAGAAAAAGCTTGCACTTGCAATGCAAGATCATTTGCAACATAAAGGTCGTGCAGAAGTATTGGAATACAATAAATGCTTCGGTAACAAATATGAGCTTACACAGCAGTTTAAGGATGTTAGGAAATTAAGCAGGCGTGTTGAAAAACCAATGTTGCATCTCACCTTACGTCTAGCTCCAGAAGATATATTGACCAAAGAACAATTAAGAGAGATTGGGAGAGAATGCGCTAATGAGTTCGGTATAGCAGACAACCAATACATTTGTGTGCTACATAAGGATACCAAAGAGCAACATATTCATATTGCATCCAATCGAGTTGGCTTTGATGGTAAGGTTGCCAATGATAGTAATAGCTATAAACGGATGGCTGAACTTTGTCGACGGCTTGAAAAGAAATACGGTCTTCAAGAAGTATTAAGTCCAAGAGCATTCCTTTCTCCTAAAGACAGGTTACTGCCTCGCCATGACAGTAGAAAAGAAAAACTTAAAGAAGATATTCAAAAGACATTAAAGTATGCCAGTTCCTATTTAGCATTTGAAAGACATATGCGGGAGTTGGGTTATAAAGTTCTTAAGGGCAGGGGGATTTCTTTTATAGATGATAAAAAAGTAAAAATAAAAGGAAGCGAAGTTGGTTTTTCATTGATGAAAATTGAAAAGATATTACATCAGAAACAACAGTATGCCAGGAAAAATGTTGGTGAAGAAAAAAATCATGACAGAGATAGTCAGTCAATATCTAATTCTTTCAATACTGGAAAGCAAAACGAAGAAAAGCAAAACTATAACTTAGGTAGGACAGGAGAGGAAGTTGTTAAAGAGATTTTAGGGTTTACAGGTCAGCTAATGAATTCTGAATATGAGCCGGATTATATCGATCCTGAATTACAAAGAATTCCTCAAAAGAAAAAGAAGAAATCAGCATTAAGGAGATGATATTGAAAAATAAAAAATATGGAAACAAATTCAAATACAGACGAAAAAGATTATATAGAAAGAGAGACATTGCAATTAGTACTGGAGGAATTTACACTGGAACAGAAAGCAAACAATCAGGATATTGAGGCGCTTATTACTGCAGTTAAAAACTTAGAGAATAAAATCGATGTGTCTAAAAACGAACATAAAATAGAAAAAGATGTTTCAGAACAATTGGATATTAAGCAAATTGAGGCTATTCTTCAAAAAGGTTTTCTAGACATAAAATATATGATTGGCAGGCAACCAAAAAGTATCGTTAGGAAATTTGAGATTTTGTTATTTCCGGAACAGGATGCGAAATTATTTTATAAAATTGTTTTTGGCAGATGGTTTTTATGGCTTGCTATAATGGTAGCTCTAAGTAATCTTTACAACTGGGGAATACATTATAACGATAATAACAAAGAAATTGAAATGCAACAAATTCAAAATGATAGGATAAGAAAAGCTTGGGAGTATATGTATGTTAATAATAATAAAGAAACTAAAAAATTAATGAAAAAAGCGTATACAAACTCGGTAGGAAATAAATGACGGTGAAAAATGTGCAGTAAAATAATTTCTTTCTGTATAATCCCTAACTGGAAAATAGCAGAATAAAACATTATAAAAAACTACAAATAAATGAGTTAAAGTGTTTGTGAATAATATTTTAACTTGTTTGTTAATTCCTTTTTATCTTGGATAGTATATGATGTTTTGCTTAAATTTATACCCCCGTTGTACCTCGTCATTTTAAGGTGCAAAATATTTTTTTGTATCAAATGATGACACACATAGTCACAGTGGGACACTTTAAGTTATATTTCTATGAGTACAAATATGAAAATAGCCCTTAAGATATAGTAGTTAAATAGTAATGAGCTTTGTGAATTTTAAAAAAAAAATGGAAACGATAAGAGAAAGCAAATAAATCCAGTTTGTCTTATTTAAAAAATAATATCATCAATCATTTTATCTAAAGTGTTGCTTGGAAGTGTGTTTAAGTAAGACATAGTGGATTTGATATCTTTATGTCCTAAAGCTTCCTTGATAATATCTATTGATATATTATTAAATTTCAGGATTGTAGCAAATGTGTGTCTTGCGCAATAGTAAGTGATATTCTTTTGGATGCCCAAATCATTAATAATTTTTTTAATAGGTTTGTTTATATAAAGTTTTAGAAATTTTTCCTTTCTGTTATTTATATAGGTTTCGGACTCTTGATTATTGTGAATGATATTGAATATATACAAAGAGTCAACAGGAGAGGCATATTCGCTAATTTTTTGCTTCCAGAATTCGTTTAATTTAAAATTTACAATTACTCCTGTTTTACTTCTTTTATATGTGATAGTCTCTTTATACAAGTCTCTTTTCTTTAATTGCATAAGATCAATGAAATTGATGCCTCTTCCATAATAGCTTAGTAAAAACATATCTCTTGCAATAATATCATTGTTTTCAGATAAATTTGCTTTTTTCAGGAAATCGAGTTCTTCTTCAGACAAGTATTCTTTTTTACCACTTTCCTTAATCTTGGATACTTTAAATTTAGTGAAAGGATACATAGAAGCAGGAATGATTTCTCTCCTAATTGCTTTATTAAAAACAGATCTTAAAGTTCGAATTCTTATACCAATGGTGCTCTGGCTATTTTTATTGGCATTTAAAAAGGATTGATATTTATAGATTGCATCGACGGACAAATCTCTAAAAGTGATTTCAGTTTTACCCAAAAAACGTTGTATTGATCTTAGTGTTTCCTTTTCAATACTACTCGTTGACAGTTTTCCTGCGTTTTTAATTTCTTCAATCAAAGTTTCGTGAAAATCCGTATAACTCAAGGCCTTCTGTTTGCCAGATTTTTTTTTGAATTTAGTTATAATATCTTGTATTGTAAATGGAGTTTCATCTGATTCAAAATCATGAATTATTTCATTAATTCTATTCGAGTATTTTTCGATTAGTTCATTAATTTGTTTATACTCTTTGTGCGATTTTTTTAGCCGTTGGGTGTCAAACGACCAATCTTCATGTTTACATGTTTTATTGATTGATAAACTACTGTTTATTCGATCTTTTATAAAGACAAGGATAATAGAATAATCCCCTTGTGCATTTGAAGTGCTTTTTAATGTAAATTTGTAGGAAATCATTTTCTTTGGATGTTTAATTTGTAAATTTGACGAACATTTTCTACATAATCGTAGAAAAACAGGCAAAAACAGGCAAAAATTTGACGAACATTTGACGAACAAATCTACAAATATTATCATTTATAATGATGTATTTTGTTTTTTTAATTTTGTAAATAATTGATTTTCAGTTATAATAAGTAAAAGTAAGTCATTGTAAAATAAATAAAATATGACTCATAATCAGGTGGTCCCTGGTTCGAGCCCAGGTGGGACCACAGTTTAAAGCAAGCCTTACAGAAATGTAAGGCTTTTTTTGTGCTTTATTTTCAGTAAAAAAAGAATTTTAAAAAGTGTAATCGATACGAAAACCTGTGGAGTAGCAAGAATTTAGTAAAAATTTTAAATCAGCCTCAGAAGCGTTAAGGAAAACAGGAATATCCAAAACTTGTATTTCCAGATGTTGTTGAAACGAACGTGAAAATTCTGGAGGTTTTAATTGGGAATACTCTTAAAAACTAAGACGGTGCAACAACCGTCTTTTTTTATTACTAAACAAACCAATTGATCTTATTAAAATCTTCTAGAAGTCTACTATTTGCTTTCGAATTTATCGATTTAATAAAACATAAATGACCATAAAGCCAATCGTGAAATTTCAAACTATTATAATCTGGAAAATCTATCGCATTTACCTCCAAATGATTGTTAACTCCATGTTTTCTGCAATAATAAATATGACTTGATATAGCTTTACGATATTTTTTTGAGACATTAACACCATTAGTTGTTGTAAGGCCAGTAACATATTGGCTACAACCTTTTTTCATGTATTTTAATTTTTCATTATTGACATAAAAGCCTTCATCAGTTATTATTTCTCTAATTAGTTTTAAACTAGGTAATTTACCTCCTGTTTGGATTGAGAACGTTAAATCATCAGCATATCTACTATAGTTAAAATTCATTTTTGCGCCTAAACTTTGAAATCTTATATCCATTTTTGTAGCTACTATGTTAGCCAGCATAGGGCTTGAAGGTGCTCCTTGAGGTAAAATACTTGGTTTTAAAACTATTAAATCAGATAAAATCTCTTTGGAGATACTATCAAAAGATTCCCAATAACTATCCCTATGCTTAGCAGTAGTAATCTTTGCTAGTGAATAAGATAGATTTTCAATATATCCCATATTTTTGAATACTCCATAAATTCTTTTTTCAGTAATAGTATCATAAAACTTAAGCAAGTCAATCTTTAATATTACTTCTGATTTTTCATGAACTTTTGCATTATCAAAAATTGAAATATTTTTCCGAAAGCCTTTGCAACTATCTTGTAAAGGATAACAACTCAAAATATTAAATAAAATCCACTTTTGAATATATTTTAGATCTCTAGAAGGAGACATGATTTCCCTAAATGTTCCATTCCTCTTTTTTAATTTAAAATAAGAATATCGCTGGTATTTATAGGCCTCTTGCGAGTATTTATCAAAACTTTCACCAATTAATGCCCTTAAAAAATAGGATTGTATATTTATTTCTTTGGCAAGATGTTCAATTGAAAAAAAGACAGGATATCCTTTTTCAGATAAGGAATTAATATATTGAATACACACTGCAATGTATTCATCAGACTTGTTTTGCTTTTTTGCTTGATCAATAAAATCTTCTAAAGGAAACGACATAATGAAAAATTACTCTTTACATGGATGTTAAAAACTTGTAGTTAAGATAGGGTTAATGAAATTTCTAATTTGATAATAACTTATTCTTCCCCTTTGTTCATTATTCACAATTGTTATCAAATTCGAAATTTTATTAACAATGTCTAAAGTTACTTGTTGTCAAGTAGCTTTAATTACTCTCGATGAAATACACCGACAGTCCCAATAATAGGGAAAATGCTAATCTTTAACTATGTCAATATCCTTTAAAATTTTGAGGTAAATATAATGTATTTTTTGATTTTAAATTCTCATATGTTTCTTTTCTAAATTTTTCCTTTCTAGTTTTATTATATAATTCCTTGATGAACAAATCTGCAGAAATACTCAAATTATTTGTTGTATCAATTAAGGATAATTTACGACCTTCCATATAAATATCTTCAAGTTCTGTCATAGTTAATCCTAAAATGTGACAAATAACAATATCATCAAATTTTTCTTGTTTTAATCTTATTAAAGCTACTATCGAATGATGGATTTTTGAGTTATATTTAATATCTCTTATTTTGCGTCCCTTATGAAGTATTACAATATTCTCATCTTTATACAAATCAATACCTAATCTATTGCAAATACCAATCATAAATGCAATATCTTTTTTGAACTTCCTCGCATTACTCATACGAATATCTGGATTTCTGGGAAATAGGGGGACCCAATTCTCATTCTTTTTCCAAATAATTGGGAGTGTATTGTTAGGAGTGCAATGAAAAAAAGAGATCAAGGATTGACTATTATCATAGCCGTATGGAAACCCAAAGACATCAATTTTAGAACCGTAGCGATATGCCATAGTTTTAAGTGTTAAAATATTTTTTAAAACCTTTAAAGGAGAGTTTATTGGATCAAAAAGTTTATTTCTCACTTCTGCATGTATTTGGATATTTGGATATTTCTTTAAAATAAAATCTTTGCCATCTTTCATTATAATTGACGACAAAATATAGGTGTTTTTGATACTATTTTTAGTAATCCATGACTCAATATCTTTTATAATCTTATATTCTTTATGAAAAGTACCTCCAGAACCAATGAAATCATCTATAAAAATTATATGATTATACAATGAAGGATTATCAATTTTTTCAAAATCATGTGTCAAGATAATACTCCTTGCTCTCTTTATAAATGCCTTAGTATGCATTAAAGGATAAGTTATTAATGAACCACTTTTTCCAACTTTTCCATAGGGCAAAATAATGATTTGATCACCTATTGGTATTTGTTTTAGTATCTTTTCTAATAAATCATTAAATCGATATAGTATTTCATCAAAAGTTATGTACTCAAATAACTGTAGTAAATCAATAGCATTATCAACATCTTTTTTTTCAAAATTTTCTAACCAATTAATAATCTTAGTAGGAGAAATAGAATGTTTTAACCTCGGAAGGAGATTGTCTATTTTTTGTAACGATTGCCTATTTAAATCAAAATCATGTCCCATAAATTAATTTTTATTAATTAAATCATCAATCACTTCCCATTCATCATTTTTAAAATTATGAAGATTATCTTTAATATTTTTTTCAAAAACAACAAAGCATAATAAATGTGTTGGTCGAGAAAAACCAACATACAACATTTTTAAAGCTTCCTTACCTCTTACATCTTTTTCGCCTGCAACTTTACCTTTTGCAACTTTGTTTTTTTCTCCAATTTTGAAAGTGTGATCGATTCCTAATAAACTATTTAAAATTTGAGCTTTTTTTGTTTCGTAATTGTAATAAGATGTTTCAATATACATTGAAGCACAATGTGTTTGTCCTTTAACGGCATGTACAGATGAAAGTTTAATATTAATCTCTGTATTTTGAGTTTTTCCTTCTTTAGAATCTTGTTGAATTATCTCATAATTAAATCCTTCATTTATAAATTCGCTAGATTTAATAATTGATTGAGGTGTATGATTTTTTTCTTTATACCAATTTAATCCAATAAATTCAGTGCTTTCGATAAACTTCTTTAATTTTAGATATACCTCTTCATAGTTTTTCTTTGTTATTATATCAAAACACCAAGAAAATAATCTAGAATTGAAGTTGTTATAATATTCATTTTCTTGAGTCTTGAAGATCTCAATTAAATTACTTTTTCTATAAAGATGTTTAGTAATTTTATCTTTATAAATCCCTTCAATTCTTAAAATATTAATTAAAGCATTTAGTATTGATTTTCTAATTGCTTCAAATGTTTGCTTCTCCCTATCAAATAAAAAAAGATGTTTTCTTAAACTATTATAGTCTTCTTTTTTTTGATTTAGTTCTTTATTGTAATCTCCAAAAAAATCCTTTAAACGATATTTTTTTATTCCATCTTTATCTATACTTTTTTCGTCGTCATCCCATTCAGTGCTCCATCCAATAATATGAAATCCATTTTTTTTATTTGAATCATCGGTATGTAAATTATTTTCAACTATAATTTTGTTAAATCTTTCTTTTATTTGCTCTCCTGTTGTTTTTTCATTAATCAATATTAAGTGTGGTAAAATGTTTTTTTGTATTTTATTACATCCTACTACTTCAAGCCTATCTCCTTGTTGGTCAAACTGGGATTCTAAAACAAACTTGTTAACCACGTTGGCTACTGAACTGGTAAGTCTTAATGAATTCTTTAAAAAATGTTTATTTCTTGGTTTCCAATCGCATTCAATTTTGACTTTTTTCCCAGAATTAAATATTGATTGGTTTACATCACCTATCCTTTGAATTATCGTTTTAGAATTATTCTTATAAAATATATCATCAATAATTTTAATTTGAAAATCTTCTAAATCTTGCATTTCATCTACAAAAACATATTTAAAGCGTTCTTGAAGAATGACTTCTAAACTAGAGTGCTCTAATATGTTTTTTTTAGCATAAAAATAACAATCACTGTAGTTTAAATATCCTTTTGAAAATAATTTGATTTTAGTTTCTTTAATAAAATTAATTACTTCAGTAATTTTATTCTCTGCAGTTTTTTCTTTATACCATAAATCAGGACAATTAAGAATAATTTCTTCATCTTTATTTTCTGAACAAACAAAAATTTCTCCATTACCATTAATGTTGAGATTTGCTGAATAAAAAATAGAAGGATTACTGTTTTTAAAATATGCAACCGCTCCTTTTGAATATTTTAGATAATAATTAAACTCTTTTTTATACTCTTCATATTCAATTATTTTAAATTTAGTATTATTTTTTTGTGTGTAAAAAGGGATTGCTAAAAAGCGATTTATAAAGCTTTGTACTGTACCAACGAAATTTGGGTAGTCAAAAAGTTGTGGACAATGTGCTTTTAATTTTTTTTCTATTTCATCAACAGCGTGGTTTGTATGTGCTAAAACCAAAATCCCAGAGCCACTTTCAAAGGGCATGTTTTGGGCTAAGCAATATAATTTCGCCAGTAATGCAGTAGTTTTTCCACTTCCAGGGACAGCAAGTAAATCACATATTTCTAAGTTTGTGATAAAATCTATTCTTTCAGTGTCAAAAGTATTTCCATTAATAAATATCTCCTCCGCTTGATTAATATACTTCTCAAATTCCATGATTACAAGCATGTTTAATTGAAAGAATAATGTATTTTAGATACTCATCTTTTTCAAGATCAACTTTTGTTATTTTTTTATCTCTTTTGATTTTATCGGCAAGATTTGCAGCTAGCTTGACTTTGTTTAAATTCGTAGGCTTTTCCTTTTTTAACATTGGTATAAAATCATCAAAATTTTGTTTGAAAATTGTTGGGTGTGTGTTTTTTAAAGATTCTTTAAAAAGTTCAGATAATGTTGGAGAGTTAAAGAGACACCATTCCAATGTCCATTCTTTTGCTAGCTCTAAACTAATATCTGTTTTTGTATAATCAGTTTTAAGTTTTTCTAAATTATCATATTTAGTTTTAATGCTCTTATCAAGATCATTATCTAATTCTTCATATTTTTTGAATTTCCCTTCTTCATTTGGCCTATTATCTAAATCTGTAATAATTGCTACTGGAACTTTCATTTTTTTGTCATCATTTCTTAAGAAGACATTTGCGAAATGTAAATAGGCAACAGAAGCTACGTTAATTATAGAAACTTCTCTTTGAGTCAAATCATTTCCTATTTTTTTTGCTATCTCAGGAATCAAAATTTCCTCTGACCAACCCTCAACTATAACTATGCCCTTTGCAAAAAACAAATTAGATTTAGTAACATCTAAAAAACGTTCTAAATAAATATAATCATCTTTGTTTAATTTAGTGTTTTCTTCACCCATTGGAAACGCATCATTATTTTTGCAAATGATTAAGGATTTCAAATCAACTTTAGAAGCAATATTTGGACTATGAGTTGTTAATATAAATTGTACTCCTTTGTCGGATTCTTCAATTAACGCTTCAATAATTTTCATTTGAGCTTGCGGATGAAGATGTGCTTCTAATTCTTCAATCATGCAAAGTCTTAATCCACTCCAATTTTTTCTCTCTAAGTGAAGTAGCTCAGCTGCCATAAAAAGACGATTCATCGTCCCTAAGCCTAAATTATCTTTACCTTCAATACCTAAAGAAATTTTTTCTAAAATATTTTTTATATCAGGAGTATTTAAATCAAACTTTGATTGGAAGTCGGAATTAACAAATTTTTGTAAAAAGCTGTTAATAGGATTAGAAATGAGTTCTTTATTACTACCTCTACCTTCAACTTTCTCATCATTATTAAAATATTTTTTTACTGTTTCATTGGTTTTGTTAAAAACATCTTCAAGATAATGAGGCGGTATTTTCTTTTTCTTTTTAAATAAATCGTGTTGTTGAAGTATTTGAGATAATCTAGAATTTTTTTTTGCCGTTAATTCACTATCTGCATCTCTTAAAGCCTTTAAATATGTACATTTTAAATACTCTCTAGCTTCTGCATTCAATAAATGGCCAACCCCATCCATTCCAGCTTTAACATCTGAAGGAATGATTCGATTGTCTCGTATTTCTGCTTGATAAATTAAAATGAGTTTTGGTCTCATTTTACCATCTCCTTTCACTTCTTCAGCCCAACCACACCATTCTATAAAATTTTTAGCTTCATCATTTGAAATATCTGAAAAATGAATTTCAATTCTAAGCTTTTCAGATTTATGATTATTACTATCAACATAAAAATCAGAATCATCAACTTTAATCCATTCATAAGCATGTGTTTTTAATACTAATTTAATAGCATCTAAAATGGCACTTTTACCAGAATCATTTTCTCCAATTAAAAGATTTAATCCTTTTATAAAAGGCATAACTAAATCGGGTTTGTTAAGATCAAAAGTTTCTGAGCCATATTTTCTAAAATTCCAAAGTTTTAATTCTGACAAATACATATACTCGATTGTTTATTTAAGATGACTTTAAATCTAAGATAAATATTGTTATATTGTTAAAAATTCATGAGTAAATGAATATTGAATATGTTAAAATACAAGTAAAAAAAGTGATAATTTAATAAAAAAAGGTCTGCATTTACTACTCCTCTTCTAAAAAAAATCAACCAAATAGGCATTCAATTCGGGTGCCTAAAAAATAAAAAAAAAACACTTAATAGATTGAAAATCAATTGTATGTTGCGTAACGGGACGGCCCAGGTGGGCCGCAGTTTAAAGCACGCCTTACAGAAATGTGAGGCTTTTTTGTGCTTTGTTTTTAGTAAATAAGGAATTTTAAAAAGTGTAAAGTGTTTGTGTAGGTCTATTCACAAAGTGGACATGATATCTGACAAGAAGGATGTTTTACGGGATATTTTTTTATCTTTGAAGTTCAGACTTTTTAAACCAAATGGATTTATCTTTGAGTCTTTAGAAAACTGCTATTTATTATGGAACAAAAAATACATCAGGGAAGAAACATAAAACGTTTCAGAGAAATGCTTAATATAAAGCAAGAGGCGTTAGCTTATGATTTGGGAGAAGACTGGAATCAGAAGAAAATTTCTATGCTTGAGCAGAAAGATGTAATTGAAGATAATCTGCTTAAACAGATCTCAGCAGTATTAAAAATTCCAGTTGAAGCTTTTCGGAACTTTGACGAAGAGCATGCAATAAATATTATTTCTAATACTTTTGGAGATAATAGTATTGGATATCAGAAAAATGATAATCCTAATTTTAATCCCATAGAGCAAGTATTAAAGATGCATGAAGAAAAAATTGTTTTGTACGAGCGTATGTTGAAAGAGAAAGATGAAATGATGGCAAGGCTTGAAAAATTAATCAATAAATAGTTTTAGATTCTATTTGGAGAATTTAGCAAAAGCCTAATAAATCATTGAAAAAGATATATTAATTAAAAGGAGATCAGAAATGGTTTCCTTTTTTTCTGCCTATTTGAAGCTGAAATTATAACAGACAAAAAAAAACAAGTAAGTGAATTTTACTAGAAAAGACAAAATTGAAATATTTGAAAATGCTATAAGTTGGATTGTAGCATTTGCAATGTTAGTTTATGGAGGGGCGAAAATTATTCAATTTGATGATGCATCACATATTGATAAAATTGTTTCCGAAATGACTGGAATGGAATTAATGTGGGCATTTTATGGATATTCTAAATCTTACGCAATTATATTAGGTTTGATGGAAATAATTGGTGGGATTATGATTTTGATGAAAAGGACGAGAATAATTGCTTGTCTGTTTTTATCAACGATATTGGTTAATGTGATATTACAAGATATTTTCTTTGAAATAAGTTTCGGTGCTTTGAAGGCGGCTTTATTGTATCAGATTTTAATTTTAATTATTCTGTGGATAAATAAAGAGCAATTAATTCAAGCTATAAAAGAATTGATGACTACAAAAAAGCTTGAAAAATCGAAAAACATTTTTTTAAAATTAATAATCACTTTTGGTTTGTTTGTAATATTTAGATTGCTGGAATATTTTATAACAATTAAATGGTTCTGGTAATTTAAAGTCTATGTCAAAATTTATTGACTTGTGAGTATTAGGTATAATTAAACGTTGTTTTATTACGGTTTTTACCTCAAAGTTTTATTGATATTGAAACACGAAACCAGAATATCTATTTTATTTATTTAATTCTTTATCACAAATTATTGTCATAAATTGCAGCATTAATTTTAGAGTGGAAAAATGGAGGTAATTGAAAGAATAAGTATTGATGAATTTGATGAAAAAAAATATCTATCAAAACTTGTTGGACCATTCGATAAGGCTGTATTAACCCATTACTTGCATAATTACGGAGACGACGATGTTTCAAAGCATTATGAAAAAGATGCTATGAAAGTTCTAAATAATTTTGTTCAATACAAACAAAAGGAAGAGCAAGTTGAGGTGGTTGCGGAAGATGTTTTGGATCAATTACTTTCTGAAGTCCGAAACGCATCATTTCCAACTCCAGAAAAAAGTACATTTAAATTCATTGATCTTTTTGCAGGAATTGGAGGTTTTAGACTTGCTATGCAAAATGTAGGAGGTAAATGTGTTTTTACAAGCGAGTGGGAGCTAGGTGCTCAAAAAACATATAGAAAGAATTTCGGCGAAGCTCCGTTTGGTGATATTACAAATGAGCAAGTAAAAAATTATATTCCACAGGAATTTGATGTTTTGTGTGCGGGTTTTCCTTGTCAAGCATTTTCTATTGCCGGAAATCAAAAAGGATTTGCTGATACACGAGGGACATTGTTTTTTGATATCGAACAAATAGTTCTTAAGCACAGACCTAAAGTTGTTTTTTTGGAGAATGTGAAGAATTTAGTTTCTCATGATAAAGGGAATACATTTAAAACTATTCTTGATATTCTAGAGAAAAAATTGGGTTACAAGGTTTATACAAAAATTTTGAATTCAATGACGCATGCCAATGTACCACAAAACCGTGAGAGAATTTTTATAGTTGCATTTGATCCAAATCAAGTAAAGCATTTTTCGGATTTTAAGTTCCCATCGGAGATTGAATTGACAAAAACGATTCACGATATTTTAGAAAAAGGAAAGCAAGCAGATAATTTGTATTACAGTAAGGATCATGCTTATTTTCCAGAGCTTGAAAAAGCAATGACTTCAAGAGATACCGTTTATCAATGGCGTAGGGTTTATGCAAGAGAAAATAAAAGTAATGTTTGTCCAACATTAACGGCAAATATGGGTACAGGAGGACATAATGTTCCGCTTATTAGGGATGAATTCGGAATCAGGAAATTAACGCCAAAGGAGTGTTTTTTATTCCAAGGTTATCCAGAAAATTATGTTTTACCAAGTTTGGCAAACAGTAAGCTTTATATGCAGGCAGGGAATTCTGTAACTACAACTTTGATAGAGCGAATTAGTAGCGAAATCACGAATGTTTTGAATCGTTCGGAGCAATAAAAATAAAGTAAAACAGAAGTCTGTAGTTTAATATGCTTCTGTTTTATTTAAAAAAAAACAGTTGGAAGCAATTTGTGAAAGTGGCTTTCAACACATAGAAACATAGTTCTGATGGCTATCGGAATAGAATTTAGAACCAAAGGTAGTTCAAGAAAAATATATTTTTTTCGCATAGCCTTATATGATTTGTGTTTAAGTGAAGCGTCTTTTTTAGGCTTTGTTAAACTATGTCTCTATGTGTTAAGATAATTATGTGCAACAGATTAAAATAATATATATAAAGTAATAGCGCTTTCTTTGTTTTTAAGAAAGCGCTATTTTTTTGTCTGAATTCTAAATAATAATCTGAGTTGTTCTAAATGGTCTTTTTTAAGCTAAATCCTCTTTGCTTTTTTCAATGAATTTTTCATATTCATCCAAAGGAGTAAAATCTATGAAGTACTCATCATTACTTGATTTGGTGATTTTCACGCTGTCGTATCCAATTTCCTTAAGCTTGTCATAGGTTAGAATTTCGCCTTCGGCTAAAGCTAGAATTTCTCTTAAAATCCAATCGGCCATGGCGTTGTTTGGGTTCGTCATTAAAGCTTTGCTATCCTGCTGGCAAACTTTTGCAGAAAAAACATTTCCGTTTGGAATTTTTAAGTTGAAAATAGTGTCTTTGCTTGGGAAAAAATCAGGAGCATTATTTCTAGTCTCTGCTGGTATGGAGATATATACTTCTCCAAAATCCCTCGCTCTTCCTCCGGCATTCCATTGGTTCAGCTGGCTTTTTAACGGAACAATAGGTTCTTTTGCAAGTTTTTTTGCATTGGGAGAGTATAGTGGTAATATTACATAGTCTTTAAATGGTATAAGTTCGTCCTGCGTAAGTTGACCGATAGAGCTAATTATTTCATTCTTGTTGATGAATTTCGTGCTTAATTGTGAGTCAGGCTTAACTAAGTCTAGTAATACGCTAATTGGATCTTTAAGTATTTCAACATCAATTTTAATGTGCTCTTTAGGGACGAAAAAGCGCTTCATTAAAACACTTTTGGATATATTAAAATTGTATTCGTTTAGTGAATCTTTGAATTTTAAAGAAGTTTTGTTCTCTGCAATTATTTCTATAGATGCTTTGTCTATTAGGTCATAAGGGATTTCGAAAATTTTTAATTCAAGTTTGTCTCTGCCTATTATGTGGTAAATTCTATTGGTTGTTTTGTAGGATCTGTCAGCAAATTTGATTCTTTCATTTCTACAGTCGGCTAGTTTGTTTGCTAAATCAATTCCTTTTAAAAGTCTTAATTCGGCGCTACGAGAATTAAATTCGGCAACTTTTTCTATTTTAGAACTCCCAGATAAGATGAAAGTTTTAATACCGATTCCGCATCCATTTATAATTGCGTCATAGGCAACATCAGCTCTAGCTAAATTCTCGGCTGTAAAAGCTTCACAAAATGCGTTTTCAGCGACTCTATATTGAATAAATGGTTTTTCGGACGAGCTAAATAAATTTGAAAATGCACCAATAGCTTTTAATGAGTTGGTGTATTTTTCAATATTTTGTTCAGATTGTGTTTTTAAAAAAATCATTTATTTAGTTTTGAAAGTAAAAAATCTCTTTGAGTTTTCTGAGAGTTAGAGATGAGTAATTGTTGGATTCAATAGCGTTTTTTTTTTTTTTTTTTTCAGGTTATTAGACGCTAAGAATTCAGAACAATATACATCTTTTTTTATAGAGAGGCGAAAATAAAAGCCTAGTTTCTAAGTATGAATTATTGATAAAGGTTAGCGTATGGAAAGCGATTTAGGCTTGATTTTTAGTTGTTTGAATATTTTTTTATTTGTTTTTTGTAGGCTTTTTTTTATCAGAGTTATTGTTGTTTTATTTAAAAAGTTATATTTGTTATAGATAAATTTTCGTTTTATAGTCCCCAGTATTTAATAGTTGAAATTTATTATGAAGAGCAACCTACAAAAGTTTTTGATAGCTGTACTGGTTTTGTTGGGTCCAATTTGTGGTCTTGCGAGTACGACTCCTCCATCTCCACGAAGGCCACCTCCACCTCCGCCAGGTGATCGCGTACCAATTGATGAAAATCTCATGGTATTGCTTATAGTGGCACTATTATTTGGAATTTATATAATATACAAACATAGATTAAAGCAAAAAACTCCAGCGTAAAATAGTACTAAACTGGAGTTTTTTTTGTTTTAAGGCTGTTTCGTATTTAGTTGTTTTGGTATAATCTTGATACATATTTACCAATTACATCGAACTCTAAATTTATTTTGGTTCCAATGTTGAAATCTTTAAAATTAGTATTCTCAAATGTGTATGGGATTATAGATACGCCAAACTGATTTTTTTTAGAATTCACCACTGTCAAGCTAACTCCGTTTACGGTAATTGATCCTTTTTCGATAGTAATATTGTTCAATTTTTCGTCATATTCGAAGGTGTAGTTCCAACTACCATTGGCTTCTTCTATGGCAATACAGTTTCCTGTTTGGTCTACGTGACCTTGCACAATATGGCCGTCAAGACGGTCACCTAGTTTCATGCCTCTTTCAAGGTTGATGATGTCTCCAACTTTCCAATCACCAATATTTGTTTTTTGCACGGTTTCGGCGATGGCTGTAACGGTATAAAGTGAGTCTTGTATATTTACAACCGTTAAGCAAATGCCATTATGGGAGACACTTTGGTCGATTTTAAGTTCATTTGTAATAGAAGAGTCTACAGTTATGTGTAGATTATCTCTGTCTTTTCTTATTTCGACTACATTGCCAAGGGTTTCTATGATTCCTGTAAACATTTCTTATTTTATTTTACTAAATTTGCACATCAAAATTAGTAATAAATAACCTGTGGTCATGATAAAAAATGCAGAAAATATAATCGTCGGAATTTCAATAGGAGATTTAAACGGTATTGGAAGCGAAGTTGTTCTTAAAACATTCGAAGATTCTCGAATGCTAGAACTATGTACCCCAGTTATTTTTGCAAATGTAAAAATACTGTCGTTTATAAAAAAGAATTTCACATCAACAGCAATGTTGCATGGAATTGATAAACTAGATCAGATTTTACCCGGGAAAATCAATGTTTATAATCTTTGGAAAGAAGGTATTGATATAAATCTGGGAACTAATAATGATAAAGTAGGGGAATATGCGATAAAATCTTTTGTAGCTGCAACAAAGGCCTTAAAAGAAGGAATTGTAGATGTTTTAGTAACAGCACCTATTAATAAATATAATATTCAATCGGAAACATTTAAATTTCCGGGTCACACAGATTATTTGGATCAAGAATTAGAAGGTAATGCTTTAATGATGATGGTTCAAGATAATTTAAGAGTTGGTTTGTTAACAGATCATATTCCGTTAAGCGAGGTAGCGTCACATCTTACAGAAGAATTGATTGAGCGAAAAATTCAAACAATTAAGGAGTCGTTAATTCGTGATTTCAGTATCAATAAACCCAAAATTGCAGTTTTAGGACTGAATCCGCATTGTGGAGATGGAGGCGTAATTGGTAAAGAGGATGATGAGATTTTGAAACCAACGTTAAAGAAAATGTTTGATAAAGGAACATTGGTTTTCGGACCATTTCCTGCAGATGGTTTTTTTGGAAGCAGTCAGTATGAAAAATATGATGCTATTGTGGCAACGTATCACGATCAAGGATTGATACCTTTTAAAACATTGTCATTTGGTAAAGGGGTTAATTATACAGCAGGTTTAAATAAGGTTAGAACCTCGCCAGATCACGGTACAGCGTATGATATAGCAGGAAAAGATATTGCAGATTACAATTCATTTAAGGAGGCTGTTTATTTAGCAATAGACATATTTCGCTCACGTAATCAATATGAGGAGATTAGTAAAAAACCTCTTAAAATAAAAGAAAAACAGTTATAAACAAAAAAAGGTGAATAAGATTATTAGTTTTACAATAATTTTATATCTTTGCACCCCGATTCAGAGTTCTATTAGTTAGAATATGGATTAGGAAAAATGATGTTGAAATGAGCAAGACAAAAGAATATTTAATTCCATTCGTAGGATTAAAGTTAGGTAAACACCATTTTGAGTATCAAATAAGTAATGTGTTCTTTGAAGGCTTTGATTATGAGGAATTTCAAAATTCAGATATCAAAGTAAATTTAGTTTTAGAGAAGAAAAGCAATATGTTGGAGTTGGCTTTCAAGCATGTAGGGACAGTAAATGTGCCTTGTGACTTAACAAGCGAAGATTTTGATTTGCCATTAAAAGGTAAAATGAAATTGTTAGTTCGTTTTGGAGAAGCTTTTAACAATGAAAATGAAGAATTGCTTATTCTACCTTTTGGTGAGTTTGAAATAGATGTAGCACAATATATCTATGAAATGATTGCACTTTCGGTGCCTCTAAAAAGAATTCATCCAGGAATTAAAGATGGAAGTTTAAAGACAGAAGCTTTGGATAAACTGAATGAGTTGACTATAAAAGAACAAAAAGAAGAGAGTACAAAAGAAGAAGATATTGACCCTCGTTGGGACAAATTAAAGAAACTATTAACGGATAAATAATATAGTAAAATGGCACATCCTAAGAGAAAAATCTCGAAAACAAGAAGAGATAAGAGAAGAACACATTATAAAGCTACTGTAGCTCAAATCGCTACATGTCCTATTACTGGAGAAGCGCATTTATACCACAGAGCTTACTGGCATGAAGGGAAAATGTATTACAGAGGGCAAGTTGTTATAGATAAATCTGTAGCTGTTGCTTAATACATTTTTGTAAATGATATTAGAACTCTCACAATGTGAGAGTTTTTTTTGTTTGTTATACTTTTCTTTATCTAAGAAAAGTACGACAATACGTTTAGAATTTTTTTTGTAATTTTCAAGTCTTTTAAAAATTTTCCAGTTACTTGTATTTGGAAAGAAATAATTGAATATAATGAATACAATCACAGCCGCAATAACCGCTGTTGGAGCTTATGTTCCAGACTTTGTACTTTCAAACAAAGTCTTAGAAACTATGGTAGATACCAATGATGAATGGATAACTACCCGCACCGGAATAAAAGAAAGAAGAATTCTTAAAGATGCTGATAAAGGAACTTCATTTCTTGCTATAAAAGCAGCACAAGATTTAATAGCCAAAGCTAATATTGATCCATTGGAGATTGATATGGTGATAATGGCAACAGCTACAGCAGATATGCCAGTAGCTTCTACAGGAGTTTATGTTGCAACAGAAATTGGAGCAACAAATGCCTTTGCATATGATTTACAAGCTGCTTGTTCGAGTTTTCTTTACGGAATGTCTACAGCTGCCGCATATATCCAGTCAGGAAGATATAAAAAAGTATTACTAATAGGAGCAGATAAAATGTCTTCGATAGTAGATTATACGGATAGATCTACTTGTATCATATTTGGAGATGGAGCAGGAGCAGTATTGTTCGAACCAAATTATGAAGGTTTGGGATTGCAAGATGAATACTTGAGAAGTGACGGTGTTGGTCGTGATTTCTTAAAAATACCAGCTGGAGGATCATTAATTCCTACTACTTTAGAAACAGTTCAAAATAACAGACATAATATTATACAAGATGGGAAAACCGTTTTTAAATATGCTGTTACAAATATGGCTGATGCTAGCGAATTAATTCTTAAGAGAAATAATTTAACAAATCAAGATGTAAGTTGGTTAGTGCCGCATCAGGCAAACAAACGTATTATTGATGCTACTGCAAGCAGAATGAATTTAGATGACTCAAAAGTATTAATGAATATCGAAAGATATGGTAATACAACATCAGCTACATTGCCATTGGTACTTAGCGATTTTGAGCATTTGTTGAAAAAAGGAGATAACGTTATTTTTGCCGCTTTTGGAGGTGGATTCACTTGGGGATCTATTTACCTAAAATGGGCTTACGATAAAAAATAAATTTAAACTAAAAACGAATATTATGGATTTAAAAGAAATTCAAAACCTAATCAAATTTGTAGCAAATTCGGGAGTTGCTGAAGTAAAGTTGGAGATGGACGATGTTAAAATCACTATTAGAACAACTTTAGAAGGTAATGTAACAGAAACCACGTATGTTCAACAATTACCAGTTCAAGCAACGTTACCGCAAACTGTAGTACCTCAAGCTGCTCCAGTAGCAACAACTACAGAAGCTCCGGCTGCAGCAGAAAACTCAAACTTGATCACTATAAAATCACCAATTATTGGAACGTTTTATAGAAAACCTTCACCAGACAAACCTGCATTTGCAGAGGTAGGTACAACAATTGCAAAAGGAGATGTTCTTTGTGTTATTGAAGCAATGAAATTATTCAATGAAATTGAATCTGAAGTTTCTGGTAAAATTGTTAAGATTTTAGTAGATGATATGTCTCCAGTTGAGTTTGATCAACCATTGTTTTTAGTAGATCCATCATAAAAAATTAGATTTAGATTTTAGTTTTTAGAAGTTTTCTAAGAGTTATTAATCCATACGATCTAATTAATCTAATTATCTAATTTTTAAAAAGATGTTTAAAAAAATATTAATTGCGAATAGAGGGGAAATTGCACTTCGTGTAATTCGTACATGTAAGGAAATGGGGATTAAGACTGTTGCAGTTTACTCTACAGCAGATGCTGAAAGCCTTCATGTTAAATTTGCAGATGAAGCCGTTTGTATAGGTCCTCCTCCGAGTAACTTATCGTATTTGAAAATGTCAAATATTATTGCTGCTGCTGAAATTACTAATGCAGATGCGATACATCCGGGATACGGATTTCTTTCAGAGAATTCAAAGTTTTCTAAAATATGTCAGGAACATGGAATCAAATTTATTGGTGCTGCTCCTGAAATGATTGATAGAATGGGTGATAAAGCTTCTGCCAAAGCTACAATGAAAGAAGCAGGAGTTCCTTGTGTACCAGGTTCAGATGGATTGTTAGAGTCATTCGAACAAACACAAAAATTAGCCGAAGAATTTGGCTACCCAGTAATGCTTAAAGCAACTGCTGGTGGTGGTGGAAAAGGAATGAGAGCTGTTTGGAAAGCTGAAGATCTTCAGAAAGCTTGGGATAGTGCACGTCAGGAATCATTAGCTGCTTTTGGTAATGACGGAATGTATCTAGAGAAATTAATTGAAGAGCCTCGTCATATCGAAATCCAAGTTGTTGGAGATTCATATGGTAAAGCATGTCACCTTTCAGAAAGAGATTGCTCAGTTCAACGTCGTCACCAAAAATTAACTGAAGAAACTCCTTCGCCATTCATGACTGATGAATTGCGTACTAAAATGGGTGAAGCTGCTGTTAAAGCTGCTGAGTTTATTAAGTATGAAGGAGCTGGAACAGTAGAGTTTCTTGTTGATAAACACAGAAATTTCTATTTCATGGAAATGAACACGCGTATTCAAGTTGAGCACCCTATTACAGAACAAGTTATTGATTATGACTTGATCCGTGAGCAAATTATGGTAGCAGCTGGAATTCCAATTTCTGGAAAAAATTATTTACCAGAATTACACGCTATAGAATGTCGTATTAATGCAGAAGATCCATATAATGATTTTCGTCCTTCACCAGGAAAAATTACTACGCTTCACATGCCAGGAGGTCACGGTGTACGTTTAGATACGCACGTGTATTCTGGGTATAGCATTCCTCCAAATTATGATTCGATGATTGCTAAATTAATTACTACTGCACAATCTCGTGAAGAAGCAATTAGCAAAATGAGAAGAGCTTTGGATGAATTTGTAATCGAAGGTGTGAAAACAACAATTCCTTTTCACAGACAGTTAATGGATGATCCACGTTATATTGCAGGTGATTATACAACTGCTTTTATGGATACGTTTAAAATGAAAGAGCTAGAATAGATTAGTACCTATTATATCGAAAAGCCTCACAGCAATGTGAGGCTTTTTTTTGTTTCTATAATTTTTAAAATTAATTTATTGAGTATTTTTTACACACTTTTCATCTCATTTACACACTTTGTAATAACTAGTTATTTTGCGTTAATCACTTAATTGGTTAGTAATCAATAGTTTAGTTTGATTTATTGCTTTCTGATTTTTACGGCATAATAATTTCTTTATCTGAAGTGTAAAAACAATACAAATAATTTAAAATCTATTATTATGAAAAAGTTAATCTTATCAGCCGCTATCGTATTAGGAAGTTTATCTTCATTTGCAACAACTTTACCAACTTCAGTTATAGATGTTAAATCCACATCAGTTCAAGAAGAATACACTGAAATCAAAATCGAAGAATTGCCAGCTGCAATTCCAGAAGCACTAAAAAAAGCGTATCCAGATGCAGTTCTTAATAAAGCATATGTAAATGCTAATAAAGAATACAAGCTAGATGTTACCGTAGGTGACAAAGTAGGAAATCTTTTTGCAGATGCTACAGGAAATTGGATTAAAAAATAATTCAATTTAGAAAATAATTACAAAAATAAAATAGTCAAAAACATATAAAATATATCATTATGAAAAAGTTAATCTTATCAGCCGCTATCGTATTAGGAAGTTTATCTTCATTTGCAACAACTTTACCAACTTCAGTTATAGATGTTAAAACTACATCAGTTCAAGAAGAATATACTGAAATCAAAATCGAAGAATTGCCAGCCGCTATTCCAGAAGCATTAAAAAAAGCGTATCCAGACGCAGTACTTAACAAAGCATATGTAAATGCTAATAAAGAGTACAAACTAGATGTTACCGTAGGTGATAAAGTGGGGAATCTTTTTGCAGATGCTACAGGTAATTGGATTAAAAAATAATTCAATTTAGAAAATAATTTAGAAAACAAAATAGTCAAAAACATATAAAACATATCATTATGAAAAAGTTAATCTTATCAGCAGCAATCGTATTAGGAAGTTTATCTTCATTCGCAACAACTTTACCAACTTCGGTTGCAGATGTTATAACTACATCAGTTCAAGAAGAATATACAGAAATTAAAATTGAAGAGTTGCCAGCAGCAATTCCTGAAGCTTTGAAAAAAGCATATCCAGACGCAGTTCTTAATAAAGCATATGTGAATGCAAATAAAGAGTACAAGCTAGATGTTACCGTAGGTGATAAAGTAGGAAATCTTTTTGCAGATGCAACAGGAAACTGGATTAAAAAATAATTCGAAATTCGATTTAGAAGTTTATAATCATTAAATTTAGTATCATGAAAAAGATAATCTTATCAGCAGCAATTATATTAGGAGGATTCTCGGCTAATGCCACAACTGTAGCTATTACAGCATCAACTGTAAAAGTAGTTAGTATTCAGGAAGAGTACGTGGAGATCAGTGCAGATGCACTTCCTGCGGAAGTAAAATCTACTCTTGAGAAATCTTTTCCAGATGCAAAACTTGAAAAGGCCTATAAAAATGAAAAAGACGTATATAAATTAGAAATCGTTCATGGCGATAAAAAATATACAATTTTCTCAGATGCATTAGGGAATCTGATCAAGAAATAAGTGAGCACAAACCCAATAAGTAAAATTTAAACATTTCATTATGAAAAAAGTAATCTTATCCGTAGCAATTGTTTTAGGAAGTCTGTCGATTTATGCAGCAACTACAGCAGTTACAGAGCCCGTAAATAAAGTTGTAATAGTGCAAGACGGCTACACAGAAGTTAATGCAGATGCTGTGCCAGTAGCTGTAAAGACAGCTTTGCAGAAGGCTTATCCGGATGTGAAACTTGATAAAGCATATGTAAATGAAAAGAAAGAATACAAATTAGAAATTTCAGTTGGTGACCAAAAGGCTACTGTGTATTCAGATGTCAATGGCAATTGGATTAAAATATAATTTAGGTAGATTAGTTTAGGTTTTTTTTAAAAAGAGATTGCATCTGCAATCTCTTTTTTTTTGCAAAATTTTATGAGAATACAATTATTTTAGTCTTATTTTAGCATGAAAAGTTCAAACACTAATGCCAAAGATTTTATTAATAGAAGATGATATTTCGTTTTGTAAGTTATTAGATAAATTTCTAACTAAAAAAGCATACACTGTTGTGACTGCTTTTTCTGCAACCGAAGCACGGAATATAATTAAGAATGAATCTTTTGATCTTATTATCACCGATTTGAGGCTTCCTGATTCAGACGGAATTGGATTAATGACTGAATTTAAAAAGATATATCCTGATATTCCTGTTATCTTAATGACAGGCTATTCAGATGTAAATACTGCTGTTAAAGCTATAAAAAATGGGGCGTCAGATTATATTTCGAAACCATTTAATCCAGAAGAGGTTTTATTAGTAATCTCTAATGCACTACAAAATTCGGAGGTAGTTCCAGAAAAAGAACAGAAAGTTAAGACACCGAAAAAATCAAATGAATTTGAGTTTGTAAAAGGAATTTCTAAAGCTTCAAAGAAATTAGCAGAACATATTAAGTTGGTTAGCCCTACTAATATGTCGGTTTTAATAATCGGAGAAAGCGGAACAGGAAAAGAAATAATTGCCAAAAGCATCCACGAACAAAGTCCTAGAAAAGGAAACAATTTCATTGCAGTAGATTGTGGTGCAATACCTAAAGAATTAGCAGCAAGTGAGTTTTTCGGACATTTAAAAGGTTCTTTTACAGGAGCAATTACCGATAAAATTGGTTATTTTGAAGCTGCTAATGGAGGAACTATATTTTTAGATGAAATTGGAAATCTTTCTTATGAAAATCAAATTCAGCTTCTAAGAGCGTTACAAGAGCGAAAGATAAAACCTGTTGGTAGTAACAAAGAAATTGATGTTGATATTCGTATTGTAACCGCAACTAATGAAGATTTGCGAGAAGCAGTACAAAAAGGAGATTTTCGTGAAGATCTATACCATAGAATCAATGAGTTTTCTATTCATTCTCCTTCATTGATTGAAAGAGAAGAAGATTTAATGATTTTTGCAGATTACTTTCTTGAAAAAGCCAATGAGCAATTAAATAAAAATGTTATTGGTTTTTCTGATGAAGTAATTGCCGTTTTTCAAAAATACAGATGGCCAGGTAATTTAAGAGAACTTCAAAATTGTGTTAAGCGAGCAACCTTGCTAACGCAAGGTGATTTTATAGAAAGTAGTGTGTTGCCAGTAGAGTTCTTCCAGGTTCAAAAGCAGGTGCCAAATGATTTCTCATTGTCTGAAAATGAAAAAGAAGCTATTATTCATGCTTTAGCAAAAGCTAAAAATAATAAATCGGAAGCTGCGAAAATGTTGAAAATTACCCGAAAAACATTATACAATAAGCTAAAACAATATGATATAGATTAACTGTATCTATATTTTTTGCCACTGACCAAAGGATTTAAAAAGAATTAAGAAACCGTAAAATGCTATATTTAGCAATTGCACATAATGCGTATAGATTAAGTTATTTCATCTTCTAGTATCAGAAGTAATGAATTTATTTTAGTTTTTAATTCGCTAAATAGTGTTTCTAAGTCTGTATCAGAATATTTTTTTTGCTCTAAATTACTTAAAATTTTACTGACTTCAATTGCATTGATTTGCTTGAACATTGGAGCTATTCGGTGTGCAATAGCACTTATAGTAGTACGATCTTTATTAGTCACACTTTCTTCTAAAGCGACTAAGCTTTCTTTTGTTGTTGTTACAAACGTTTTAAGTACTTCTTGAAGAGCTTCTTCGTCATTGGTTAAAAATGATTTTAGGGAATCAAGTGAAAAGCCTTTTTCTAAATTTGAATTACTGATTTCTTTGTCTTCAGGTTCAATTTTATAAGAACTATCAAATAGAGAAAATATCGTTTTGAGTAACATTTTTGGCGAATACGGTTTTTTTACAACAGTTGTAAATCCTGCATCTAAATAAACTTTCAAGTGTAAATCCTCTCTCCCTGTTAGAGCTATTATTGGTTGGTCTTGATATTGAGAATTGGTAGTTTGCTTTAATTTTTCTAAAAATTGGAATCCATCAATTTCTGGCATTTGAATATCGGTTATGATAAAGTCAAAAGGAGTATTCTGGATTGTTTTTAAGGCATCATTCGCATTATTAAAAGCCAAAACGGTATAGTTGTTCTGTTTTAAAACTTCGGAGGTTAAACCTAGTAAATTAGTGTCGTCATCTATTACAATTGCTGTCTTAGACGAGGTTAAAGGAGTAATGTATTCTTCTGTGGTTGGTTCTTCTAATTGTGATTCAGAATTGGTGTCGAAAATTAGTGGAAGTTGAATTTCGAAAGTACTTCCTTTGCCAAAAACACTTTTTAAGTTTAAATCACCACCTAGTAGAGTTGCTATTTTTTTGGATATGGCAAGCCCTAAACCAGTTCCACCATATTTTTTTTCGATGTTTTCATTGGCTTGAGCAAATTCTTCGAATATTAGATTTTGATTCTTTTTTTCAATTCCAATACCAGAATCTTCAACTTTAATAATAACAAAATCTCCTTTGTCATTAATTGAAGCGTTGATTTTTATAAAACCTTTTTCGGTAAATTTATAAGCATTACCAATTATGTTGCTTAAAATTTGTTTGAGTCGAAATGAATCTCCAATTACTCTTTGGTTTAATTTTTCGTCAGTATCAATGATAAGTTCGATGTCTTTCTGAATATAAACAGATTGAATACTTTTAGCAACTTCAGTAATGATTTCAGGAAGTAAGAAGGGTTTCTTCTCGATTGTGATTTTCCCCGCTTCAATTTGAGAAAAATCAAGTAAATCCTGAACCAATTGCGAAATGTACTGGGATGAATTTCTGATATTCTTAATAAAATACGATTGTTTTGTATTCACGTCAGAATTGTCCAATAGTTCCGTATAACCTACAATTGTGCTCAATGGGGTTTTTAAATCATGACTTACGGTAGAAATAAGCTGTTCACGGCTTTTTAAGAGATTCCGGGTTTTAAAATTGGCTATTTCTAATTGTTTTTTATAAAGTTGCGTTTTAGAGAAATCACTCGCAATTAGAATAGAGAAAAAGATGGTAAGCAGTAAGCCTACAATTGCCGCACCCGTTACAATTTCGTTTATTTTTTTTAATGATTTTTCTTTTTCAGTATTGTATTTTATAGAGTTTATTATAATTTCTCGTTCAATCATGCGCAATACTTTTCGGAGTTGCTCAGAAATTAAAATTTCATTTTTAAGTAGCTTGTTTTCTTGGTAATTCAGAGATTCTTTCTTCTTCTCAGTTTCTCTTTTAACTGAGCTCAATAGTTTTTTAGATGTAGATAAAATAGAGTCAGAAGCTTTCTTACTTAGTGTATTTGTACTATCGTCCGGAATATTCTGATTAAGATAGTCAACATATTTTTGCAGGACATTACGTTGGTACGAGCCTAATTTTTCAGGGTTTTTAGTAAAATCTTCAAGTTGTAATTTGCGTAAAGAGAATTCTAGTTTTGTTAATTCATCAATAGCATTATTTACAGTAACTTCATCACTTGCTTTATTTTTGATGGACTTTAATTGTTGAATGTTTTTGGTTTTTTCAGCCAATAAATAATTGACACTATCCAATAAAACAATTTGTGATTGTGTTGTAACTATTTTTTTTAATGAATCAATTTTAACTCGTAAAGAATCTGATTCTTTGATATAGAGTTTGTAATCAGATTCAGAATTAGATTGTATTGTTTTTCGAGCTAGGCTTTCTGTTTTGTATACATTTGAAAATAACTGACTTACTTTGAAAATTTTAGTTTTTTCATAAGCGATTTTACTTTCTATATTTGAATAAATAACATTCTCAGAATATAAAACCCAACCCACACTAATTACAAGCGAAGCTAATGCGATGTAACTTATAAATACTTTAAGCGGAATGTAACTGTTTTTACTCTCCATATATTGTTGTAGGGATTTTGATTTTTATATTATCGCAATTTATTTAAAATTTTCTGATTAAAGCTTATAAAACCGTGCCAATATCTTATATGATTATAATTAGAAAATGAAAAAAGCCTCAGATATTTATTTAATATCTGAGGCTTTTATATAAACCGATTTAACCGTTTTTAGTTTTGTTTAGCTAGTTTGATTAAAGTGTTTCGTTTAACCATTTAAAAAATTCACCTTGCCAAACTTGTGCATTTTGTGGTTTTAATACCCAGTGATTTTCTTCAGGGAAATACAATAATCTACTTTTAATTCCGCGTAATTGAGCAGCTTGAAAAGCTTCTTGAGATTGTCCTATTGGTACACGGAAATCTTTTCCACCTTGAATAATCAAGATTGGTTTGTTCCATTTATCAACGTAGTTTATTGGGTTAAATGTAGTGTATGCTTTTTGAGCAATTGCATTATCTTTCTCCCAGTATGGTCCGCCAAAATCCCAATTGTTAAAGAAAACTTCTTCTGTCGTTCCGAACATACTTTGTGTGTTGAAAACACCGTCATGAGCAATAAAAGTTTTAAAACGGTTGTTGTGAATTCCTGCTAAAAAGAAAGCCGAATAACCACCATAACTAGCACCTACGCAACCTAAACGAGTTTTGTCAACATAGCTTTCTTTTGCAACATCATCAATAGCAGATAAGTAATCATCCATAACCTGTCCGCCCCAATCTTTACTAATTTGCTCATTCCATTTTACTCCGTGCCCTGGCATTCCACGACGGTTAGGAGCTACAACTACATAGCCTTTAGCAGCCATTAATGAGAAGTTCCAACGGAAAGAATACGATTGTGTTAAAGCAGATTGTGGTCCACCTTGACAGAATAAAAGAGTTGGGTATTTTTTTGAAGCATCAAAATTTGGAGGTAAGATTACCCAAACTAACATTTTTTTACCATCTGTTGTAGTAACGTAACGTCTCTCTGTTTTACTTAAAGTAAGTTTCTCATAAGTTTCAGTATTTACATTAGATAATTGTTTCCAAGTATTCTTCTTTAAATTAAAAGAGAAAATTTCATTGGCATGATTCATATCTGATCTAGTAACAATGATGTGGTCATCAGCAAAACCAACTAAATCATTTACATCATAATTGCCATTTGTAAGTTGAATTACTTTTATTGCAATTTTAGTTAATCCAGGGAAATTTACTTCAAAAAGTTGTTTTGTACCATCTATAGGTGCTACAAAAAACACTTTTTTTCCATCTTTACTCCACATAAAACTATTTACTGTTCCGTCCCAATTAGCAGTAAGGTTGATTTTTAAGCCTTTAAAATCAACAATAATGTCGTTTTTATCAGCTTCATAACCATCACGTTTCATTTGCAACCAAGTTAAATTTCCTGTTGGCGAAAATTTTGGAGCCATATCGTAACCTAAATTCTCTACAGTTCTGTTTATAGTTTTACCAGTTTCAAGATTGTACTCGTAAATATCAGTATTGGTAGAAATTGCATATTGCGTTCCCGCTTTTTTCTTGCTTACATATAAAATGCTTTTACCATCAGGAGACCAAATATAATCTTCGTCACCACCAAATGGTTTTTGTGGACTATCAAAGTTCTCTCCTTTTAGAATATCAATTCCAACAGCACCATCTTTGTTTTCTTTGTAAAAAACATGATTAAATTTACCTTCGTTCCAAGTATCCCAATGGCGATAGTCTAGGCCATCGTAAATTTGTGCGTCTGATTTTTCTAAATTTGGATAAAAATCTTTGCCTAAAACTTTATCTATTTTTACTTCGTCATTATACACTAAAAATTTTCCGTCTGGCGATATGTTTTTATCCGTTAAAACTGTTTTTATGTCCGAAACTTCCGTTGCAGTTCCCCCATTTACAGGTAGCGAATAATATTTTGATTTCGAATTATTCTCGGCAACAGATGGCGTTGTAACCTTATAAACAATGTTTTTTCCATCTTTCGAGAGTCCAAGTGGAGTAACTCTCCCTAATTTCCATAATAGTTCCGGTGACATTACATTCTGTGCCATGGTGCTTAAGCTCATCATTACTAAGGTTGTAAGTATTACTTTTTTCATAATTTAAACTAAATTTTTTAAGATTTTAAAAGTACAAAATTATTTCCAGCATCTTTATGATATGGCCGTAGGGATTCTGTTAAATAGGAGATGTTGCGTAATTGATAATTCAAAAAAAATAGACGTATTGTTTTACTCTGGTTTTATCCTAAGCTTTATTCAGCTTGTTTTATTGTATAAATTTAGGTTTGTTAAATGTTTGGGTAATAAGCTTAATCTGTAAATATCTTCTTATTGTAAATACTCAAAAAATCACTATTTTTATAAAAAATATCAATATGGAATTGAGTTATTGGGAGCTTAAAAATTGGTTTACAAATGTAGATTTCACTATTGTTGGTAGTGGAATAGTGGGCTTGCACGCAGGATTACGCTTACGCGAAAGGTTTCCAAAAGCTAAAATTTTGATACTCGAAAAAGGAATGTTACCTCAAGGAGCAAGTACAAAAAATGCTGGATTTGCTTGTTTTGGCAGTCTATCTGAAATTATTGATGACTTAAAATCTCACTCAGAAGAAGAGGTAATCAAACTTATTGAAAAACGTTGGAAAGGATTGCAATTATTACGTAAGCGGTTGGGAGATCATGCTATCGATTTTAAACCTTATGGTGGATATGAGATATTTTTAAAAGATGATGAAGTGGGATATAACGAATGTTTAAGTAAATTACCTTTTGTAAATGAAATTCTAAAACCTTTTTTTAAGACCGATGTTTTCGCGAAAGAAATAGATAGTTTTTCGTTTAAAGGGATTCATGAATATTTGGTTTTTAATCCTTTTGAAGGACAATTAGATACGGGTAATATGATGCAGGCATTGCTTAAAGAAGCAATTGAAGCTGATATTTTAATTCTGAATCAACAAACGGTTACTTCCTACTTTGATAAGGGGAATGCTGTAGAGGTAGTGTTAGGAGATTTTGTTTTTACTACAACTAAAATTCTTTTTGCTACTAATGGGTTCGCAAATAAGCTCACTGATGGAGGAGTAAAGCCTGCAAGAGCGCAAGTTCTAATTACAGAACCTATTCATGATCTAGAAATTAAAGGTACTTTTCACTTAGATAAAGGATACTATTATTTTAGAAATGTGGGAGATAGAATTTTATTAGGAGGTGGTAGAAATCTTGATTTTGATACAGAAACCACTACTGAATTTGGACGTACAGAAATAATCCAAAATAAATTGGAAGATTTGTTGAAAAATGTAATTTTACCAAATCAAAAAATTGATATTGCCCACCGATGGAGTGGGATAATGGGAGTGGGAAGTAGTAAAAATCCAATTGTGACTCAATTGTCTGAAAACGTATATTGTGGCGTTAGATTAGGAGGGATGGGAGTAGCAATTGGTAGTTTAATAGGAACAGAATTAGCAGATTTAATATAATGGCGACTAAAAAAGCAGCACCAAAAAAAACAACAACAAGTAAATCAAAACCAACTTCTAAGAAGAATAATCGGTCGTTTGGTAGTAAAATAATCCGTTTCTTTTGCAAATTACTTTTGTGGTTCTTTGGTATATCAATATTTTTTGTTGTCTTTTTTAAATACGTTCCAGTACCTTTTACACCTTTAATGGTAATTCGAGGTATCGAAAATAAAATAGCAGGTAAAGAGAATTATTTTAGTCACGATTGGGAACCAATCGAAAATATATCCATGAATTTGCAAAAAGCAGTTATTGCGAGTGAAGATGGAACTTTCTTGAAGCATAATGGTTTTGATTTTAAAGCACTACAAAAAGCATATAAGAGTAATGAGCGTGGTAGGAAAATACGAGGAGGAAGTACTATATCGCAACAAACAGCCAAAAATGTTTTTTTATGGCAAGGTAAAAGTTATTTCCGTAAAGGACTCGAAGCCTATTTTACAGTTCTAATCGAACTGGTGTGGGGAAAAGAGCGTATCATGGAAGTGTATCTTAATAGTATCGAAATGGGAGATGGTGTTTATGGAGCAGAGGCAGCCGCGCAACATTGGTACCGTAAAAGCGCAAAGAGTCTTACTCCTATTCAGGCTGCAGGAATAGCCGCTATTCTGCCTAATCCACGAAAATTTAAAGCAACAGGTTCCTCAAGCTATATTAATAGAAGAAAAAATAAAATTGTTAAAGTAATGCGTAGCGTTGGTAAAATTGAATATTAATGATACCAAAAAAAGTATTAAGTATTATCTTGATTTTCATAGTGTCTTTTGCTTTTGCACAAAGTAGAACACAAGAGATCGGTTTTGTCACAGATAATGACTTATATACTTCGTCTAAAAATGACAAGTATTATACCAATGGATTAGAGTTTTTTTATAGATTCTTATCTAAGAATAATACTGAAAAAGTAAATAAAAAAATCACTGAGTTTAGAATAGGTCAGTATATTTATAATCCACATACTATAAATGCTGAAGACATTGCTTTAAACGATAGGCCTTTTGCAGGTTATCTTTTTGCGGGAGTTGGTCGAAATGTTTTTTATCAAAATGAATCCGTATTAAAAGCGGATTTTCAGTTGGGTTTTGTTGGGAAAAATTCATTTGGAGAAGAGATGCAACAACAGTTTCATAACTTTTTTCAATATAGAGCTGTTCATGGTTGGCAACATCAGATTCAAAACGCTTTAGCAATTCAAACACATTTGTTGTATTCTATGAAGTTGTTTCCAAATAAGGATTACAATTATATTGATTTCAATTTTCAATCAGAAGCTAATTTAGGGACAATTTTCACAGGAGTAAAAACCGGTTTTATGACCAGAATTGGTTTTAAAAACTTAGTTCCCATTTATGATTCCAATCTACATGGCGCTTCGATGAGTAAAAACGTAGTGCAACAAAGTGAGTTCTATTTTTATGCAATTCCAAGTATCAATTGTCAAATTTACGACGCTACCATCCAAGGAAGTCTGTTTAATGATAATAGTCCAGTAACATACAATTTAAGACCACTTCGTTTCAATGCGGAAGCAGGTCTGAAATACAGAAAGAATAGTCTTAACCTATCCTATGCATTTATTTATAGAAGTAAAGAAATAAAAAATGATGTTAATACAGGTTATTTCTATGGCTCAATCCAAGTTTCTTACCTGTTAAAATAGTATTCCATACAAAGTATTTTTGTTTTGTTATTTTATTCTATTGGGTGCAATTGCATTTTAAAATTCATATTTAGAATCTAAGAAACCATTATAAATTTGCATTAATTTTTTGAGTAACCTTTAACGAGTTAATTGTACTAAAAACACCCTTAAATAGTGTCTAACTTTTTGGGGGCAGTTCAATATTGAAATACTGCTTTTGTTTTTATTCAATCTCATAAGCTGAACCTACTTGAATGAATTCTATTTTTTGATGATTTTTTTTAACCAAAATCACCACATAACTATTAAAATATTCCCAAAGCTTATAATCATTTAATTTAGGATTTTTGTTTTTGTCATAAAACGCTGAGGATTGTACAAAATCTTTAAGACAAAGAGCTGTTTTTTTATTTGTTTTTTGATTATCTAAATTTTTAACTTTTTGAAAGTAGAAACTACCATAATTGGAACCACTACCATCTTGAAGATAAAAATGATTTGGTATTTCAGCATGAGTTCTAATATACTTATTATCGTAATTAAAAAACAGGGTGTCTTTTGTTTTTTCTTGAGCCTTTAAAATGACAGAAGAAAATAGAGATATTAAAATAAGGGCAACTTTTTTCATTTTTCAAATTTTTCAAGAATAGTCTTCCTAAGAACCTTTCCATCCTCAGTATCGAAATCAGTTATGATTTGATTTAATCCCTTATACTCCTCACTAATGAAATACTTATCTTTTTCAGTATAAGCACATATATTTCGTGGATAGAGTAAATACACTAAATTCATTAAAACCTTATCAATCATAGTTATAGTATTAATATTATCTACAATCTCCCGCTGTGAAATAATTAGTTTTATAATTAGTAGCAGGTAAAATTTGCGCTTGGCAAGAAAATGAAATTGCGATAAAGAATGTTAGAATCAGTATTTTTTTCATAAGTTGAGTTTTATAATTATTAATCAACTTCAGTAATTATCGATATATAATAGAGGTTCATATTGGTATCTTTTGAGATTAAAATATATTACCTCAATTAATTGATTTGTTTTCTGACTAGATAATCAACAGAATAATATTTTTTTCCTTTATAAAAAAGGAAAAAAGTATGTTGTTTGTTAATATTATCATTCTTTAAAACCATCTCTAATTCTTTTCTACTAGTATTTGTTGTTAATTTTTTATTTCCTAAATAAGGACTAGAACTAAAAAAAACTTTCTTTTTATTTATTAATATTTTAAAACCTGATATTTCTTCTTTTCCTTTATGTACTCTGTAGATAACTTCATCTGTCGTAGTATCAAAACCAAAGACAATAATATCTTTTTTCTCCTGAGAAAAGGCACTCATGAAAAATAAAACGTTTAAGATTATGTATAATGTTTTCATTTTGTATGTGAATTAATTACAAGCTTTTCCTGCTTTAGAAAGCCATTGTTTATAAACGTCTGCTATTTTTTGCTTTTGAGTTTGACTTAATGCATTCCATGTAGTCGTTTCTTTTAATCCTTCCCATGCAATAGATTCGTATTCTTCTTGTGTTAAACTACTGTCGTATGCTTTTAAGTAAGAAACAATCGTCTCTCTGTAATGTGATGCCATTTGCTCATGTTGCATACCATTTACTCCAAATCTACTATAATAATCGTATAAACCAGGGTAATTATGTTCTGTTAACATTTGGTTTAGTTTAGTAACATCTATTTCTCCATTACTGGCTGATAAACTTAGCAATTTTCTAAACATTTCTGCATGAATCATCTCATGAATAAATGTTCTAGCCACATCTAATGATGGTCTCCCTAGATTGTTTGAATTAAAAGTTATGGAAATCATATAATTTTTAGGAGGACTTGTTTCAGCATTTATTTTGCTAGGTAAGGTTGAACTTGCCTCTAATTTTAAATTAGCTACAGAAAAGGTCCCATCAAATTTTTTCAGATAATTTTGAAAAACTACTGAACCTCCAAGCTTTGTATATACAGCCTTTAGACAGGGATTTTTATCAAAACTAGGATCTACAGTTACGGTTACTGGTGGATTTGAATCACTAGAACCACCACCACCACCACGAGGAGGATTTGTATATTCAGACGGATTAGTCACACCTCCATATGAGGGGCCACGCGGGATATAGGTCATAGGGGGAAACGATGGTGGTGATGATGGAGATTTAATTATAACTTCTCTAAGCGGTGTGCCAGGAAAACCACCACTACCACCAGTTGGTTCTTCTTCATCAGGACAATAATAACAAGGGTCGGCTATCATTTTTCCTTGTTCATTATTTATGGAAGAGAGTATTGATATATCATCTAACTAGTTTATATAAACGACTAGCTATATAAAAGATTAAAGAAAACAATAAAACAAATGTTGTTATTGGTGTATAAGTAAATGCGTAATAGGTATCTTTAATATTGATATCCAAACAATATTCAGTTGGATAGATGTAGCCATAAATCAATAATCCTATTCCTAAAATTAAAAGTGCGTAAATAAAGTATTTCATAATCTAGTATAGTATTCATCCAAAAAGAATGCGTTAAAAAAAGTAAACTCGCCAAACGGAATAAATCCTTTGCTAATTTGTGGGAGCTTGTAAGTTAGTAATTCTGATGGAAATTTTGTAATTCTAAGCTTTTTTTCAACTAATTTAATGATTTTATTAATTTCTGTGGCGTACAGAATTTCTAACTCTTCATTTTTATAAGGTCTTCCAATCCATTTTACTTGTTCTAAATCAACTAATGTATCAAGAACATAATATGTGAAATATGGACACAAAATGCTAATGTTTAAACAAATAGAATGAAGATGGCTTCCGTTCATTTTAGTTAGTTGAAAATTAAACGCTCTATCACCAGAGTTAAACAGAGTTACATCATGAAAATGCATCGTTAAATTTTTGTATTAAAATTTTACTCAAACAAAAAACCGTCCCAATAATAAAAGCTGCAACCACGAAAAAGAAATAACTTATTAGGTAGTAAGTATCATACAAATTAATGGTATAGAAATATTGGTAAAAGTAAAAATAGATAAACAACAAAATGCAGAGTGTAACAAAAATTAAATAATTTCTATTTAGTGTTTTCATATATTTTCATTATTAAAAAAAGCATTATACATTTTGAAATGTCCTAAATATATTCCTTGAAAACTAATATTATCTATGACAGAATGGATTAGTTCTTGTGGGAATTTTTGATATAGGAGTTTCTTTTCTACAATCGATTCTACATCTAAGCTTAAATCTTTCAATTTTCTAGTGTCCGTATTTGCCAGTTCAAGTTCATTTATTTTTAATTAAAAAAAAACAATAAATTTTTATGAAATACAAAAAAACCTGTCCAAATAAATGAACAAGTTTAAAAGATAACTTTGCCAAAACCTTAAGATTTTGGCAAAGTTATTTGTTTCTGTTTTTTCTCTTTATAAATTCTATAGAATAAAAAAATGTACCAAATAGATAAAACTAGTATGGCTGGGTAAAAGTAACTTACAATATAAAATGCATTAGAAATACAAAAATTGAAATTGTATTCTATAAAGTAGAAAAAAATCCACAATAAAGCCCCAATTGTAAGGAATATCAAAAAAATAACTTTCATGTTAAATATTATCATTCTATCTCAAAGCCTGATTCGACTTGAATATATTCTACTTTTTTATCAATATTTTTAACCAAAAACACAACGTAATTACTAAAAAAAACAGCAATCTTTTCATTATTCAATTTTTTCTTTTTATCATAAAAATCTGAAGAGCGTATAAACTTTTTAAGTGACAAAATCTTTTTAGGACTTAGATCACTTTTCACTTCTCCTTTTTTAAAGAAAAAAGACCCATTACTACCTCCACTACTATCATCTAAATAAAAATGACCTGGGATTTCAGTATACAAATTTATATACTTATTATCATACTTATTATCATACTTAAAATAGAGTGTATCTTTTGTTTTCTCTTGAGCATTTAAAATGACAGAAGAAAATAAAGCTATTAAAATAAAGACAACTATTTTCATTTTTTAAATTTTATGCATCACAAAATGCGTTGACACTCCTATATGTCTTATCATAATTAGCAATTATTCAATAGCATACATTGGTTCTACTTCAACATATTTCTTTTGCCCAAAAGCTTCCTCAACCAGGACTAAAACATAATTATTAAAATATCCATAAAGTTCATAATCATTTAATTTTACTTTTTTGTTATCATCATAAAACTTTGACGAACGTACAAATTTTTCTAGACTAAATATTTCTTTGGGTTTTAAACCATTTAATATTCTAATTGTTTCAAAATAAATCCCCCCATTAGTTGTATCATGCCCATCTTTAAGTAAAAAAGTTTTTGATTCATCTTTTGGTCGATACACGTAACTATTATCTAATTTAAAATAAAGAGTATCCTTTATTTTATTGTTAACAGCATTTTCTCCTTTACCAATTGGATAATAAGAATAATATTCTAAATATCTAGGTTGGATAAATTCATTCCCATTTACAAAGTATATTATGTACTTCTCAGTCAACGAATCTTTCAGCTTCCATTTGTCTACCATTTCGTTATGTTTTCCATCAAAATAGAACTTCCGATTTTCAATATACTTCTTTATTGATAGGATTTTTTTCGGCTTTAAATCTTTTGTTAAGAAACCATCCCCAACAAAAAATATATAACCATTTGTTTTAGTATGCTTCATCTGTTCCTTTTCAAATTCTATCCTTTCAGCGTAAATTTGCTTTGAAAGATTTGGAGTTATTGTGGGTGATATGGTATAATATTTATCTATATTAAAAAAAAGAGTGTCTTTTTTTCTTTCCTGTGCTTTTAGGCCAGAAATAGAAAAAAGTATTAATATAAAAAGTGAAATATATTTTTTCATAGTTGAGTGATTTTATAAGGCAATAACTTAAATTAGATTGAGATTCCAATACATTTTCCTAAATTCACAACCTTCTTTAATTGTTTTGTTGTGGACAAGGAACTAATTTACTTAAAAGTGGAACTCTACTGGCAAGCTTCTCTATTGCTGCTTTCTTATCAGCTGATAAATCTGTCCAAGCTTTTACGTTGTTATCTCTTAAACCTCCCCAAGCCAACGCCTCATAAAAAGCATCACTTGGTACCTCTCCATAATAATTAATGTATTTATTATAGTCATCAGTAAGCACATTTTTATGAAATTCTTTTAAAGCTTCTCTCATGCTATTTAGATACATTGAAGCAATAGTATTGTGTTGATTTCCATAAGCTTCGTATGTTGTTTTAAAATCCAACTTTTCTTGATTAGTCCCTGTTGTAGTGTTTAATTTTCTAAAAATATCTGCATGTATATATTCGTGCAAAATTGTTCTAGCAGCATCAAGTGCAGAATTTTCGTTTGTCTTGGCTATACTTATTTCTATAGTTATTGTTTTATTAATTGGAGGAAGTGTTCTACCATTAAGTTCTTTAGTTTTTGTTTCATCTGAAAACACTTTATCTTTAGAAACAATTTTAATATCGAATTCAGATTTACCAACAAAATTAGATAATATTTTTTGCACAAAAGAATTTCCGTTTTTATTTAATAAAGCATTCAGACACTTTGCTTTTTCCGTAAGTGCATCAATAATTTGCACAGGCGCTGTAACGCCTCCACCACTACTACCTCCGCCGCCACGAGGAGGATTTGTATATTCAGACGGATTAGTCACACCTCCATATGAGGGGCCACGCGGGATATAGGTCATAGGGGGAAACGATGGTGGTGATGATGGAGACGTAATTACAACATCTCTAAGTGGTGTACCAGGAAAACCACCACTACCACCTGTTGGTTCTTCTTCATCAGGGCAATAATAACAGGGGTCAGCTATCATTTTGCTTTGTTCATTGTTATTGGCTGATGATAACATTGCTATTAACCCTTCTTGAACAATTTTATTGTTCTCAAATTGAGCCGCTTTTATAAAACCATTTTTCAAATCCCAAGAGCTAATGTATCCATTAAAATCGCCACCATCTATTGATTGACTACTATTTTTTGAGTTTTTATCGGGAAATATCTCAAAGATTAATGCTTCATAATTATTTTCACTTGTCTTATAAAGATACAAATTTTGTTTCCAAATTTCTGATGAATTTCTTTTGCGTTCAACGATAGGAACAATAATGGTTTCAGTCCCATCTTCTGAGGTTGTTATTTTGGCTTGATTCCAATTGTATTCTAAATTTTGAAATAGATTAAAATTTGGGCTTTCAGCTTCGTACTTTTCAAACCAAGTTTGAACATCTAAGGTTTGATTTGATGCAGTTTCTTCAGTGCTACAGGAGCAAATAAAAATAAAAAGAACAAGAAAAGACCAGCTATATTTAAAAATCTAGAAATATTTTTTTTATGTTTATGATTTTGTGTTTGAAATATAAGATTTTTTTTATTTAATTAAATATAAATTTTATGTAAACAAGGGGTGTTATAAAAAGGTGTTTTTACATAATCGTAAGCAAGAGGGAACGACGTATTTGCGTTGTTTTATTTTTATTCCTTATTAATGGTTTTTAAAAATCTGAATATTCCCAATCCACCTCATATTTTATTAATTTCATATCCGTTTTTTCTAAAAGATAAATTTTAAAATATGGATGAACTTTAGTAATTGGAAAAGGATATGAGAATCCAGATTTTTTATAAATTTCAGTTTTTTTAATTTCATTTTTATAAAAAACAACCTCATTATCTCTAAGCTTAGTAGTCTTTTCTAATTTTATATTATTTAAAAATCTAACAGAAGATGTATCAACTTTATGTTTGTCTTTATCAAAGACAAATCTCTCTGATCCTATCTTAAAAATTTTTTTTCTACCTTCTTCTGTTTTTACATTACCCTCTTTTGGGATAAATAATACATACTTTAAAGGTTTTAAATATTTACCTCCTCCTTTATAGAAAGTAAAATAATCACTTTCTTTCTTTTGAGCATTTATTATGAAATTAATCGCTAATAGTATTATTAGACAAATCTTCTTTTTCATGATTATTTACAGTTTGAAGGCCCTTTATAAAAGTGCTCGTTAATTAATTTAGTAACTGATTCTTTTTCGATAGCTGATAAGTTATCCCAAGCAATAGACGTAACATTTTTCTCTAATTTCCCTAAGCCTACCCAGGCAATCTTTTCGTACGTTAAACGTGGCAATCTATTATTATCAAATTGTTGAATGATATCTGCAATGGCTCCTCTATAATGATTAGCCATCATTTCGTGATTCCAAGTAGCTTTGAATCTTTTGTAATAATAATCGTATAAACCAGGAAAATTGTCTTTTAAAGAATTCACATAGGCAATTTGTTGCTGAGTATTCATCGTCTGATCATCCAAGTTTCCATGTTGAGCAGCAGAAAGCATTTTTCTGTATATCTCGGCATGAATAATTTCGTGCGCAAACACTATTGCGTTTCCTAAATCGGATAAAGTTTCTAGTTTAGTGTTATCTAGCTGAATTTCTGTAACATAATTAACAGGTGGAATTGTAATCCCATAAACATTTGCATCTAGTTTATTATTAATTGTTAATTTTAAATCATTTAATGTAAATTCTCCATCAAATTTTTTAATTGCATTTTCAAACCCAGTACTAGAGCTTTTTAATTTTTCATAAATACATTTTGCTTTTCCTGTCAGTGCATCGATGATTTGTACAGGTGTTGGTGCTGTAACGCCTCCACCACTACTACCTCCGCCGCCACGAGGAGGATTTGTATATTCAGACGGATTAGTGACACCTCCATATGAGGGGCCACGCGGGATATAGGTCATAGGGGGAAACGATGGTGGTGATGATGGAGACGTAATTACAACATCTCTAAGCGGTATAGCAGGAGAACTACTACTTCCTCCTCCTCCTTTGGGCTCTTCTTCATCAAGACAAAGAGAACAAGGGTTGGCTACCATTTTGCTTTGTTCATTGTAACTGGCAGATGATACCATTGCTACTATTCCTTCTTGAACAACTTTATTGTTCTCAAATTGAGCCGCTTTTATAAAACCATTTTTCAAATCCCAAGAGCTAATGTATCCATTAAAATCGCCACCATCTATTGATTGACTACTATTTTTTGAGTTTTTATCGGGAAATATCTCAAAGATTAATGCTTCATAATTATTTTCACTTATCTTATAAAGATACAAATTTTGTTTCCAAATTTCTGATGAATTTCTTTTGCGTTCAACGATAGGAACAATAATGGTTTCAGTCCCATCTTCTGAGGTTGTTATTTTGGCTTGATTCCAATTGTATTCTAAATTTTGAAATAGATTAAAATTTGGGCTTTCAGCTTCATACTTTTTAAACCAAGTTTGAACATCTAAGGTTTGATTTAATGCAGTTTCTTCAGTGCTACAGGAGCAAATAAAAATAAAAAGAACAAGAAAAGACCAGCTATAATTTAAAAATCTAGAAATATTTTTTTTCATGTTTATGATTTCATGTTTGCAGTATAAGATTTTTTTTACTTAATTAAACATGAATTTTATGTAAACAAGGGGTATCATAAAAAAGTGTTTTACATAATCGTAAGCAAGAGGGAACGACACATTTGCGTCGTTTGATTTTTAAGTGCTGAAATTTAAGGTTTTGTATTTTTTTGGTTCTTGCTAGTAACATGCATAATTATTCTTAAAAAGGATAATTTATTAGCGCTAGGAGTTACTACTTTTTTCTTTGGTTTTAGGGTTTGGTTTTCTTTCAGTTGCATTTATTTATACATCACTATTTTAATGTTCTTATTTTTTTTCGACTATTTTATTTTACATTTAATGGAGAGCCCTCTTTTAGTTAACGAAAAAGCTAATTTATTTACAGATAAATATTATAAAACTAATGATTTATCAGATGCTGTTTTTAATTCTAAAACCTTTTCCATTATGCATTTTATTGCTTTTACATTAACCATAATGAGTCTTAATTATTTTTTTTCTTCGGTTTTATACAACAAAAATAAGTTGAATGAGGAAAGTATTTCAGGGATTAATATTATTGTAAAAATTATAAGTGGGATTTTAGTTTACTGGATTCTTTACGGATTAATTAAGATATTTTTATAATTCAAAATAAAGATCGTTTAAATGGACTGTCTGTACTAAAATAAAAACCGTAATCGCTTATTCAAAATTGATTACGGTTTAGCATTTGCTTTTTTTATCAAGAACATCTTTAATGTTTGTAATCTCTACTTACTAATTCAGAAATATTTAAAAATGAAAATTTTAGGTAAAAAACAAATGTTTAATTGTCTTTAATTTTATTGCTGTTTGCAAAATTTTTTAGCATTAACTAAATTGCTGTTGCAAATATACAGTGTTTTTTCTTACGTATAAAAATATTTAACATTTAATTGTAAGTTTATGTTTATTATTTTAAAATATAATGTCTTTTGTAGTTTTAAATGATTGTTAACTAGAATGTAATATTTGTAGATTAGTGGAACTATTTTAGGGTGATTTTTTTATTGATAGGAATGTTCTTTAGAAAGAGTTCTTGAAAAATAATAACATCAAGATTTTATTAAGAATTAGAAATTTATGGATTGTAAGGTTACTGAAGTGCTTATAATGAAATAGGGTTCAGCTTTTACTAAAGCTGAACCCTATTTTTAAGTATTTAAATGTTTTTTACTCTTCCTGCTGTTTGATAATCTGTTCATCAGGGCTATCAGTTCCTTTTAAATAGGTTGGAAGGTTTAATCCAGCCATATTAAATAAATCATTAAGAGGAGGAACGGTTTTCATCATTCCTGAAACGAAGTTTGCAGTAGATGAATTCCCATTCTCATTTTGTCCGCTACCAGAATCCCAAACAGTAATTTTGTCGATTTTAATGTTTTTAACAGCTTCAACCTGTATGCTTACTAATTCCGGAAGTTTCTCTAATAAAAGTAATTGGAATGCCTTACTTGGATCTCCACCAGCCGCAGCAACTACTTCTTTATATCCTTCAGCTTGTTTAGTTAAAATTTCAAAAAGCCCTTTTGCTTCGGCTTCCATTTTTGCAAAAATAGCATCTGCTTCTCCTTTTGCATTTTCTCTTATTGTTTCTGCAGCAGCTTGTGCTTCAATAATTGCTCTTTGCTTAGCTATTTCAGCTGGAACTACAATATTTGCAATTTGTGTAGAGCGTTCTCTTTCTGAACGTGCTAATTCGGCTATTTGTTCTGCTACGTATGATTCTTCTAGCGCTTTTGCTTGTTGTACCTTTTCTGCAGTAATTGCGATACGCAATGATTCTGCTTCTTTTTCTCTACGAAGTGCTTCAGAATTTGCAATAGCAATTCTTGCTTGATTTTCTCCCTCAATAGCAATTGCGTTTGCTTCGGATGTTTTTACTCTTGTATCTCTTTCGGCTTCTGCTTTACCAATTGTTTCGTCTTTTGCAGCAGTAGCAATACTGATTTCTCTATCTTTTTGTGTAATTGCAATTTTAACATCTCTATCTCTATGGGTTTCTGCAATTTGAGTGTCTTTTTCTCTGTCTGCAAGCGCCTTTCCTGTTTCTCCTATTTTTTCTTGTTCAGCAACACTAATTTTAGCTTCGTTAATTGCTTTTGCGGCAGCTTCTTTTCCTAATGCTTCAATATAACCTGATTCATCTTTAATGTCAGTAACGTTTACGTTGATTAATTTTAAACCAATCTTCTTTAATTCACTATCAACATTTTTCGAAATATTGTCAAGAAACTTATCACGATCAGAGTTGATCTCTTCGATTGTCATTGTAGCAATTACTAAACGTAATTGACCAAATAGAATATCTTTTGCTAATTCTTGAATTTGTTCAGATGATAATCCTAAAAGTCTTTCTGCCGCCGTATTCATGCTATCCGCTTCGGTAGAAATAGCAATTGTAAAACGACATGGAACATCAACTCTTATGTTCTGGCGACTTAATGCATTAGTTAAGTTCGCCTCGATTGATAAAGGCTTTAAATCTAAGAATGCATAATCTTGAATTACTGGCCAGATAAAAGCACCACCACCATGGATACATTTAGCAGATGTACCACCAGTTCTTCCGTAAATGACTAAAATTTTGTCAGATGGGCAACGTTTGTATCTTGATATTAAGGCGGAGATAGTTGCAAACAAAACTACGGCTGCAACGGCAATGATAATTATAGGCGTCATATTAATTGGGTTAAATTATTTCTACTATTAGAATGTTATCGTTTTCTATTCTTACTACTTTTACTGTCGAACCTGATGGTATTGTATTGTTTTCAGTCATTGCTTCTAATTCATGAAAAGAACCATTTACACTAATCATAATTTTACCTTTTCCTTTTTTGTTTTCTGGAATTGTTAGGTAAACTTCGGCAGTTTTGTTTAATGTATTTGTAATTTTAAAAGTATTGTCTTCCGTTAATTTTTGAAGCTGTTTAATAATAAGGAAAAACAAAACAACAAATATAATTCCAACTGCTAATGCTAGCACCACAAGTAAAATTCGATTGGAGATAGTTGAATAAAAAGAAATTCCTGTCCAGCTAAAACCTAGAAGAAAATTAATTAAGTTTCTTAAAGAAAATGGATGAAATGAGTTGTGGGAGTCAAATTCAAAATCCACTCCATCAAATGAGTCAATACCGATAAACGTCAAAATGGTCTGAATGGTAAAAATTAAACTTGTAGGTATGGCGATAAACCAAAATGCTCGGAGCAACGGGTCTAAATTTTCTAATATTTCCATAGATGTAAGTGCTTTTGGTTTTTATTAAATAGATAATAATTAGTATTTGCTATTTTTGGGGAAAGTAAAAAAAGTTTTACTAAATAGCAACCAAAATAAGATTTTAATATAGAAAGTTGTGTGTATATAGTATGATTACGATTACTAAAAAAGGAAGCTAAGGAGGGAGAATTGCTAATGGAATGGGGTAGCGTTTTTTGATGCTTGTTCCTTTATGAAAAGTATAATATTCATTTAATAAAAAAAGCACCTATATTTCTATAAGTGCTTGATTTTAAACGTGGAGAATATCGGATTCGAACCGATCACCTCTTGCCTGCCAGGCAAGCACTCTAGCCAAATGAGCTAATCCCCCGATTTGATAGCAAATAAAGTCATTTAATTACCAAAAAGCAAATTTCAAAAGGCATCACCTTAAAATAGTTACCAAAATTGTAACTTTACAATCAAATCTATTTTTTATGAGTTCAGAAAATCAATACGGTTCCCTTCATACCATAATACAAAATAATATAGCAACAGTTGCTTTTTATCATCCTGCGAGTAATTCTTTTCCTAGAATTTTGCTAAATAAACTAACTGCTGAAATTGACAGTTTGAGTAAAAATTCGGCTGTTACAGTAATCATTTTAAAAAGTGAGGGCAATGGTGCTTTTTGTGCTGGTGCTTCTTTTGATGAACTTCTGGCAGTTGAAAATGAAGAGCAAGGAGCAGCGTTCTTTTCTGGGTTTGCACATGTTATCAATGCCATGAGAAATTGTTCAAAATTAATTATTGGACGTATTCATGGTAAATCAGTTGGGGGAGGAGTTGGTATTGCCGCTGCTTGTGATTATGCTTTTGCTACACAAGAGAGTGCTGTGAAACTCTCCGAATTAGCGATCGGAATTGGACCTTTTGTTATTGAACCTGCTGTTTCTAAAAAGATTGGGAAAACGGCAATGGTAGAGCTGACACTTGCTGCTCACGAATGGAAATCGGCAACTTGGGCAAACCATAAAGGGCTTTTTGCAAAAGTATTGGAAAACGAAGTGGAATTGGACAAAGAATTGTCTCATTTTGCATTGAAATTGGCAAGTTACAATCCAGAAGCATTATTAGAAATGAAAAAAATTATCTGGCAAGGAACTGAAAATTGGGGCTCGTTACTTTTGGAACGCGCTCAGATTTCAGGTAAATTAGTTTTGTCAGATTTTACAAAATCTGCTTTATTACAATTTAAAAAATAATTAATATGAATGTTGTTTTATTCCTTCAGCAAGTAGATGTTGCAGAGAAAATGAAGACTGCTCCCGATGGTGCTTATCAAATTGGAGTAGTGATTGGTTCGTTTATTCCATTCGTTATTTTGGTTGGAGTAGCCTACTGGATGTATAACAGAGCTAAAAAAAGAGACAAAAACGGTTTTTAATTTAGTAAATTTGCAACCTAAAATACAACTCGATGAGTAATATCAGAATAACAAAACAATTTAGTTTCGAAACAGGGCACGCACTTTATGGTTATGATGGAAAATGTAAAAATGTTCACGGACATAGTTATAAGCTTTCTGTAACAGTTATTGGTTCGCCAATTACTGATCGTAATAACGTAAAGTACGGAATGGTAATTGATTTTTCGGATCTAAAGAAAATTATAAAAGAAGAAATCGTAGATCAGTTTGATCATGCTACGGTTTTTAATGAAACAACACCGCATATTGAATTAGCAAATGAACTAAAAAACCGTGGTCACCATGTTATTTTAGTTGATTATCAGCCTACAAGTGAGAATATGGTTGTTGATTTTTCTGCAAGAATTGTCAAAAGATTGCCAACAAATATTTCTCTTTTCTCTTTAAAACTTCAAGAAACAGAATCATCATTTGCAGAATGGTACGCAAGCGATAATTTGTAATCGAAATATATTTTCATGCAATTACCCAATAATAAAAAAGTTTATTTTGCTTCCGATCAACATTTTGGAGCACCTACACCTGAATTAAGTTTTCCTAGAGAACAAAAATTTGTTGCGTGGCTAGATGAGGTAAAAAAAGATGCTGAGGCTATTTTTTTATTAGGCGATCTATTCGATTTTTGGTTCGAATACAAAACGGTTGTTCCTAAGGGATTTATCCGAGTTTTAGGTAAACTAGCTGAAATTCGTGATAGCGGTATTCCTGTATATTTCTTTGTAGGGAATCATGATTTATGGATGAATGATTACTTTCAAACAGAACTTAATATTCCTGTTTATCATGATAATATGGAATTTACTTTTGGAGAAAAAACATTTCTTATAGGACATGGTGATGGAAAAGGTCCTGGTGATAAAGGGTATAAAAGAATGAAAAAAGTCTTTACAAATCCATTCTCAAAATGGATTTTTAGATGGCTTCATCCTGATATTGGTGTGAAATTAGCACAATATTTATCTGTAAAAAATAAGTTGATTTCTGGTGATGAAGATGTCAAATTTTTAGGTGAAGAAAATGAATGGTTGGTATTGTATGCCAAACGTAAATTGGAAACGAAACATTATAATTACTTCGTTTTTGGACACCGTCATTTGCCTATGATTCTTCCTGTAGGTCAAGATTCTAATTATGTAAATCTTGGCGATTGGATTGGATATTTCACTTACGGAGTTTTTGATGGAGAAACATTTGAACTCAAGAAATTCGAAAAATAAACACTTTTCATGATGTAAATATATTTTGGAACTACTCCAGATATATTTACATCATAGTAAGGTTTCTGCTAAAACGAAACGAGCTAGTTTTAGTTTAAACCAACCCCGTAAACATATTCTTCTAGTTGAATTTTAAATAAAGAACCCTTTACTAAATCTTCAATTGCCTTTAATTCTTCCATAGAAACAGCCAAATCTATCTGAGAACAAGGCGTTTTCAGTAAAAACTTATTGCATTTATTCTTTAAGGCACATTCATCACAACAGGCATTTGCCATTAAGCTATCCTCAATCAAATCATCAAAATCTTTTAATTCGGAAACAGAAAAGTAAAATCCAGTTTCTTTAAAAATCAATTGAATTTTGTCAAAAAGAGTTTCGTTATGGCTCTTCCAATAAAATGAAATTCCAAAGTCGTTATGATATATTTGTTCTATTTCTCTCATGGTCATCTATTATAGAAACAAATATAAATATTATTTATATCAATTCTAAATAAAAAAATCATAAAAAAGCTTAAATTTTGTTAACGAAATAAGTAAGCTAAATTTAGATAGTTAATCGATGTTCCTCTTTAACATGAACTTATACCGCTCATGTGATTTGAATAAAGTGGAAGCATTAGGTTTTAAGCCAGTTTTCTAGACTTTTAAGGAATTTTTTCTGTTGATCTACGAATAGATAATGAGAGCAGTTTTCTATAGCTACAAAATTTTGTTTCCCTACAATATTTTTTAAAGCATCAATTTCTGAAACAGAGAAAATGCCATCTTGATTTCCATATATAGCATAAATAGATAATCCTTTGGCTTTTAATTTTTTTAAAATAGACTTTGTGTCGATATTATTTTGCTTTTCGTTCTTATAAAATAAGAGCGGTGCGTTTTTATTTCTGATATTAGTTTTGTAAAAATCACTTATTTCATACTGATGGTATAATGCAATGGATTCTGTTGTTGGATTAGGTATTTTAAAGAAATTGTTTTTTCCAGCCAGTTCAAAACATTCTTTTCTATATTCGGTAGTACTTTTATCAAGTTTTTCTACCTGAGCAACCTTATCAAGCATAACCAAATCATTATTTTGAATGTAGATTTTTTTAACAGAATCTAAAATGTGATTGTATGTTTTTTGTTGAGAAAACAGTGCACCTGCAAGAATAAGCGCATTTATTTTTTCAGGATATTTTTCAGAATAAAGCGTAGCAACTAAGCCACCAAAGCTGTGTGCAAGTAACGTTGCTTTTTTTAAGTTGTATGTTTTATAAATAGTGTTTATATCCTTGAAGGCTTCATTATAAGTAAATGTTGCATTAGAATCTACAGATCTCCCTTCGCCACGACGGTCATAAACAATTACATAAAACCCTTTTTTAGAGAGTTCTTTGGCAGTGTTACTACCTTCAAAAAGAGTTGCGTTACCACTTGGTCCGCCATGAATAAATATAATTGGAGTGTCCTTCTTGTTTCCGTATGTTTTTATATAAAGCGTTTGACTACTTGCTAAAAATGTAAAAAATAGTAAACAGAATAAGAAAATATTTTTCATTTGTTAATTCATGTTTTGGTGGTCTTCCATATCTTTTTGCAAATCAAGATTTCTAAAAGTAGGAGATTTTATTCCGAAACCTAAAACGGTTAAAAGGGTCATACTTCCGCCAAAAACAACCGAGGTAACAGTTCCCATTAGTCTAGCAGTTAGGCCACTTTCAAAAGCTCCCAATTCATTAGAAGAACCTACAAACATTGAGTTAACAGCGGCTACACGACCACGCATATGATCTGGAGTTTTTAGTTGTAAAATAGTTTGTCGTATAACAACCGAAATACCATCGGCAACACCACTTAAAAATAAAGCTACAACCGAAAGCCAAAAAATGGTTGATACACCGAATACGATAATACAAAGTCCGAAAACAAAAATGGCAGTCAAAAGTTTCATTCCAGCTTTTCTATACAAAGGGACATAAGCTGAAATTAGCATTGTGATAAAAGCGCCTACAGCAGGAGCGGCTCGTAATATACCGAAACCTTCGGGGCCAACTTTTAAAATGTCTTGGGCAAATATGGGCAATAAGGCAACAGCTCCACCAAAAAGAACGGCAACCATATCCAGTGATAATACACCTAAGATGGTTTTGTTGTTAAATACAAATCGGATACCTTCTTTTAAACTTTCCATAACTGGCTCACCAATTTTAGGATTTAAAATAGGTTTTTTACTAATTTGAGATAATGCAATTAAAGCAAATAGAGAACAGGCAAAAACAGAACACATAGACCAATGAACTCCAATGTAGTTTATTGAGAATCCTGCAATAGCGGGGCCTAAAACGGAACCTACTTGCCAAACCGAGCTACTCCAAGTAGCAGCATTTGGATATAGTTTTTTAGGAACAATTAATGATAAAAAAGAGAATATTGTAGGGCCTAGAAAAGCTCTTACCAATCCGCCTAAGAAAACTAAAAAGTAAATAGAGTACAAAATGGTGTCTTTAGAAAAATCACCTACTACTTTTGGCCACGTCAATAAAAATAAGCCAAAACTAATTACTGAAAAGCCTAGAATGCATTTTACTAATAGTCCCTTTTTTTCCTTCTGATCTACAATATGACCTGCAAATAAAGCCATTGAAACTGCTGGAATTACTTCCATTAAGCCAATAATTCCTAATGAAAGGGGATTTTTGGTTAAGCTATATACTTCCCACTCGATAACGATAAATTGCATTGACCATGCAAAAACCATGGCAAAACGTAATACTAAAAAAACATTAAACTCTTTGTAGCGTAACGCTGCATATGGATCGTTTTTTTTGATTTTATCTGTCATCTTACTGGATGTCTTTTAACATTAGCTGCGTAGAAATTGTACCATTCCATTCGTTTTCAGAGAAGCTATAAACAGCTTGAAATGGTTTTTGATGTGTTGTTATGTCTAATTTTTTGCCTAAGCCAAATCCAATAGCTGCGATTCCTTCGGAGTTGTTTTGCTTTACAAAAACTTTAAGGTGGTCTTCATCTGCTCCCATTGCTTTGGCGTAACCAGTATCTTTTATGTTTTTGGTCATAAAAACAGGAGTCATATTGAGCGGGCCAAAAGGTTCAAATTGTTTTAAAATTCGAATTAATTTCGGAGTAATATCCGTGAAGTTAATTTCGGCATCAATTTCAATTTCGGGAGTTAACATTTCGGGTAGAATAGTTTTTTCTACTTGTTTCTCAAAGGCCTCTTTAAACGAAGGATAATTTTCTTCTTTCAAAGTCATTCCTGCTGCATACATATGTCCTCCAAATTGCTCTAAATGTGAAGAGCAAGCATCAAGTGCATTATATACATCAAAGCCTTTTACAGAACGAGCCGAAGCAGCATATTTATCACCACTTTTTGTAAAAACAAGAGTCGGACGATAATAGGTTTCGATTAATCTAGAAGCCACAATACCAATAACTCCTTTGTGCCAATCTTCTTGAAAAACGACAGTTGAAAATCGGTTTTGTTCTTGATTTTTTTCAATTTGTTGAAAAGCCTCTTTGGTAATTTGTTTATCCAGATCTTTTCGATCGGCATTGTATTTTTCTATTTCTGATGCAAATTGTTGCGCTTGTTCAAAGTTGAATTCGGTTAACAATTCTACAGCATGATTACCATGTTTAATGCGCCCCGCTGCATTAATTCTTGGCGCTATGATAAAAACAACATCAGTAATATCAAGTGTTTTTTTCTTTACTTGGTGAACCAACGCTTTGATTCCAGGTCTTGGATTGCTATTGATAACTTGTAAGCCATAATAAGCCAAAACTCTGTTTTCGCCAGTCATAGGTACAATATCCGCAGCAATTGCAGTTGCAACCAGATCTAAGTATGGAGTTAAATCTTCAATAGTTTCATTGCGATTTGTTCCCAGTGCCTGAATTAATTTAAAACCTACACCGCAACCGCATAACTCATCATAAGGATAAAAACAATCCTCTCTTTTTGGGTCTAAAACGGCAACTGCATCAGGAAGAGTGTCACCAGGGCGGTGGTGATCACAAATAATAAAATCGATATTTCGTTCTTTTGCGTAAGCGACATGATCAATAGATTTTATACCACAATCTAGTGCAATAATGAGCGAGAATCCATTATCATCGGCAAAATCAATTCCCATAAATGAAACTCCGTATCCTTCGGCATAACGATCTGGAATGTAAGTTGCGACATTTGGATAATGTGATTTTAAGTACGAAGAAACTAATGAAACAGCAGTTGTACCATCGACATCATAATCACCAAATACAAGAATATTTTCTTGATTAGCAATTGCTTGTTCGATTCGGGAAACAGCCTTGTCCATATCTTTCATCAGATAGGGATCGTGTAAATGCTCTAATGAAGGGCGAAAGAAATTCTTGGCATCTTCAAAAGTTTCAATGCCACGTTGGATTAAAAGTGTTGCTACAAAGTCTTCAACATTTAAGGCTTGTGCCAAATGGTTGATTTTTTCTTCAGAAGGTTTTGATTTTAATGTCCAACGCATTTTAATCTTATATTTTAGAATGGTGATTATAGATTTCTGAAAATCAAAAATCATATTTTGTCAAATCGAGCGGAGTCGAGATTCCTACTTTTTTGAAAAGACTTTTTTAATTTTTAATGCCGCAGATTAAATAATTTTTTAAACTGTAAAATCTGTGACACAAATATTTGGTTTTAACTTTGTCAAGCTGAAGGTTCCGAAGCCTCGGGAGAGATTCTTTTCGGGGTTTCGACTCCGCTCAACCTGACAGTAAAATAATTTATTTCTGTTCCAAAGCTTCACCTTCAAACTTAATTCCATCCCAACCAGTGTTAATGAAATTACGAATGTTTTGGTGGTTTGTTCCATTTGGATCTCCTAAAACTTCTTCGAAGTAATAAGCACCGAAACAAGCTAAAGTTTCTTCTTGAGTAAGGTTTTGTGCTTTCGCGAAAGCAAATAATTTACAAGAACCTGAGTTTTCACCTGCTGCATTATGTTGGGTTCCGTTTTGGAAGGCAGTTGGAGTAAACGTGTAATTTTCTTCGATTACTGCAATAGTTTCAGGAAAAGCTATTGATTTTGGATTCTGTTTTAGTTTTTCTAAAAAGGCTTGTGTTGACATAGTTTAAGCTTTATTGACACCTGCTTTGCAGATGATTTTTTTTGCCACAGATTAAATGATTTTTTGAAAATGTAAATTATTCACTTTTTAATCTGTGATAGCAATAAATATTAGTTCTCTTCTTCTTCTTCTTCTTTTTCATCCTTAGAAAATTTACTTTTCTTAGGTTCTTTAATTATTGTTTTTCCGGCAACGACTACGACAATTTCTCCGCGAGGTGCTGTTTTTTCAAAATGGGCTAATACTTCTTGAGCAGTTCCTCGAACGTTTTCTTCGTGTAATTTTGATAACTCTCTGCATACACAAACTTGTCTGTCTTCACCAAAATAAGTGATGAATTCAGCCAATGTTTTTACTAATTTATGCGGAGATACATATAGAATCATTGTTCTGGTTTCTTCTGCAAGAGCCAAATAACGCGTTTGTCTTCCTTTCTTATCAGGTAAGAAACCTTCAAAAACAAATTTGTCATTTGGTAATCCACTATTGACTAAAGCGGGAACGAAAGCTGTTGCACCAGGTAAACATTCTACCTCAATTTTATTTTCAACACAAGCACGTGTAAGTAAAAAACCGGGATCTGATATTGCAGGAGTTCCCGCATCCGAAATCAAAGCAATGGTTTCTCCCGCTTTTAATCTTGAGATTAAATTCTCGGTAGTCTTGTGCTCGTTATGCATATGATGGCTGTACATATGTGTACCAATCTCAAAATGTTTTAAGAGTTTGCCACTTGTACGAGTGTCTTCGGCCAAAATTAAATCTACTTCTTTAAGAATACGAATGGCTCGAAAAGTCATGTCTTCTAGGTTGCCAATAGGCGTGGGAACAATATATAATTTAGACATACGTAATCGGTATTCGGTTGTGATAAAATTTTTAAACTATAATTTATGAGAATTTCTTCTCGATAATATCTGTAAAACGTTGTGCATATTCGTCTTTTCCATCCCAGTTGTTATAATCTGGTTTCACCATGCTTTCAAGAAAATCATTGGCTTCATCAAAGCTATCAAATGTGATTAATTGGTTTAAAACACGATTGTAATCTTCTGGACTGTTTCCAAAAAGATGTTTTGTAAATGCAATACGGTCGTTAAGATCAATATGAAATCCTTTAGAAAGTTTTTCGTTTAAAGAAACAGGCTTAGATTCTTCTAGAACAGCTGTTGTTGCTGTAACTACTTCTTTCTTCTTTTCTTTAAATTCTGTAGGAGCAGGAGGAGTTGGAGCAGAAGGTACTGCTTCAAAACTATCTACTTTTACAAACTGTGCGTTGCTATAATCAATACCCATTAAATCTTCAAACGAAATATGAACAACATCCGATTTCTCTGGAGTTTCCTCTTTTGTATCTGGAGTAAAATCGAATGAAGGAGTGAAGTTAACAATTGGAGCTTCAGCAACAACTTCTGCCACTTTTTCTTCTCTAATTGGTTCGTCAAAAATATTTTTTTCAGAAGTTTCTTCAACTATTTCTTCAATTATTTCCTCAGGTTTGTTTTCAATTTCTTCATTTACAATTGGCTCAGAGATCTCTTGAATAGTTTCGTGAGTTTCTTCAGCTATTTCTGAAATAATTTCTTCCGTTTTACTTTCGATTACCTCATTTTCAATTGGCTCAAGAGTCTCTTGTATAGGTTCTGGAATTTCTAGAACTGTTGCTGCAATTATTTCTCCAGTCTTGCTTTCGATTACTTCAGTTACAATTGGTTCAGGAGTTTCTTCGATAGGAGTTTCAGGAACTTCGTTTACAATTACTTCCTCTTCTGCAATTGGTTCTTCAATTACAATAGCTTTTTCGGGTTGAATTACTTCTTCCTTTTCAAATGCAGTTTCAATTGTAGCATCTATTTGGCCACGACCAATAGTTGGTTTAGTTTCTTCAAAATTTTCATCAATAAACTTTAAAACCGCTAATTTTTCATATAATTTCTGCGTTTCAAGATATAATTGATTGATATCGGACTTGTTTTTAATTTTTAAGATTCGATGTGCAATGCTGATTAAATCGGCTTCCAATTTTTTTTTCATAACGTTTGAAAATTACAATGTGTTAGGCATATTTATTAATGTGTATTCTTTTGGGTAAAATCAAAAAATGAAAGAAACATTGTGCAATATTCTTTTTATTTATTTAAATAAGTGCTCTTGAATCTTCGATTTGATAAAAATTTTCTACTTTTGAAAAACGTAAAAAGTATTGAGTTTTTATGTTGATTTATTACTTGCACAAAGTAATGAAAACTATTCATTTTTAAAGGTAGAAAAATACAAAATGTTTCTCGAAAATACAGTAAATCACAAAGAACAGTTTGGTTGGATTGAAGTTATTTGTGGGTCAATGTTTTCGGGTAAAACCGAAGAGTTAATCCGCAGATTAAAACGCGCTCAATTTGCTAAGCAAAAAATCGAAATTTTTAAACCGTCTATTGATACGCGCTATCATGAAGAAATGGTTGTGTCGCATGATTCTAACGAAATCCGTTCGACACCAGTTCCTGCAGCGGCCAATATCGCTATCCTTGCACAAGGTTGCGACGTTATTGGTATAGACGAAGCTCAATTTTTTGATGACGAAATTATTACGGTATGTAATGATCTTGCCAATCAGGGAATTCGTGTAATTGTTGCAGGATTAGATATGGATTTTAAAGGAAATCCGTTTGGACCAATGCCAGGACTTATGGCAACGGCAGAATATGTAACCAAAGTACATGCGGTTTGTACAAGAACAGGAAATCTAGCTAATTATAGTTTCCGTAAGACAGATAATGATAAATTGGTTATGCTTGGTGAAACCGAAGAATATGAGCCGTTAAGTCGTGCGGCATATTACAATGCAATGAAAAAAAATCAGGAAAAATAGATTGTTTTCTTCTGATAATTCTGAGATAATATTTAAAACCATAAAGAAGCAATGCAGGAAAAAGAAAGTAAAAGGAAACAGAATATTTGGTTACTAGTTACAATTGGTGTTGCACTTGTTTTGGTGGGATTATTTCAGTTTTATTTTTATGAAAGTGCCGACGAAGTAAAAACGGAGGTGACTGAATTGGTTGGTAAGTATAATAAAAATTGCCCGTTAACAATTCAAGAAGGAATTCGATTAGACAGTGTAAGTTTGCATGAAGATAAAGTTGTTCAGTATAATTTAACATTGTTAAATGTTGAAAAACAAACGGCTGATGTTCCGGTTATACACGAAGAAATCGAAAAAAGTTTGTTGAGTACTGCTAAAGAAAATCCTGGTCTTCAAGTTTTTAGAGAAAATGATTTCACTTTGGTTTACAGCTATAATGACAAAAAGAAAGTATTCTTATTTAAAGTTACAGTACTTCCGAGTCAGTATAAATAAGAGTTTCTTAACGTGTGGATACAATTCGTAAAAATGGCATTTAATTAACACATAGAGAGATAGTTCCGATAGCTATCGGAATAGGATTAATAATCAAAGTTGATTTTAGAAAAATATTTTTTTCGCATAGCTATGTGATTTATTTTAAGTGAAACGTCTTTTTTAGGTTTTGTTAAGCTATGTTTCTATGTGTTAAAATATTTATACAACGGATATTTTTTATAAAAACAAACCCGGCAGGTTCAAGAACTTGTCGGGTTTTATTATGTTTTAAAATGTTAAGAATTACATTTTTTTACGCATTCTTGCTACAGGAATATCAAGTTGTTCTCTATATTTTGCAATAGTTCTTCGGGCAATAGGATATCCTTTTTCCTTTAGAATTTCGGCAAGTTGATCGTCTGGAAGTGGTTTTCTTTTGTCTTCTTCTTCAATTGTATTTTGTAAAATCTTCTTGATTTCTAAAGTCGAAACATCTTCACCTTGATCATTTTTCATCGCTTCTGAGAAAAATTCTTTGATCAGTTTTGTTCCATAAGGAGTTTCTACGTATTTGCTATTAGCTACACGAGAAATAGTCGAAATATCTAAACCAACCATATCAGCGATGTCTTTAAGGATCATCGGTTTTAGCTTGGTTTCATCACCATCAAGGAAATACTCTTGTTGATAATGCATAATCGCATTCATGGTTACGTATAATGTTTCCTGACGCTGACGAATAGCATCTATGAACCATTTAGCCGAATCTAGCTTTTGTTTTATAAATTGTACCGCATCTTTTTGTGCTGTCGATTTATCTCTAGAATCTTTGTACGTCTGCATCATTTCCTGATAATCTTTGGAAACGTGAAGGGATGGAGCGTTTCTACCATTTAAGGTTAATTCAAGCTCTCCATCAACAATGCGTATTGCAAAATCGGGAACTACATTCTCGGTAACTTTATTGTTTCCTGTAAATGCGCCTCCTGGCTTTGGATTCAATCGTTCTATTTCGTGAACAGCTTTTTTAAGTTGCTCATTCGAAACATTGTATTTCTGTAACAGTTTATCGTAGTGCTTTTTGGTAAAAGCGTCAAATTGATTTTCGATAATATCGATAGCCAATTCTACATCTTCTGTTGGAGTTCTGTGTTTTAATTGTAGTAATAAACATTCTTGTAGGTCACGTGCTCCAACTCCCGAAGGTTCTAGTTCATGAATTACGTGTAGCATTTTTTCTACCATTGCTTCATCGGTATAAATACCTTGCGTAAACGCCATATCATCTACAATGTCTGGAATACTTCTTCGTATGTATCCCATATCATCGATGCTTCCAACAAGGAATTCGGCTATTTCGCGTTCTTCATCGGTTAAGATAAAAGTATTTAATTGATTGATTAAATCTTGATGAAAACTAACAGGTGATGCAAATGGAGTTTCACGCTCTTGATCGTCATCACTATAATTATTAGCTTGTGTTTTGTAATCTGGAGTATCGTCGTCGCTTAAATATTCGTCAATGTTAATATCGTCAGCTTCGATTCTGTCTGATTCGGCATCGTCATAATCATCGTATTCTTCATTCGAAAATTCATCTGCTTCGTACTCCTCTTCTTTTCCGGCTTCGAGAGCTGGATTTTCGTTCATTTCTTCTAATAAACGTTGTTCAAATGCTTGCGTAGGCAATTGAATTAACTTCATCAGCTGAATTTGCTGTGGAGATAATTTTTGAGATAATTTTAAATTTAAAAATTGCTTTAGCATAAAAAAAAGTAACTAAGATACTCAGGCGATAAGGCACTGAGTATCTTTATATTTTACGAATTAAATTCGAATTAAAAATCTTTTGTTTTTAGTTTTAAAAACTTAGCACCTTTGTGTCTCAGGGGCTTAGTGGCTTCGACTAAAATTCTGCATTTCCAGGAGTTCTTGGGAAAGGAATTACGTCACGTATGTTTGTCATTCCAGTTACGAATAATACCAAACGCTCAAATCCTAAACCGAATCCTGAGTGCGTTGCCGAACCAAATCGTCTAGTATCTAAATACCATGATAATTCTTCTTCGTCAATTTCTAATGCTTTCATTTTTTCAATTAAAACATCATAACGCTCTTCTCTTTCAGAACCACCAACAATTTCTCCAATTCCAGGGAAAAGGATATCCATTGCGCGAACAGTTTTTCCATCTTCATTTAAACGCATGTAAAACGCTTTAATGTTTGCTGGGTAATCAAACAAGATTACTGGACATTTAAAATGTTTTTCAACCAAGTAACGCTCGTGTTCTGATTGTAAATCAGCTCCCCATTCGTTAATGATATAGTTGAATTTTTTCTTTTTATTTGGAGTTGATTCTCTTAAAATATCAATTGCTTCCGTATAAGAAACACGCTTAAAGTTGTTCTCTAATACGAAGTTTAATTTATCCAATAAAGCCATTTCGCTTCTTTCAGCTTGTGGTTTTGATTTCTCTTCGTCTAGTAATCTAGTTTCTAAGAATTTCAAATCATCCTGACATTTGTCTAACGCATATTTAATTACGTACTGAATAAAATCTTCAGCCAAATCCATATTGTCATTCAAGTCATTAAAAGCAACTTCTGGCTCAATCATCCAAAATTCAGCCAAATGGCGAGAAGTATTTGAATTTTCAGCTCTAAAAGTTGGTCCAAAAGTATAAATCTGACCCAATGCCATTGCATAAGTCTCTCCTTCTAATTGTCCAGAAACGGTTAAGTTTGTTTCTTTTTCAAAGAAGTCTTCTTTATAATTTACTTTTCCATCTTCAGTTCTTGGCGTGTTGTCAAAAGGCAAAGCAGTAACTTTAAACATTTCTCCAGCACCTTCAGCATCAGAACCCGTTATGATTGGTGTATTTACATATACAAAACCTTTTTCTTGAAAATAGCTATGTACAGCATATGATAATACCGAACGCACACGCATAATTGCTCCAAACATATTTGTACGTACACGTAAATGTGCGTTTTCACGTAAGAAGTCTAAGCTAGGTTTGTTTTTTGGTTGTATCGGGAATTTTTCAGCATCCGAATCTCCTAATATTTCTAGTTTTGTAACTTGAATTTCAACATTCTGACCAGCACCTTTACTTTCAATTAAAGTTCCAGTTACCGAAACTGCAGCACCAGTAGTAACTCTTTTTAAAGTTTCATCTGGTGTATTCTCAAAATCAACAACACATTGTATATTATTAATGGTAGACCCGTCATTAAGCGCAATAAATTGATTGTTTCTAAATGTTCTCACCCAACCTTTTGCATTTACTTCCTGAAGTGTCTTTGTACCGCTTAGTAAGTCTTTAACTTTAGTATGTTTCATTTTAAGTATAAAATTGATATTAAAAATTGTCTTTCAATCGAATTGCAAATATAATCGAAATGTTTGTAAATGCCATAAAGAGTTGTTAAGTAAGGAGCTATTTACCTTATGAATTCTTTCAACTCCTGTCCTGCTATTCGCTGTATCTTTCTGTTTTTAAAGAAAAAACAGAAAGGATGTCGCTGCTATCAGGGCTAAGCGAGATCAATTTGAATAAAATCCATAAGTTATTAAGTTAAATATAGGGATGGTTAGAAAAAACAGGAATTAAAAAACCCTCGACAGATTTAAAGATCTGTCGAGGGTCATGAAATTATATAATAGATTTAATTATTTTATTAATTTCTTCTTCCTCCCATATATATTGAGACATAATATAGTAAAGTAGCAATTGATCCAATCGCAGCTACTACATAAGTTCTTGCAGCCCATTTTAAAGCATCTTTTGCACCAGCTTGTTCTTGTTGCGTAAGCATTCTTTTGCTTTCTAGCCATGCAAGAGCACGATTACTAGCATCGTATTCTACAGGCAAAGTCACTATCGAAAATATAGTTGTAGCAGCAAAAATGATAATCCCAATTAATAATAATTGCGGAAAAGTTTTAAGCATTAAAATACCTGCAAGTAAAATCCATTGCATATAATTTGAAGCAATACTTACGATTGGTACTAATCTAGAACGCATCGTTAGCCATTCGTAACCTACTGCATGTTGTACAGCGTGTCCGCATTCATGTGCGGCAACAGCAGCGGCCGCAGCATTACGTTGGTTGTAAACAGCTTCACTTAGGTTTACTGTTTTATCTGCTGGATTATAGTGATCTGTTAACTGACCTGGTGTCGAAATAACTCTCACATCGCGAATACCATTATCAGCAAGCATTTTTTCGGCAATCTCAGCACCCGTCATTCCGTTTTGTAATTGCAATTTTGAATATAGTTCGAATTTGCTTTTCAGTCTTGAACTAACTAACCAGCTAAATAACATAATCGCACCAGCAAGAATTAAATAACTCATTCCCATATCTTTTGTTTTTAGTTTATTGTTTAAAGTTATGAGATAAATAGCAATTTCTGAACCAAATTTTTAAAATGTCATTTTGTCATTTTAAACTTTTTTTAGTTTAGAGGTTACTTTTTAGTTACAAATCCGATTTTAATTGGTCGTTTATAGCTTCAAATTTTGCAATAAGGCTATTGATTTTATGTTGTTGTTTCTTGATTTCTTTGGGTCTTAAATAAAACCAAGTAAAGCAGATCCATGTTAGCATTGCTACGTATGCAAAAATCCCCCAAAAAAGTGTCATTTTCAATGCATACTCATACATATATAAGCATATTCCCGATCCAAGTAGGATGAAATACAAACTCAATATAGATGATTGTAAAAAATGTTGTTTTGTTTTAATGGTGACCAATTTTTGAAGGTATTCATTATTACTTTGTGTGTTGTCAATGTTTTGATAAAAGAGAATTAATTTATTGTACACGAATAAATAAATGACCATTGCAAGAATAGTTAAAATAATTCCGATTTTAGTTGTTATGTATTGAGGTTGAAAGTAATACCATATAAAAGCAATAAATAAACAGGTTAGGATAAGTAATATGTTTGTGATGATTAATATTCGCAAACTAGTTTTTTTAAAATGTTTGAGTCTAGAGCGTAATTCCTCTATATTAGGTTGACTTACAGCTTGTTTTTTCCATAAGTCTTTAAAGTCGATATTATTGTCCATTTTCTTTGAATTTCTGAGTTAGTTTTTCTTTTATTCTATGAATTTTCACTCTTATATTGGCTTCTGAAAGTCCAACAATATTGGCTATTTCGGCTTGTTTTACGTCTTCGAGTTCTAGCGAAATAATGATACGGTCAGTTTCTGGTAATTCGGCAATACATTTATATAAAAATTGGATTTGAGGTTCTAGTGTTTCTTGTTTTTCATCGGTAAGATAGGTGGGTAATTCTGATTTTAAGAAACGCTTATCCTTTTCTATTTGACGTAAGCAATTGTTAGATGCAATTCTGAAAATCCAAGTTCCTATGTTTGCTTCATTACGAAAAGTATCGAGTTTTTTCCAAACAATAATAAAGGTTTCCTGAGCTAAATCCTGAGCTACATCATAGTCATTTACATACCCCATGCATAATCGAAATATCTTTTGCCAGTATATTTTGTATAGTTCTTTAAACTCCATTATTTAGCTTTTATAAAGTTTTTCAACTGTGAGAAATAAAAGTCTTTGTCGTCATACATGATGAAATGTAGCCCTTTATTTGCATATTGTAAATTTGCTTGTTTTAAGTTTTTATATTGAGCTTCGATAGCAGGTTTTAAATTTACGAAGTAAGATTCGAGTAATATTAAAGAGGGGCATTTTATAGTTGCTATTTTATCTCTTAAATCAGTATTTGAAAAATCACAAAACATTTCTCCAAAAGTTTTTCTATCAGATTTCATGCTCCAACTAAGCAGTAAGTCGTGTTTTGAGGTGTTTTGGGAAAGTTTTGGAAGATAGTTTTTTTGATTCTCATAAAATTGTTTTTCACTCATATTTGTCATTTGGTTAACAATCTCGGTACAATCATTATTTTCTTTTGATTTAAAAGAAGGATCCATCAAGGCGCCCATGCAAGGTAAAGCATCAACAACTACAATTTTATCAATCAAATCAGGATAGTCTGCTGCGATTGCTAGTGCTAATCCGCCTCCCATGCTATGTCCAATTATGATTGGTTTTTCTATTTTATGGTCTTTTATATAACTGGCAATTGCATCTTCCCAATTTTTGAATGAAGCGTTTGGTTGTGGTTTAACTCCTGCGAAGCCTGCCATTGTAAATGTGTAACAAGTGAAATCATTTTCAAAGTAAGCCTTTGTATCATCCCAAACTTCTCCAGAAGAAGCAAAGCCAGGAATAAATAAAATAGTTTGTTTTCCTTTTCCTGATTTAATAACCTCAAACGGATATGATTTTGTTTGAGCAAATGCATTTAAGCATACTGCCGAAAATAATAATGCGATAACCAAGATGATATGCTTTTTCATTTTAATAGGTTTAAATTGTTAATTAATCAAATTCGTCTTTTGGATACAGGAACAATTAAAATGTTACAAAAGTTAAAGTGTTTTTTTAAATGAATTGATTAAAAACGCATTGAGGCTTTGAAATGCAATAGTTTTAAACAAAAAAAATCCAAATCCCAACATACATTGGAATTTGGATTTTAGATATTAAAAGAAAAATTCTTATCCTACAAGGTTGATAATTTTTCCAGGAACAATAATTACTTTGTTAGGTGTTTTACCATCCAATTGTTTTAATGTTCTTTCGTCTTTCATAATGATTTCTTCGATTTCTTCTTTAGTTAAATCCAAAGGCAATTCGATTGTGAAACGCATTTTTCCGTTAAATGAAACAGGGTATTCTTTACTGCTTTCTACTAGGTGTTTAGGTTCAAAAGTAGGGAAAGCAACCGCTGCTATAGATGTTGTGTGACCTAATATTGACCATAATTCTTCGGCAATATGTGGAGCATAAGGCGAAATTACAATTGCCAAAGGCTCTAATATAGCGCGTGAATGACAGTTTTGAGCTGATAATTCATTCACACAAATCATAAACTGAGAAACAGAAGTATTGAAAGAGAAATTCTCGATATCTTCTACCACTTTTTTAATGGTTTTGTGTAATGATTTTAAGTTGTCTTTTGTAGGTTCGTCGTTGGTAATAATTAAACCATTATCATCAAAATACAAACGGCATAATTTTTTAAGAAAACCAAATACTCCCGAAATACCTGCAGTATTCCAAGGTTTAGCTTGTTCTAATGGACCTAAGAACATTTCGTATAAACGTAATGTATCTGCACCGTATTCATTACAAATATCATCTGGTGTAACTACATTGTAGTATGATTTTGACATTTTTTCAACCTCGCGACCTACTACATATTTACCATTTTCATCATTAATAAATGCAGCATTTTGGAAATCATCTCTCCAAGCTTTGAATCTTTCAATGTCTAATTCATCAGATGAATTTACCATTGAAACATCTACGCGGATTGGTTGAACGCTCTTGTCTTCAATTTTATTTTTAGATACAAATGTATTTGTCCCTTCAAGTCTATAAACAAAAGCAGTTGTTCCTAAAATCATCCCCTGATTAATCAGTTTTTTGAATGGTTCTTCGGTTGGAGCAAGACCTTTATCTTTTAAGAATTTATTCCAAAAACGAGAGTATAATAAATGTCCCGTTGCATGTTCGCTTCCACCAATATATAAGTCCACACTTTCCCAATAAGTTAAAGCTTCTTTAGAGGCGAATTCGGTTTCGTTGTGTGCATCCATATAACGCATCCAATACCAAGAACTTCCCGCCCAACCTGGCATAGTGTTTAATTCTAATGGGAAAATTGTTGCATGATCTACCAAATCAGTATTTACAACTGTATTTGTTTTTGTGTCCCAAGCCCAAACAGCTGCATTTCCTAAAGGAGGCAATCCATCTTCGGTTGGTAAATATTTCTCAACTTCAGGTAAGATAATTGGTAAATGTTGTGATGCAATCATTTGTGGCAATCCATTTACATAATATACAGGGAAAGGCTCTCCCCAATAGCGCTGACGTGAAAATACTGCATCACGCAAACGGTAATTGGTTTTACCCATTCCTTGATTTATTTCTTCTAATGCTGCAATTGCTTTTTGAGTTCCTTCTTTGTAGCCTAATCCGTTTAAGAAATCAGAATCAACTAATTTGAATCCTTCTTTTGATCCAAAAGCAGCTTCAGAAATATCCTTATCAAAAATATTTTTGATTGCTGGCATTCCGTTTTGACCTTTAAAGAAATTTGCAAAAGCATAATCTCTTTCGTCTCCACAAGGAACCGCCATAACGGCACCAGTTCCGTAACCTGCTAAAACATAATCACCAATCCAAACCGGAATAGGTTCTTTTGTAAAAGGATGTTCTGCATAAGCTCCAGTAAATACACCCGAAATGGTTTTTACATCAGCCATACGCTCACGTTCAGAACGTTTTGCAGTTTTCTCTATATACGCTTCAATAGCTGTTTTTTGTTCTGGAGTAGTAATTTCAGCGACCAAAGGGTGTTCTGGTGCTAAGGTCATAAAGCTAACTCCAAAAATAGTATCAGGACGAGTTGTGAAAACAGAAATCCCCCTAGCCCCCGAAGGGGGAACTACAGCGTGAAGTAATTCATGTTTAATAATGTTTAAGACACTATCAATATTATTTAATACTTCTTTATTGTTGAATCGGATTACTTTAAATCCTTTTTCATTAAGAATTTTAGTTCTTTCAGCATCAGCTTCAACTTGGCTATTGTGAATTTCACCATCAACTTCGATTATTAATTTTTTAGATAGACAGACAAAGTCTACTATAAAATCATCAATTAAATGTTGTTGTCTAAACTTGTAGTCTAGTGCTTTTGATTTTAAATTAAGCCATAAAACTTTTTCTGCTTCAGTAGGATTATTTCTCATTTCTTTAGCTTTTTCAAGCAATAAATGTGAATTGTTTCCGCCTGTCATATAACCCAAAGTTTGTATAGAGTCTGGGTTCTCTTCCCCTTCGGGGAAGGATAGGATGGGGAAAGTTACTAACGCGCCAACTGATTTTCCAATCCAGTTACGCTGACTTTCTTTGATGCTTTCGCTCCAATCGATATCGTTAAGACCTTGTAACAAACGTTCTGCATAAGCAGAAATACGCATGCTCCATTGTGTCATTTTTTTACGGATTACAGGGTAACCACCACGCTCAGAAACACCGTTTATAATTTCGTCATTTGCTAAAACTGTTCCTAAACCGGGACACCAGTTTACTTCAGTTTCTGCTAAGTACGTTAATCTGTATTGTAATAATATTTTTTGTTGTTCATCAGATGAAAAAGATTTCCATTCGCTTGACGTAAATGGAGCTATTTTGTCATCAGAAACAGCATTAACAGTTGCATTTCCTTCATTTTCAAAAATTGCAATCAAAGTCGAAACATCTTCGGCTTTGTCAGAATCTTTATTATACCAAGAATTGAACAATTGAATGAAAATCCATTGTGTGTGTTTATAGTAATCTGGATTAGAAGTACGAACTTCTCTATCCCAATCAAATGAAAAACCTATTTTATCTAATTGTTTTCTGTATCCAGCAATTTGTTTTCCTTCTTTATCTACACCACCATCAATGTTTACACGAGTTGTATCCTCAGGACGTTGTCCTGTTTGTATAGCATATTGTTCAGCAGGCAAACCAAAGCTGTCGTAGCCCATTGGGTGCAAAACATTAAAACCTTGGTGTCTCTTAAAACGAGAATATACATCAGAAGCAATATAACCTAGCGGGTGCCCTACGTGAAGTCCTGCTCCAGATGGATAAGGAAACATATCGAGTACATAATGTTTTGGTTTTTCGGAGTTGTTCTCGGCTGCAAAAGTTTTATTGTCTGCCCAATATTTTTGCCATTTGGCGTCTATTTCAATCGGATTGTATTTCATGTCTAAGGTTCAAAGTTGCAAGGTGACAAAGTTTCTAAGGTTTTTTCACAATGAATTATAAGTTGGCAAATTTACATTTATTGTACGAAAGTTAAAACTTTGGGCGTTATTAACTTCAAATAATGAAATTCTTTATTATTTTTACCACATAATTTAAGCAAACTATGAGTTCTAACTTTGATAAATTTCAAAAACGCAGGTTAATTTCCTCTTATTTTTCGGTTGTATTGAGCGTATTTCTGGTTTTATTCCTTTTGGGAGTACTAGGATTATTCATTATTAATTCTAAAAAACTAGCAGATGACTTTAAAGAAAAAATCGCGATGACGGTTTTCTTTAAAAATGAAGCTAATGATAGCATTATAAAAGCATTCAATGCAGAATTAAAAAGAGCACCTTTCGCTAGATCATTTGTTTATGTTACTAAAGAAGAGGCTGCAAAACAGCATACGGATATTATTGGAGAAGATTTCTTAACGTTTTTAGGAGAAAATCCATTATTGAATTCGTATGATATTCACTTAAAAGCCGATTATGTAGTTAAAGATAGTATTGCTAAAATAGAAAGTCGCTTACGTAAAAACACTATGATTTCTGATATTGTTTATGATAAACAATTGGTGAATCTGGTTAATGATAATATCAAAAAAGTGAGTATGTGGATTTTAATTGTAAGTGGATTTTTAACCGTAATTGCGGTGCTGCTTATCAATAGTTCATTGCGTTTGTCAATACATTCAAATCGATTTATCATTAAGACGATGCAAATGGTTGGTGCTACAAAATCATTTATTCGTAAGCCATTTGTAATGCGAAGTATTAAACTTGGATTATTAGGAGCAGGTTTAGCAATTGTTGCTTTAATCGGGCTTTTGATTTACGTAGATACTAATTTTCCAGGACTTGGAATATTAGAAGACAAAGCACTTATCGGATTGGTTTTATTGACGGTTTTAGGAATCGGAGTTTTAATAACTTGGTTAAGTACACACTTTGCAACACAACGTTTCTTAAATTTAAGAACAGACGATTTATATTAATAAAATAGGCTTGCCTGTGACTTTGTTCAGGGTAAAAAAAAATGAAAATGGAAAATAAAGGAGAACAAAATAAAAAAGAATTTCTTTTTGATAAAGTAAATTATAAAATTTTATTGATCGGAATTGGTGTAATTGCTCTAGGTTTTATGCTGATGGCGGGTGGAGGAAGTAATGATCCAAATGTTTTTAATGAAGAGATCTTTAATTTTAGACGTATTCGTTTGGCTCCAACTACTGTTTTAATAGGTTTTGGAATTACAATTTATGCAATTCTTAAAAATCCAAAAAAAGCATAAATGAATACTTTACAAGCTATTGTTTTAGCCATTATTGAGGGAATTACAGAGTTTTTACCTGTTTCTTCAACTGGCCACATGATTATTGCCTCTTCTTTTTTTGGGATTGCCCACGATGATTTTACAAAATTGTTTACAATTGTAATTCAGCTAGGAGCTATTCTTTCGGTAGTGGTTTTATATTTCAAGCGTTTCTTTCAGACACTTGATTTTTATTTTAAATTATTAGTCGCATTTATACCAGCAGTTGTTTTAGGATTACTATTAAGTGATGTTATTGATAGTTTACTAGAAAACCCTGTTACAGTTGCAGTTTCTCTTTTAATAGGAGGAGTTATTTTGCTAAAGGTAGATGAATGGTTTAATAACCCAAATACTGCCGAAACTTCGCAAGAAATCACGTATTTACAAGCTTTTAAAATTGGAATGTTCCAATGTTTGGCAATGATCCCAGGGGTTTCAAGAAGTGGAGCGAGTATAGTTGGAGGAATGTCACAAAAGTTGTCAAGAACAACAGCTGCTGAGTTTTCATTCTTTTTGGCAGTTCCTACCATGTTTGGTGCTACGGCTAAAAAATGTTATGATTACTATAAAGCAGGATTCGAATTATCACACGATCAAGTTAATTTATTGATTATTGGTAATGTAGTCGCTTTTATAGTAGCACTTTTGGCTATTAAAACTTTTATTGGATTTTTGACTAAAAACGGATTCAAAGTATTTGGTTACTACCGTATTATTGCAGGGATTGTGTTGTTATTGATACATTTCTTGTTTCATCCGCTTACAATTATATAATGATTACTCCCGAAGAATTTTTAAACGGACAAGTTTTACTGATAGATAAGCCTTTAAACTGGAGTTCTTTCCAGGCAGTGAATAAATTAAAATACGCATTAATAAATAAGGTTGGGCTTCCTAAGAAGTTCAAAATTGGCCATGCAGGAACATTAGATCCTTTGGCTACTGGATTGTTGCTTATTTGTACAGGCAAGTTTACCAAAAGAATTTCTGAGTTGCAAGGCCAGGCCAAAGAGTACACTGGTACTTTCTCTATTGGAGCAACAACACCTTCGTATGATTTAGAAACTGAAATAGATCAAACTTTTCCAACAGCACATATTGATGAGGTATTGATTCATGAAACTGTTAAGCAATTTTTGGGCGAAATAGATCAGAAGCCACCAATATATTCGGCTATAAAAAAAGATGGAGTTCGTTTGTATGAGCATGCTCGTGCTGGTGAAACTATTGAAATTGCAAGTCGAAAAACTACAATTCATGAATTTGAAATTACAAGAATTGCACTTCCAGAAATTGATTTCAGAGTGGTTTGTAGTAAGGGAACTTATATTCGTTCGTTAGCATTCGATTTTGGAAAAGCTATGAATTCAGGTTCTCATTTAACAGCTTTACGTCGTACCAAAATTGGGGATTACGATGTGAAAGACGCGACTGATGTTACTTTGTTTGAAGAAAGTCTATAGGTGTCTTTTTTGAGAAAAACATAAATAATCATTTTCATAAAATAACCTAACACATTACAATTAAGATGTAGTAATGTGCTAGGTTGTAAATTTAAAAGTAATGTTATTCATTCTGTGTTTTTAAGAGTTAATAATGAGACGTTTTTTTTCCTCCAAATAAAATGGTCGAAAAGAAATTATAAAACTTTTCAAATAACTTTTTCATAATAGATGTTTTTTAAATTGTTAGACATTAAAGTAAACACCAAATAGTAAAAGCAAATAGCAGAAATGGGATTCTTGCTACAAGGTACGTTTTTTTTTGATTAAAATAAAAGTTTTAGCTCATTAATCTCTGTTTTTCAGTTGTTTGTGTTTTTTTGTGGAGGGGAAATTACAATTTTAGCAATTAGAAAAGGTTGTGATTAACGGTTTTCCATTATTTTCATAATTTCTTCTTGAGTTGAAATTCCTTTGTCGTGTAAGTACCACAATTGTAAATTTGTTTTAATGGTTTCATCAATAACTCCAAATTCCTTTTTATAATTAGTGACTAATTCAATAGCTCCTTTTGGACGAGGTCCCCAATCGGCAATAACTTCGAGGTTCTCTTTGTCAATAATGATTAATTTCGGAATTGCTTTTCCTCCATTCGTCAAAAATAAATTCATTAAATCAGGATTCTCATCACGAAGTACAATTTTTAGCTCAATTTTGTCATTAGATGCTGTTGCCATTTTGTAAATAATGGGTAACAATTGGGCTGCATCGCCACACCAACCTTCAGAAATAACGAGCCAAATATAATTCTTGCGCAGGTTTTGTAGTTTAGAAATTGTTGAATCGGTGATTTTTATTGTTTTTTCTAACCGATTCATTCGCGTTTCATTCAAACGACTGTAATTTGTTAGGTCCTCAGATTGTTCGTCTCCTGTTGCTTTTCCTTCGGCCAGTAAATCAGTAACTAGTTTACGGTATTCGGTATATGAATAACTGTTAGACAGTGCATTGGTAATACTATTTTGCATAAGTTTATTTTTTGTGTATGAATACAAATTTACAGATTTAAAAGAGATTGAGGCTGATTTTTGTCATGTTGCATCCTAAATACATTATTTAAATTAAGGTTTTTAAGTAAAAGATAGAAGATAAATTAATTTTTTCAAAACTCTATTTTTAAAAATCAGAATATGTCTATATTTGCACAAACCAACGCAACATAGAAATGAAATACAAAAGAATTCTTCTTAAACTAAGTGGAGAAGCTTTAATGGGAGATTTACAATACGGAATCGACCCAAAAAGATTGGACGAATATGCTGAAGAAATCAAGCAAATTCATGCAAAGGGAGTAGAAATTGCAATTGTAATAGGAGGAGGAAACATTTTTAGAGGAGTTTCTGGAGTAAGTTCAGGAATGGATAGAGTACAAGGTGATTATATGGGAATGCTTGCTACCGTAATTAACGGAATGGCATTACAAGGCGCTTTGGAAAATAAAGGAATGTTGACACGTTTGCAAACAGCTCTAAAAATCGAATCAATTGCAGAACCTTATATTAAAAGAAGAGCAGTACGCCACCTTGAGAAAAATAGAATTGTAATTTTTGGTGCAGGTACTGGAAATCCTTACTTTACAACAGATACTGCTGCAGTTTTAAGAGGAATCGAAATTAATGCAGATGTTATCTTAAAAGGAACTCGCGTAGACGGTGTTTACGATTCAGACCCTGAGAAAAACGCAAGTGCTGTAAAATTTGACTTTATCTCTTTTGAAGATGTACTTAAAAAAGGATTAAATGTAATGGACACAACTGCTTTTACATTAAGTCAAGAAAATAAATTGCCAATTGTAGTTTTTGATATGAACAAAATTGGAAATTTATTGAAAATTTGCGAAGGTGAAAATATTGGTACTGTAGTAAATATATAATTCAGTTGTGGTTATAGTCGTGATTATCGACTTGAACTGATAACTGAAATTGAAAACTGAAAACTTAAAAATATGACTGAAGAAATCGAATTTATCTTAGATAGCACTAAAGAATCAATGGCAAATTCTATTGCGCATTTAGAAAAAGAATTTCTAAATATTCGTGCAGGAAAAGCATCTCCAGCTATGCTAGGGAGTGTTTTTGTCGATTATTATGGTTCAGCAACACCGCTATCACAAGTAGCAAAAATTAGTGTTCCTGACGCAAGAACAATTACTTTGCAACCTTTTGAAAAAAACATGTTGCAAACAATTGAAAAAGCAATAATGGTTGCTAATATTGGATTTAATCCAATGAATAACGGTGATATGGTTATTATCAGTGTTCCACCATTAACAGAAGAGCGTCGTAGAGATTTGGCAAAACAAGCAAAAATTGAAGCAGAAGATGCTAAAATTGGTGTAAGAAATGTTCGTAAAGACGCTAACACAGATATTAAAAAATTAGAAAAAGAGGGAACTTCAGAAGATGTGTGTAAAAGCGCTGAAGAAGAAGTACAAAACCTAACGAACAGTTATATTAAAAAAATTGATGAATTATTGGCTAATAAAGAAGCTGAGATCATGAAGGTTTAATTTTTTTTAAAGTTTAAAAATCCGTCTTGTTAATTTTATACGAGACGGATTTTTTTATGCTTACTTTTGTACTATAACAGACCTAATTTGTAACATTGTTTTCTGTATGAAGTTATTGTGTTTCTTAACATTATTTTTCACGCTTTCTCTACAAGCGCAATTCCAGATAAACGGAATTGTAACTGAAAAAGTTACAAATAAACCACTCCCTTTTGCTACAATCAATACTAATGATGGGGTGAATTTTATCACTGATGTTAATGGTAAATTTACACTGGAATCTGATTCTAGTATTGAATATTTTACGGTTTCTTATGTCGGATATACTTCGGTTATAACACATACTTCTGCTGACAAAAAGTTTTATAAAGTTGGATTAGTAGCGTCTACAGCTGTTTTAAATGAAGTTATCATCTCAAACGATAACCAAGCTTTGGCTATTATAAAGAAAGCTATTGAGAATAAGAACAAGAATAATCCGCAAAAAAAGTTAGCCAGTTTTGAGTATAAAACGTATAATAAATTAATAGTTACTGCTAATCCAGATTCTATAAGTTCAAAGTTAGATTCCATTTTTGTGCAAGAAGCTATAGGTCGACGATTTATTAAAGTTGATTCTGCTAATTATAAATTCAAAGAGATTTCTAATAAACAACATTTGTTTCAAACCGAAAAAGTTTCACAATATCAATTTGAAAATAATAGACTAAAAGAAACAATTTTAGGAACAAAAATGGCTGGTTTCAAGCAACCTATCTACGAAGTCATTGCTTTTAACTTGCAATCTATTTCTATTTACGATTCAAATTATGAACTCTTCGAAACAAAGTATAATAGTCCAATTGCCAAGGATGCTTTAAAAGATTACAATTACAAGTTACTAGACACCGTTTTAATTAATGCTAGAAAAACATACATGGTTTACTTTAAAAACCGAATGAGGAAACCTGAATTGGGTCTTCAAGGGGTTCTTTACATTGATCAGGATAGTTATGCTATTGCAAAAGCAGTAATGCGAATTAAAGGTGTACTAGATATTAGCGGAACACATGAGTTTGATTATGTCCCTGACCAGGAAATATGGTTTCCTAAGGGATCTACTTTTAAAATTGTAAAAGGTAAGAACGACGACGATATTAAAATTCTTGGAGGAACAATTCAGTTTGATGGAGATGAAGAAAAAGAAGACTCACAAAGAAAAAAAGCAGCATCAGACTATACTTATTTAGAGTCAGAAAGCAAAAATTTTGATATTCATTATAATACTCCTATAGAAATAAAAAATCCTTCTATATATATTGAGATTAAAGACGATGCTATAAAAAAGACAGAAAGTTTTTGGAATAAATATCGAAAAGATAGTTTGGATATTCGCTCTCAAAGAACATATATGTTGCTTGACAGTATTTCATTAAAGAAAAGAATTGAAAGCAAAATCTGGTTTGGTAGAAAAATAATCAATGGGTATTTACCAATAAGTGTAGTCGATCTAGATTTAAGAAAATTGTTTAGTTATAATAATTATGAGGGGTTTAGACTTGGCCTAGGCGGAGTTACTAATGAGCTTTTTTCAAAGAAATATAAAATAGGTGCTTACGGAGGCTATGGAACCAAAGATGGAGCTTTTAAGTATAATTTAGACTTATCGACTCGAGTAGAAGGGTTTTCGAATACATGGGTAGGAGCGTCTTATACTAATGATGTAAGGGAGATTGGTAGTACTGTTTTTGCAGTTGATAAAAGAGTGTTTAAACTATATGATCCTCGACCTATAAACATTAGTACATTTTATAAGTATGTTAGTTGGAATGCTTATTTGACTACGCGTATTGTTCCAAAGACAGAAAGTTTTTTTGAAATTTCACGTTCTTATGTTGAGCCTAAATTTGATTATGCTTATAATCTAAACGGAAGGTTGTATACTAATTATGTTATGACAACAGCTATGCTTTCATTGGCTTGGAATCCTTTTAGTGATTATATGCAAACACCTAATGGTAGAATCGAGATTGAGAAGAGATTTCCAAAGTTTACAATCCAATACACACAGTCGTTGCCTCAAGTAGCAGAAAATGATTTTAATTTCTCTAAGATCGATTTTAAAACGGAGTACGAAAAAAAATATCTAAACGGACAAAAAACAAGTTTGCTTTTTCAAGGAGGTTATGCAATGGGAGATGTGCCTATTACCCATCTGTATAATACCTCTCCGAATAATATTACCAAAGAAACAATGATTCAGAGGATAACATTTGCAGGAAGAAATAGTTTTGAAACCATGTTTTTTAATGAGTTTTTTTCAAGCGAATATGCAATTTTTCAAGTTAAGCACGGTTTTAACCGCTTAAAAATAATCAAAAAAGTGAGACCCTCTTTAGTATTGGTTTCGCGTATGGCTTGGGGAAACATGAAAAAACCTGAACAACATGTTGGAATCGATTATAAGACTTTAAATAAAGGGTTTATTGAATCTGGTATAGAAATTAATCAGATATTTAATGGTTTAGGATTAAGCGGATTCTATCGTTATGGCCCAAATCAGTTGCCAAGATTTGAAGACAACATAGCCGTTAAATTGAGTTTTGTACTTAATTTAGGTATCTAAATAAAAAAATCCCATCCAGATTTGAATGGGATTTTTAAAACTATTAAGGTTTTAGAATTAAAACTGATGGCGTATTATTAAGCCATGTACTTTGAGATTCAATTAGTTTTTTCCAGCTGTCTAAACTAATAATCATTAAATCTTGATGCTCTAAAAATTCTTTTTTAATTGTTCTATCGTGCATTAGCATAATATGATTGGGAGCAATTTGTTCGATAGATCGGATAGATTCTTGCATGTCGCGAGTGTTTTTCAATTCACCACTAGCATCTAAAATCGTGATTTGGGAACCATTATTATTAATTAATTTTTTAGCATATTCAATAAGGAAAGCATCTTCTTTGCTGAAAATAGGCATGAAAACCTGATTGATTTCATTCAATTCCTTATCAATAAAAATTCCAACAGGCATTTTACTCTTAGTGATAACATGTCTCGTTCTTTCGTCAAAAGGAGAGTTTTCAAATAATCCTTCCTTTCCTGTGAATTTGTCGATTAAACGGTCTGGATTTACTATTCTGGTTGTGAATCCAAGTATCTTACCCAGTAGCGTTCCTTCAAAAATAGATTGTCCTAAACTAACTAATAATAAATCATATTCGCCTTGATTTGCGGTTTCGGTTATGTCAGCATCAATATCATTTGATAATTTAAAAAGACTAACCATGTTTTGATTTAAACTTTCTGATTCAGATATAACTGGTAAAAGCATTTCTCTCTCATAATCTTTCACTTCAAACGGATGTAATTCTGAGCTTAATGATAAGTGCATTGCAGTTACAATGGTGTTGTCAGGTTGTTTTTTAGTCAAGCTATTTGCAATTCGCAATAATGTTTTTCCTTTTTCGGGAGTATCAAATGAAAATAGAATTTTGTATTTGCTTTTGTTTCCTATTTCTTCTGGAACGATAGTTTTCTTGTCTTTAAAAATAAAGTTGATAAAATCTAAAGCAGGCCCAGTCATGAAGGTTGTAACCAATGCCATAATTACCATCATAGTGAATATCTCAGTAGATAAAACACCTAAATCGTAACCTATATTTAAAACAACCAATTCCATTAAGCCACGCGTATTCATCAAAGCGCCAATGGCTAAGCTATCTTTCCAGCTTTGGCCTACAAATTTGGCTGCAAAGGCACTTCCAAAGAATTTTCCAACAACTGCTACTGCAATGATTACTCCAGTAACTTTCCATAAGTAAGGGTCATTTAATAAGCCGATTTGCGTACGTAATCCTGTAAAAACAAAGAATAAAGGAAGTAAAATAATAACAGATACATCTTCAACTTTTTCGATAAAAATATTACGGAATTTATGGTTTTCAGGCATGATAGCTCCTGCTAAAAAAGCACCAAATAAGGCGTGAATTCCTATTAGCTCTGAAGCATAAGATGAAAATAAAAGTGTCAAAAAGAAAATAGCAACAACCGGTTTGTTTAAACTTTCACGAGTTGAATTTAAGTCACCTACACGTTTTAAAAACGGACGAACTATTTTAAGCATTACAATCACATATATGATTGCTAATCCTATTACGTATAAGGAACTAGTAAACGAACCTGCTTTTACAATAGCGATTACTACAGCTAGAATACACCAAGCAGTAATATCATCGGCGGCAGCACAAGTTATGGCAATGGTTCCGAGTTTGGTTTTTTGCATACCTCGTTCTTGAACAATTCTAGCTAATACTGGAAATGCAGTAATACTCATGGCAATTCCCATGAATAGTCCAAAAGAAGCAAATTCAACTCCAACAGGGGCGAAAGTATGATAAATGAAATAGGCTAAAGTTAAACCTAGAGCAAATGGAATTACGATACTAGCATGGCTAATAACAACAGACTCATGTGCTTTGTTTTTAAGTACTTTTAAGTCTAGCTCCATACCAATTACGAACATAAAAAGTATTAAACCTATCTGACTTAAAAATTGTAAATTCCCTAAAGATTCTTGTGGGAATAAGGTAGCTGAGAATTCAGGAAAGTACATTCCGATAAGGGATGGTCCTAAAACAATACCGGCAACCATTTCTCCAATTACAGAGGGTTGGCCAATTTTTCTAAAAACCCATCCGAAGAAACGTGCTACCAAAATAATTGTAATAATTTGGGCAAGTAAAATAGCAAGAGGATGTTGTAAATTGTCAATCATTGCCGAAAGGAAATCATTCCAATGGCTACTTTCAATTTTTTTCTCAACGATTTCCCTTCCTATTTCTAATGCTTTTCCTTTTGAGATTACCAAATAAATTAAAGCAGAAAATCCACCAATAATTATGAGATAAAATAATGAATTTTTGATGTTCTTCATATCACGTCATTTTGATTTATTGTGTAAAGATGCGGAGTGACTTTTGAGGAAAAAAGGAAATTCGGAGCTAATTCTAATTAGATGTAATAAGATGGGGAAATTATGTAATAACTTATATTTTTACTTTAAGTAAAAAGTCAGATCGGTAGGTTTCGCTCAAAGAAAGTGTAATGTTTGTTCCGTTTTTTCTTTGTTGATGCAGTACTATTTCGTTGTGATTGAAAAATTTAATAGCACTCATTGCAATTATTTCCTTTTTATTTACTCGGCAAAAATAGGACTCTGGCAATTGTTTTAGTAGTGAACCAAAGTTGATGTTTTTTAAAGTAAGAAAGCTTCCATCACTAAGAAGTACCGTTTTGTCTCGGCTGTCTGTTGTGGCAGTTTCTATGTATTGAATTTGATTAAAATACAATAAGGTTTTTCCTTTGTCTGTATTTAACTGCATGAAGGTTTTAACAGCTTCGGGTTTGTTGTATTGCTCAAGCGCCTTAGAAACGGCTTTTTGTAAACGCTCTAATTTTACAGGTTTTGTAATGTAATCTACGGCATCAATATCAAAAGCTTCGGCAGCATAATCTTTGTAAGCAGTACAAAAAACAACTAATTTGTTTTCGAGCAAACGAGCTAAATTTAATCCGTCAATTCCAGGCATTTCTATATCAGAAATTACTAAATCGAAATCTAGATTTGGAATTTCAGACAATAATTTTTCGGGATTATTAAACGCTTTTACAACCTCTAATTCGGGGATTTGCTCACATAGCATTTTTAGATAAGTTAATCCAGGTAACTCATCATCAAGTAGTAAGCATTTGAGTTTTGTATTCAAGTAGATTAATTTTTAAATGAGCAATGTAGGTATCGTTCTCTACAAATTTATCAAGTTTGAATTGATTTTTGTATATAATTTTTAAACGTTGTTCTAATGTTGCGTTTCCTATACCGCTTCGTTCTTTCTTTAGTACTTTTTTATCCGATATTTTATTAGAAACAGTTAGAGAGAAATTATTGTCTTTAAGTTCGAATATTACAGAAATAAAGGCGTCTGCATTTTGTATGTCGGCATGTTTAAAAGCGTTTTCGATTAAATCGATAGAAATTAAAGGAGCAAGTAATGGTTGCTCGTATAGTTTTTCGTCTTCTCCAATATTAGTTTTTACTTTTAATTCAAAAAGAGGACTGATTTTTATTTTGTTGATTTCGATTAAGTTCAGTGCAAATTCAATTTCTTCTTTTGGAGTTACTAGCTTTTTTTTGCTTTCGTAAAGAATGTAATCAAGTACGTTGGCCAATTTATCTAATGCAAAATAAGTTTGGTACGCATGTGATTGAATTGAATTAAGGATATTCTTGAAAAGATGTGGATTAAGTTTGGATTCTAATGTTTCTAATTGTAAATCATTTACTTTCATCTCTAGTAAATAGAAATTCTTTTCGGCTATTTCTTTGGCTTTTCTAGACTGAACCAATTGGTAGACGACATAGCCAATCAAGGCTACTAGCAAAAGAATTATTGCTAGTAGAAGATTAGTTATAGTAGTGCTTGTTTGCATGTTATTAATGGCTTGAAACAAATTTTAGTCCAATAATTGAAGCTATTAAAGTTGTTAAGAAAAATATTCTCCAAAATGTTGCAGGCTCTTTAAAAATAAGAATTCCAACCAGAACAGTTCCTACAGCTCCAATTCCTGTCCATACAGCATAAGCGGTTCCGATAGGTAAAACTTGCGTCGCTTTGTATAATAAAAGCATACTAATTGTAAGGCATACAAAAAATCCAATCATCCAGTATGTGGCTACAATTCCAGATGTTTCTTTGGCTTTGCCAAGACAAGAGGCAAAACCTACTTCGAATAGCCCAGCTATTACAAGTAAAATCCAATTCATTTTTTAGGGTTTAATAATTAATACAGAAGGCACATTGCTTAACCAAGTGCTTCTAGAGTCGACTAATGCTTTCCAGCTTTCCAAGCTAATAATCATTAGATCTTGTTTGTCTAAAAACTCCTTTTTGATGATTCTATCGTTCATCATCGAAATGTTTTTAGGAAAATTTTGCTCCAAGGTAGTAATAGCACTCTTAATTACAAAATTTGTCTCTATATTGCCATTTACATCTAGAAACATAATATGTGAATTGTTATTGAATATTAGCTTCTGTGCGTAATCTATCAAGAACATATCTTCGATATTAAAGATTGGTATAAATACCTGATTCACACTTTGTAATTCTTTATCTATCAGTATACCTAAAGGCATTTTGGTTCTAGATACGATTTGTCGCGTTCTTTCGTCAAAAGGAGAGTTTTGAAACAAACCTTCCTTGCCTATAAATTTATCAATAAGTCGGTCAGGATTAATAATTCGGGTAGTAAATCCAATTACTTTTCCTAATAATGTACCTTCAAAAATTGATTGTCCCAAACCAACTAATAATAAGTCATAATCGCCTTGATTTGCAATATCGGCAATGTCAGTTTCGATATCAATAGTTGCCTTAAAAATAGTTGTGATTTCTTGTTTCAGAATTTTAGATTCTTCGATTATAGGATTAAAACTTTCTTCCTCTTTGTGGTCAATATTAAAAGCGTGCATTTCATTGCTTAAGGACAAATGCATTGCTGTAACTTCTGAGGTGTCTTTTTGTTTTCTTACTAAGCTATTGGCTAATCGCAAAAGCGATTTTCCTTTTTCATTGTTTCCAAATGAAATTAAGACTCGGTATTTATTTTCTGTCAAAGGTTCTTCTTCAGCAGGAACTTCTTTGGTTTTAAATACATAATCAATAAGATCTAAAGCAGGACCTGTCATAAAAGTAGTTACCAATGCCATGATTACCATCATCGTAAAAACTTCGGGTGTTAGAACTTTAAGTTCCAATCCGATGTTTAGCACAACCAATTCCATTAATCCTCGGGTATTCATTAAGGCACCAATGGTTAAACTGTCTTTCCAGCTTTGTCCGACAAATTTTGCTGCAAAAGCACTACCAAAAAACTTACCGACAACAGCAACTAGAATTATCATCCCGGTTACACTCCATAAATAAGGATCATTAATAAGACCTATTTCGGTTTTTAAACCTGTGAAAACAAAGAAAAGAGGAAGAAGTAAGATTACCGATACATCTTCAACTTTTTCAATAAACATAGTTCTGAACTTAGGAACATCGGGCATGATTGCTCCTGTCATAAAAGCGCCAAAAAGGGCATGAATACCAATTACCTCGGTTGCATATGAAGAAACAATAAGAGTAAGTACAAAAATAGCAACAACAGGTTTGTCAATACTAGATTTCGAGCCGTATAAATCACCAATTCGTTTTAAAAATGGTTTTACAATGTAAAGCATTGCAAGAACATAAAGTACAGCCAAAGAGATAATGTATATAGAACTTACAAAAGATCCTGCTTTTACGATAGCAATAACAACAGCAAGCAAGCACCAAGCAGTAATATCATCTGCGGCAGCACAAGTAATCACAATGGTACCAAGTTTGGTTTTATGAATGCCGCGTTCTTGTACAATTCGAGCCAAAACAGGAAATGCAGTAATACTCATGGCAATACCCATAAACAAACTAAAGGATAGAAATTGAACTCCCTCTGGAGCAAAGCGGTTATAGACAAAATAAGCGAGACCTATACCTAGGGCAAAAGGAATTACTATACTGGCATGACTTATTACTACAGCTTCGTTGGCTTTATTTTTTAAAGCTTTTAAATCGAGTTCCATTCCAATGACAAACATGAAAAGAATTAACCCAATCTGACTTAAAAATTTCAGGTTACCTAATGATTCAACAGGAAATAAAGCCATCGAAAATTCTGGGAAATAGAGTCCTAATAAAGAGGGTCCTAGAACAATACCAGCAATAATTTCGCCTATTACAGAGGGTTGTCCTATGCGTTTGAAAATCCATCCAAAAAAACGAGCTACAAAAATGATTGTTATTATTTGCGCTAATAAAATAGCAAGTGGGTCTTGAAAATTGGATTGCATCGACGCAATAAAATCAAACCATGAACCTTTTCCAGATCCTAAAACTTCTATTGTTTTATTTGCTTCTAAGTATTTTCCCTTAGTGATAATCCAGTATATTAAAGCTGTAAAGCCTCCAGTTATTCCTATATAAAACAATGCGTTTTTGTAGTTCTTCATCCTGTATTTTAAATATTGTAATTATTTTCTCAAAAATAATACAAATATTAGAAAAGGATGCTAACAAATTGTATCAATTTCAGTCAATTTATTGTAAAAAATTAACGATAATTTATACATCTAACAACATAAAAGAGCAACCTAAATATATCCTTTCCTGTGTTTTTCATTACATTTGCAACCATTTTTAAAATTTTTATGAAAAAGAAATCGAATGTAGGTTTTTGGGAATTAATAGCTAGAATGATACTCAAAAATAGGATTGTAATTTTAGGGATTATAATTGCAATTACACTTTTCCTTGGTTACCAATGGAAAAACCTTGCTATGACTTATACAGAGGCCAACTTGTTGCCTAAGAGTCATATCGCAAATAAAGATTATCAGAAGTTTTTAGATAAGTTTGGCGAAGAAGGAAATCTTATAGTGATTGGTTTTAAGGATTCTACTTTTTTTACACCAAAAAAATATGCTGCCTGGAATGAATTAATGACAGGTTTAAGAAAGGCTAAAGAGGTCGATTTGGTAGTTTCTTTAAGTGATTTGAAAAAATTAGAAAAAGATACTGTAAACGAAAAATTTGTCTTAGCTCCGTTTATTGATAAAAAGAAAGCGCTTGATCCCGAGTATTTAAAAACGGTTCAATATGATTTGTTTCATAATTTGCCGTTTTATGAAGGACTTTTATTCAACAAAGAAAGTGGAAGTATTCGATCGGCTGTTTATATGAATAAAAAGCTTGTCAATACTGCGGAAAGAAAAACTTTTATTCTTGAAAATTTAGTTCCTAAGATTGATAAGTTCGAAAAAACTACAGGAATCGATTTGCGTGTTTCTGGAATGCCTTACATAAGAACAATCAACGCAGATAATATGAAAGGTGAAATTGGCCTTTTCATAGGTGCAGCTTTGCTTACCGTTTCGCTGATTTTCTTTTTCTTTTTCCGTTCATTTAGAGCGACTTTTATTTCCATCTGTATTTTAATTGTTGGTGTAATTTGGTCTTTTGGAACACTTGGATTATTTCATTATAAAATCACAGTTTTAACAGCTATAATTCCGCCTTTGATTATCGTTATCGGAATTACGAATTGTATTTTCTTGATTAATAAATACCAGCAGGAAATAAAACTACACAATAATCAGGCAAAGGCTTTGCAACGTATTATTTCTAAAATTGGAGTTTCGACTCTAATGACGAATCTTACTACTGCGGTTGGATTTGCAACCTTTATGATTACTGGAAATGATTTGCTTTTTGAATTTGGATTAGTAACATCTATTAATGTTATTTCGGTTTATTTCTTGACACTTTTAATTGTGCCAATTGTGTATAGTTTTATGTCTGTTCCAGATGAAAAACATTTGTACCATTTATCAAAAAACTATATTTCGGCATTGCTAAATAAGGTAGAAGATATTGTTAGAAACAAACGAAAAGTGATCTATATTGTTTACGGACTATTTTTACTACTTAGTATTATTGGGGTTTCACAAATGAAAGTTTCAGGAAGTTTGATTGGAGAAATGCCAAAGAGTGCTTCTTTCTTTAAAGATATTCTGTTTTACGAAAAGGAATTTAATGGAGTAATGCCATTAGAGATAATGATTGACACCAAGCGTAAAAAAGGGGTTATGAAATTATCGACAATGCGTAAAATGGATGAACTTCAGAGTACGATTGAAAGTATGCCAGAATTATCTAAACCAGTTTCTATTGTGAATTTGGTTAAATATTCGAAACAAGCTTTTTACAACGGAAAACCAGAGTATTATCAATTGCCTACTTCGCAGGAACAGACGTTTATTTTATCTTATGCTAAAAATGCAGTAAAAAACAATAAAGATAATTTAATGAAAAGTTATGTAGATTCGACAGGTCAATACGCTCGAATTACAACTTTTATGAAAGATATTGGTACTGATGAAATGGCCAAAGTAGAGAAGAAGCTTCATTCTAAAATTAATGAAATTTTCCCTAAGGATCGCTATGAAGTTACGGTAACAGGTAAGGCGTTAGTTTTCCAGAAAGGAACTTCATATTTAGTAGATAATTTAATCGAATCGCTAATTTTTGCAATTTTTGTTATTGCAGTGCTTATGTTGTATTTGTTTAGATCGTTTAAAATGGTTTTTGCATCAGTTATAACAAATATTCTACCGCTTTGTATTACGTCTGGGTTAATGGGGTACTTGGGTATTCCGCTTAAGCCATCAACGATTTTAGTGTTTAGCATCGCGTTCGGAATATCTGTAGATAATGCCATTCAGTTTATGGCAAAATACCGTGATGATTTATTGCAGAATAACGGGAAGGTCAAAAAATCAGTTTTCAGCGCATTGAGAGAAACCGGAATTAGTACTTTCTATACTTCGGTGGTATTGATTCTTGGTTTTGCTACTTTTACGCTTTCAAGTTTTAGTGGAACAATCGCTCTTGGAGGATTAATTTCATGTACGCTGGCATTTGCTATGTTTGCCAACTTATTAGTCTTACCAGCCTTGGTGTTGACATTCGAAAAGAAAAAAACTAAAAAAGAAGATAGTTTAGATAGTGCAAAAGGAGAGATTTAATCTCTCCTTTTTTTTTATAATAAATCCCCCATTGAAGTAAAGTTTCTCTATTCTCCTGCATAGGTTTGGATTGCAATTAAGGTGAATTATAAATACCTTTTTAATATTCTTTATTTTGATATTGAAAGTAAAATAGTACATTTGCAAAGTCATAGCTATCCAGAAAAAAGAAAAGAAACAGTTCAAGTAGTATGAAAAATTATTTTAGGGCTGTGGGTTTTTGACTAAATTAATTAAGTTTGTAGGGCTTGCTAAATTTTAAAAGAATAAAAAATGAATGTCAAGATAACAGAGAAAGACAAAATTAAAATAGGTAGTCCTGATGATTTATACGAAATCATGCAACGTATTTTATTGCGTGAGAATAGAATAGACCGTGAGAAGGAGCATTTTTGGATAATAGGTCTTAATACGGCAAACACTATTTTGTATGTAGAATTAGTGAGTATGGGTAGTGTGAGAGCTACTACGGTAGAACCAATGAATGTGTATAGAGTTGCTGTGCTTAAAGGGGCAACAAGTGTTGTGGCTGTTCATAACCATCCTAGTGGTAGAATGACTGCATCTGATGCAGATAAGGATATAACAGACAGATTGATACAAGTAGGTAAAATATTAGATATACAATTAGTAGATCACCTTATTATTAGTACAGAAAGGTATATGAGTTTTGTGAATACAGGCTTAATGCATGAGTTAGAACAAAGCTTAAAGTATGTTCCTTCTTATCTAATAGAAGATAGAATTCGCAAGGAAGTACTCGAAACGAAAAAGGAGATGGAGAAAACCATAAAGCTGGAAACGGATAGGCTTAAAGCGAAAACGGATAAGCTTAAAGCAAAAACGAATAAAATTCAAGAAACCGCAAATAAAATTAAAGAAACGGTTAGTAAACAGCAAGCGACTCTTGAAACAACAGTTACTTATTTATTAAATCAAAATATGACCATTGCACAAATAGCAGCTATTTTGAAACTTACCCCAAAAGAAGTAGAACAACTAAGTAATAAAGCGGAATAGTTGTTCTGTCTTTTTTTATTCTCTTGTGATAAAGCAACAGCCATCAGTGCGACTACAACTGAATTTGTCTGTCTATTTGTTGGTCTAATGAAATAAAGGTTTCTGTTCTCGAAACGCCTTCAATAGCCTGGATTTTAGTATTTAATAGCTGCATAAGGTGTTCGTTATCACGGCAGATTATTTTAATTAATATAGACCAGTTTCCTGTCGTATAATGACATTCTAAAACTTCGGGAATTTTCTTTAGTTCCTTTACAGCTTCGGGATTCCGAGCAGCTTTGTCAAGATATACCCCCACAAAAGCCATAGTATTGTATCCTAATACTTTGTTGTTAACAGTAAATTTAGAGCCAGATATAACGCCAGATTGCTCTAGTTTACGCAATCGCTGATGAATAGCTGCACCAGAGATTCCGATTTTATTAGCAATTTGTAATATAGGTTTTCGCGCATCTTCCATTAAATCTCTTAGGATTTCTTTATCGATTCCATCTATTTCAATAACCAGTGAATTGATTTTCATATATTTCGATTTGAAACTAATTTACGGAAATAAGTTTAAGTTGTAAATCAAATCTAGTGATAAAACTTCAATTTTTTAATAAATATTGTATAAATGATATTTTCCCAGCTTATGGTGGTTTGTTTACCCGTAAAGTAAGCGTAGGCTTGTCAATCTGAGGAACGAAGCGGGATCAATACGAAAACCTATGGAGTAGCAATAATTTTTTTAACCACAATCTTGTCTTTCTGACGAAGGAAGACCCGAGCGAAGCGAATAGACGAAGTAATTTTTGCAAGAAACTAACACAAACTATTCCTGGATTGTTGAGCTACTTGGTGCAATTACTCCGTCTAATCTGCATCCAATCTTATCGTTTTAGATTACATCAAAGTCAGGAGTTCTAGATAAATTTCAATAATTAAAATAAAAATTTGCAATCAACGGGAAACTGCGGTAGGTAAGGGTTTGGAACATTTTTTTAATTTTGATTACCATGCTAAAATGGTATTTATCAATGCTTTATTTCGTATTGTAAGAAAAAGACATATATTTGTAAGTGATATAAATTCTTACATGATATTATGATTATTGAAGAAATTTTTGACAATTACAATAAGCTCAAACATTTTAGTTATAAGATACAAAAAGGAGATACTCCAATTTCTGTAGCCAAAAAACTAGAAATAACACTCTATGAGCTTAGAATGTACCATAACTTTAATTGTATTGATGATTGCGATGTTATAAATGCCGATTTCCCTACCCATTTGCAATTTCTACTTTTAAAACCAACAAAATTAGAATCCGATAACGAGCAAGAAAATGAAAAACGCATACAAGTAATTTTCGATGAAGGATTCAGAATACCTTTCTACAACATAAGAGGTAAAAACACTTACATGGTGCTTCAGACTATTGAAAACGGTACTTTTTTGCAAACTATAAAATATGAAGCAAGTGTAGGATACATTACAAGAGATACGAATGGATACTCTTTATTTGAAATTGATAGAGTGTCTAAAGTTTTTTTAAATAATACTGCAACAGACACGATAACAGATGTTCTTGCAGAAGAAGTAGCAAGTGTTTTATACCCGCTACGAATTGTTGTTAACCAAGAAGGAGAATGGATCGATATCTATAATTATGCTGTTATAATCGAACGCTGGATTGCAAAAAGGAAAAAAATCTTAGAAAGCAATGAAGGTGAAGCCATAAATACGTATTTAAATGCTGTAGATTCTATTTTTAATGATGAAGAAAAATTACTTCAAAATCTCTTAGGCGATTGGTTCTTAAAAGTCTTCTTTAATGGTATTCATACTACTTATACTTCAGATTTATCTTTTACAACAACTACAAAATTTGCTATTACTCCTAAGGATGATGCTCTAACCTTCATGGTAACTCAAAAAATTGACGAGTATCTCAATGATACCAATAGGATAGTAATAGAAAAAAAGGGCACGTTAGTAAATACAACCAATGAAACGGCTCTTGAGGACAATAAAATTTCTGGTAACTATCATTCCGTTTACCATTTAAATCCCAATACATATGCCATCGAAGGCGCAAGTTTAGAATGTGATCTTACTGGAGATGGTACTAAAAAAGCAACAGTTAAAATTTATAATCTCAACGATAAAATAGTTAAAGCTTACGAGCAAAATCATGAATTTTTTGTAGGTGAAACTATTAAAAAAGAAAGTTTTTTTAAGGATCTTTTTAAACTTCATTAATTAAAAAAAAGAAAAAATTATGAGTGAAAAACACCTTGTTGTAAATGGTGCAATGCTAAAATGCAAATTTAGTGTCGAACCAAAACTCGATAAATTAAAAGTTAAATCGCAAAATAAACATTATGCAAATGATAAAGATACTAGTGATAAACTGATTGCCTCAAATAAGGATATTGGAACAACTTTGACAAATAACACTTTTGGAAAATGCAAAATGCAACCCAACGGAAACGGAGATTATTTACCCTGTCAAGCAACTATTACGCAATGGACTGGTTTTTATGAAAAACATACTTTGTCGAATAAAGGCAAAGTATTACTAGAAGATAGCAAAGCTACTTGTCCTATTGGTGGGCCAGATTGTATTGAAATTCATACGCACGGTCAAAAAGCAGAACCTAGTCAGCAAAATTTCATTACTGCGGATCCCGATGTTCATAACCTAATAAATCCGATGTTTAATATGGGCGAATTTCAAAACGACCTAATTGGAATACCTGAAGCTAAAAAACATTATTTATGAAATTTTATATAAAAGGAGAGTCAAGGCCTATAATTGGCAAAAGTGTCTATTCATTAATGTATACAATGACTGCTAAAGATCGAGAAAAAAAGACAGTTCAATTTTATGTAGATGAAAAAAAAGGCAACCATAAAGAAGTAGATGGATCAAAAATTATAAAACAGCATTGGACACTTTTAAAAAACGGAAAACTGTTTTTAGATTTAGGTTCCGATGGAAGAGTCTCTTTTGGTCAGGCAAGTATAGGGATCAATTATACAATGCTCGTTACTTTTAGTGATGTTCATGGAACAAAAGATACTGCAAAATTTAATATTATCCCCGTAGCAGGAACACCAAGTGTAGAAGAGCTTAAATGGCAAGATCAATATTATCGGGACTTAGGCGATAAAGCGGTTGGTTATCTAGACAATGTTCGTTTGTTTATTCATACTCTAAATATTCCAGCTGGCGACAGACTTAAAGTAATCATTTGGGAAGACGAAGGAACAGACGGACATGCTAATAGTTCCAGAAACATGGGGACTTACACCACATCGCCTGTTGATAAATACGGAAAAGCAGAAATATATTTTAACAATATAAGCGTGTATCAAAAAAAACTAAACGATAAAGATTTCAGAAATGAAACGGAACATGAGTTTTACGCCCAAGTTAAATATATGGGGAAAATTGATACGATAGAAGATACCATACAGCTTAAGATTATAAATAAATTAGAGAAAAAAGTTGAACCACTTATAACGAATAGCGTTGTAAAAGTTGTTACTCCAAATAAACAAAAAAAGCCTGAGGATGAAACAGGTGTAAAAATAACAATCAATGTTTTTTTTGATGGTACTTTAAATAATAAGGAAAATACAAAAGCAAGATTGGCATTTGAAAAAAAGCAAAAAGGGTTTGCATTAAGTCAAGATGAAGCTATAGCTGCTAAAGCCTTTGTAAACTATGATGGGAATGAAAGTAGTTATGATAACTATTTTTCTAACATTGCTATTATGTATGAAACTAATATAGCCAAAGGAGTAGATAAAAATATCAAGATCTATATTGATGGACCAGGAACAAGAGAGCATCTTAAAGATAATTTTGATGGTTATGCTTTTGGAAAAGGAGACGATTCTGGGATTCTTACAAAAGTTAATAAAGCTTTTACAGAGATAAAGGAAAAAATTGACAGCTTAAAAGAAGATAAGTTTATGAAAAAAAACGAATTTGTAAATGAAATTGAGATGGGGGTTTTTGGTTTTAGTCGTGGCGCAGCGGCGGCCCGAAATTTTATAGCACAACGGCGGAAATTACAAGACATGTACAACTTAGAGTCCAGTAAGTTTACGATAAAATTTGTTGGATTATTTGATACGGTTTCTTCGTATTCAAAAAGTTTTTCTTTTTCTCCAGATTTTGATGATGATGTCGAAGAACTAAAATTACAACTAGAAGGAAATATTAAAAAAGTCGTACATATTACCGCAGCCGATGAATATCGGGAACATTTTTCTCTTACCAATATTAAAAGTTCGATTAATGCCGGGATTGGCTATGAGCTATGTTTACCTGGTGTTCATAGTAATATTGGAGGTGGTTATGCCGAAATTGAAATGGAAACAAGGAAATTGCATTTAGAAAATGGTTTTAAAAACATAAAAGAAATTTTAATTAAAGAAGGCTGGTATCAGAGAGAGCAAATTGTAACCATGACAGGTGGGGGAAAAGGGGATTCTTATATAGAGCACATTGCCACTCGAAATTTGCCTTTGTCTTATCAATATATCCCACTAGCTATACTAATTGCTATAGCAGAAAAGTACACATTAAAATTCGAGAAAGAATCTATGGAAAATGGATTAATTTATGGTGTTCCCGAAGATTTAACAGAAGCAAAAAAAGCATTAACAGATTATGCAATTACAAACGATGGAGCACACAGCAAAGCGGTAACGCTTGTAAATGCAAAATTACATCCTATACGTAATAAATATTTGCACCGTTCTGCTTGTGACAGCACAGGTAAGGGGGGAAGATACAAAGACGGAAAACCGTATAGAAAAATTATTGATGGATAAAATAAAACCAATAAAACTTTAAATAAAATGACAGATACAAGAAAAAACCAAATACTATCAATAGTATTAATACTATTTATTTACGCTTTGTCCTTCTTTTTTTCCAGTAAGAGTTTTGATTATTTCTATAAATTATTAATGTCAGCACCTGTTTTAACGTTTTTAGTTGCTTTATATGCTTGTGTGTATGGGTTTAAATACATAATAACAAAAATTGTATTTGTGCTTCTAATAATTGCAAGTCTAATAGCCTTGTCAATAATTTGGTGGATATACGAATATGCTAAGGGCATGAGATCACATTAATAATAGAAGTATGAAAATAAATATTTTAAACAAAATTTATGCATTAATATGCCTGTTGGTATTATTAAAAATTGGGAGTGATTTATGGCAAAAAAAAGAAATACCCTTAGCGTATTATTTTTTAAATAAAGAAAAACAAAAAGAAATGCTTGTAAAAATAGAAAAAGTTGAATGGATGCCAGAAACAGGTGGAGATAAAAGTTGTCCTGTAGAGGTTGTTGATGGTAGTTTTGTTTCATCAGATAATCATAGTGAATGGATATCAAGAGCATATCTGAATTCTACTTGGGGATCAAGTAGTGGCAGTGTGGTAGTTGATGATAAAAGAAAAAAAGTACCAGAACGAATGCGGTTAACTTGGTTTTCCTATGCAGAAGATAAGTTCTTTACGGGTGATTTTGAGTTGCCTCAAAAAAAAATGTATGATATTTTTAAAAAAGATTATGGAAGTACTACGGGTATGGATGGTAAAGAGTATGAAAATAAATACAACACGTTAACACTAGGGTTTGCTCCAGAGGGTTTGGTAACGTTATGGATTGGTGGCTTGGGCAATCAAGAAATTGGAACTTATCAAGCACACGAAACAACGGTTGAGTGGAGTAGTTTTCAAAAAGGGGAGAAATCGGTATTACTTAATTTGCGTAGAAAAAAAATGCCTGCATTTGTTCAGGAACAAATGGCAAACAATACCATTAGTAATGCGTATTTTAAAGACCGTCTGTTGCGCTACCAGTATAAAATTGGCACTAATAGAGCAGATTTTGAAATTTATGATTACAAAATTTTTTTCATGAACAATGAAGTTATTAGTGAAGAAAATACTGGGATAGAATTCATAACGGATACCAACAATGGAAAAGCGGTTCCTATACGTATGACCATTTTGGTAAAAGATCAATTTTCCAGAGGATTAAAAGTTCGTATCTGGATAGATTTACTTGATGGCAAAACAACATATGAAAATGACTATATAAGAGATGTTCTAGAACAACGAACTTTTAATATCCAATTAATGGAGCGTTTTAAGGCGTTTTTTGCTCAAAATGAAAATGTCGAATTGCATATAAAGTTCGATAAAGAAATTAAAAAAAGTAACATTAACAAGCCTTTATATTCGGGTAAAGTATATTTAAAATCACCTAACGCCGAAGTTGAAATTCCAAATTCAAAAGTAGAAGTTTACGATGTACGATAAAAGAAACCGTAATTCAATTTTTGAGAAAGGAAGGGTATGATGTTTAACTTCCAACAATTACAAGTCTAATAGCCTTATCAATAAAATAAAACCAATAAAACTTTAAATAAAATGACAGATACAAGAAAAAACCAAATACTATCAATAGTATTAGTACTATTTATTTACGCTTTGTCCTTCTTTTTTTATGATAATGATTATGATTTTCGCGAAAGATTCTTGATGTCAATACCTGTTTTTACGCTATTAGTTGCCTTATATGCTTATGTGTATGGGTTTAAATACATAATAACAAAAATTGTATTTGTGCTTCTACTAATTGCAAGTGTAATAGTGTTATCATTGATTTGGTGGATATACGAATTTGCTAAGGGCATGAGATCACATTAATAATAGAAGTATGAAAATAAATATTTTAAACAAAATTTACGCATTAATATGCCTGTTGGTATTATTAAAAATTGGGAGTGATTTATGGCAAAAAAAAGAAATACCCTTAGCGTATTATTTTTTAAATAAAGAAAAACAAAAAGAAATGCTTGTAAAAATAGAAAAAGTTGAATGGATGCCAGAAACTGGAGCAGACGAAAGTTGTCCTGTAGAGGTTGTTGATGGTAGTTTTGTTTCATCAGATAATCATAGTGAATGGATATCAAGAGGATATCTAAATGATACTTGGGGATCAAGTAGTGGCAGTGTGGTAGTTGATGATGAAAGAAAAAAAGTACCAGAACGAATGCGGTTAACTTGGTTTTCCTATGCAGAAGATAAGTTCTTTACGGGTGATTTTGAGTTGCCTCAAAAAAAAATGTATGATATTTTTAAAAAAGATTATGGAAGTACTACGGGTATGGATGGTAAAGAGTATAAGAATAAATACAGCACCTTAACACTAGGGTTTGCTCCAGAGGGTTTGGTAACGTTATGGATTGGGGGATTAGGTAAAAAAGAAATCGGAACTTATCAGGCACACGAAACAACGGTTGAGTGGAGTAGTTTTCAAAAAGGGGAGAAATCGGTATTACTTAATTTGCGTAGAAAAAAAATGCCAGCATTTGTTCAAGAGCAAATGGCAAACAATACCATTAGCAGTAGGTATTTTAAAGATCGTCTGCTGCGCTACCACTATAAAATAGGAACTAATAGGGCAGATTTTGAAATTTATGATTACAAAATTTTTTTCATGAATAATGAAGCTATCAGTAAAGAAAATACAGATATGGAATTCTTAACGGACACTAACAATGGAAAAGCAGTTCCTATACGCATGAAAATTTTGATAAAAGATCAATTTTCCAGAGGATTAAAAGTTTATATCTGGACAGATTTACTTGATGGCAAAACAACAGATGAAAATGACGACATAAGAGATGTTCTAGAACAACGAACTTTTAATATTCAATTAATGGAGCGTTTTAAGGCTTTTTTTTCTCAAAATAAAAATGTCGAATTGTATATAAAGTTCGATAAAGAAATTAAAAAAAGTAACATCAACAAGCCGGTATATTCTGGTAAAGTATATTTAAAATCTCCTAACGCCGAAGTTGAAATTCCAAACTCAAAAGTAGAAGTTTACGATGTACGATAAAACAAACCGTAATTCAATTTTTAAGAAAGGAAGGGTATGATGTTTAACTTCAAATAATTACTAGTCTAACAGTCTTATCAATAATTTGATGGATAATAATAGAACCGATAAAACTTTAAATAAAATGACAGATACAAGAAAAAACCAAATACTATCAATAGTGTTAATACTATTTATTTACGCTTTGTCCTTCTTTTTTTATGATAATGATTATGATTTTCGCGATAGATTATTGATGTCAATACCTGTTTTTACGCTATTAGTTGTCTTATATGCTTGTGTGTATGGCTTTAAATACCTAATAACAAAAATTGTATTTGTACTTCTACTAATTGCAAGTGTAATAGTGTTATCAATAATTTGGTGGATATACGAATTTGCTAAGGGCATGAGATCACATTAATAATAGAAGTATGAAAATAAATATTTTAAACAAAATTTACGCATTAATATGCCTGTTGGTATTATTAAAAATTGGGAGTGATTTATGGCAAAAAAAAGAAATACCCTTAGCGTATTATTTTTTAAATAAAGAAAAACAAAAAGAAATGCTTGTAAAAATAGAAAAAGTTGAATGGATGCCAGAAACAGGTGGAGATAAAAGTTGTCCTGTAGAGATTGTTGATGGTAGTTTTGTTTCATCAGATAATCATAGTGAATGGATATCAAGAGCATATCTGAATTCTACTTGGGGATCAAGTAGTGGCAGTGTGGTAGTTGATGATAAAAGAAAAAAAGTCCCAGAACGATTGCGGTTAACTTGGTTTTCCTATGCAGAAGATAAGTTCTTTACAGGTGATTTTGAGCTGCCTCAAAAAAAGATGTATGATATTTTTAAAAAAGATTATGGAAGTACTACGGGTATGGATGGTAAAGAGTATAAAAACAAATATCACACGTTAACACTAGGATTTGCTCCAGAGGGTTTGGTAACGTTATGGATTGGGGGATTAGGCAAAAAAGAAATCGGAACTTATCAGGCACATGAAACAACGGTAGAGTGGAGTAGTTTTCATAAAGGGGAGAAATCGGTTTTACTTAATTTATGTAGAGAAGATATGCCAGCATTTGTTCAGGAGCAAATTGCAAACAATACCATTAGCAATGCGTATTTTAAAGATCGTCTGCTACGCTACCAGTATAAAATAGGTACTAATAGAGCAGATTTTGAAATTTATGATTATAGAATTTTTTTCTTGAACAATGAAGCTATCAGTAAAAAGAATACGGATATGGAATTCTTAACGGACACCCTCAATGGAAAAGGGGTTCCAATAAGTATGAAAATTTTGGTCAAAGATCAATTTTCTAGAGGATTAAAAGTTTATATCTGGACAGATTTACTTGATGGCAAAACAACAGATGAAAATGACCACATAAGAGATGTTCTAGAACAACGAACTTTTAATATTCAATTAATGGAGCGTTTTAAAGCTTTTTTTGCTCAAAATGAAAATGTCGAATTGCATATAAAGTTCGATAAAGAAATTAAAAAAAGTAACATCAACAAGCCTGTATATTCTGGTAAAGTATATTTAAAATCTCCTAACGCCGAAGTTGAAATTCCAAACTCAAAAGTAGAAGTTTACGATGTACGATAAAACAAACCGTAATTCAATTTTTGAGAAAGGAAGGGTATGATGTTTAACTACTAATAATTACAAGTCTAATAGTCTTTTCAATAATATGGTGGATAAAATAAAACCAATAAAACTTTAAATAAAATGACAGATACAAGAAAAAACCAAATACTATCAATAGGATTAATACTATTTATTTACGCTTTGTCCTTCTTTTTTTATGATAATGATTATGATTTTCGCGATAGATTATTGATGTCAATACCTGTTTTTACGCTATTAGTTGTCTTGTATGCTTGTGTGTATGGCTTTAAATACCTAATAACAAAAATTGTATTTGTACTTCTACTAATTGCAAGTGTAATAGTGTTATCAATAATTTGGTGGATATACGAATATGCTAAGGGCATGAGATCACATTAATAATAGAAGTATGAAAATAAATATTTTAAACAAAATTTATGCATTAATATGCCTGTTGGTATTATTTAAAATTGGGAGTGATTTATGGAAGAAAAAAGAAATACCCTTAGCGTACTATTTTTTAAATAAAGAAAAACAAAAAGAAATGCTTGTAAAAATAGAAAAAGTTGAATGGATGCCAGAAACTGGAGCAGACGAAAGTTGTCCTGTAGAGGTTGTTGATGGTAGTTTTGTTTTATCAGATAATCATAGTATATGGATATCAAGAGGGTATCTAAATGATACTTGGGGATCAAGTAGCGGCAGTGTGGTCGTTAATGATAAAAGAAAAAAAGTCCCAGAACGAATGCGGTTAACTTGGTTTTCCTATGCAGAAGATAAGTTCTTTACGGGTGATTTTGAGTTGCCTCAAAAAAAAATGTATGATATTTTTAAAAGGGATTACGGAAGTACCACAGGTATGGATGGTAAAGAGTATAAAAACAAATATCACACGTTAACACTAGGATTTGCTCCAGAGGGTTTGGTAACGTTATGGATTGGGGGATTAGGTAAAAAAGAAATTGGAACTTATCAAGCACACGAAACAGCGGTTGAGTGGAATAGTTTTCAAAAAGGGGAAAAATCGGTATTACTTAATTTGCGTAGAAAAAAAATGCCAGCATTTGTTCAGGAACAAATGGCGAACAATACCATCAGCAATGCGTATTTTAAAGACCGTCTGCTGCGCTACCAGTATAAAATAGGTACTAATAGAGCAGATTTTGAAATTTATGATTACGATATTTTTTTCATGAATAATGAAGTTATCAGTAAAAAGAATACGGATATGGAATTTTTAACGGATACCAACAATGGGAAAGCAGTTCCGATAAGTATGGAGATTTTGGTCAAAGATCAATTTTCCAGAGGATTAAAAGTTCGTATCTGGACAGATTTACTTGATGGCAAAACAACATATGAAAATGACCACATAAGAGATGTTCTAGAACAACGAACTTTTAATATTCAATTAATGGAGCGTTTTAAAGCTTTTTTTGCTCAAAATGAAAATGTCGAATTGCAAATAAAGTTCGATAAAGAAATTAAAAAAAGTAACATCAACAAGCCTTTATATTCGGGTAAAGTATATTTAAAATCTCCTAACGCCGAAGTTGAAATTCCAAACTCAAAAGTAGAAGTTTACGATGTACGATAAAACAAACCGTAATTCAATTTTTGGAAAGGGAGAATTGTGTGAAGTAGATTTGAGGTTGTCTGCGCATTAAACAACCGTAGACTTGTCACTCTGAGAAAAGAACAAGGGGCAATACGAAAATTTGTGGAGTAGTAAGATTTTTTTAACCACAATCTTGTCTTTCTGAGGAACGAAGACCCGAGCGAAGCGAATAGACGAAGTAATCTCCGTAAAAAACCAACGCAAAGTATTCCTGGATCGTTGAGCTACTAGGTGCGATTACTTCGTCTATTCGTATTGGTCTGTTTGTGGTTTTTGGGCATAAAAAAAGCCGCGAAATTCGCAGCTTTTTTATTATTTAGATAAAAGAAATTATTTTCCTTTGTTTGCTTCTGCAATATATTTCTCTAATGCCATTGTCATAGACGGAGTTTCAGGGGTTGGAGCAAGAATATCTATTCTTAATCCATAATCTAAAGCTTCTTTTTGAGTAGTGCTTCCAAAAACAGCTATCCTAGTTTCGTTTTGTTTGAAATCAGGAAAGTTTTTAAATAATGACTTAATTCCAGTTGGACTGAAAAAAGCTAAGACATCATAATAAACATCTGCCAAATCTGTCAAATCACTCATTACCGTTTTGTAAAAAATTGCTTGAGTCCAGTCTACTTTTAAATTATTTAAAGTAATAGGCGCATCAGCATTTAATTGATCAGAAGCAGGTAGTAAGAATTTTTCGTCTTTGTACTTTTTGATTAATGGAGATAGATCTGCAAAATCTTTTGCACCAACGTAAATTTTACGTTTTCTATACACTACATATTTTTGTAGGTAAAAAGCAACAGCTTCAGATTGACAAAAATATTTTAATCCTTCAGGAACTTTGTAGCGCATTTCTTCAGCTACTCTGAAAAAATGATCAACAGCATTTCTGCTTGTTAATATGATCGCAGTGTAATGATTAAGGTCGATTTTTTGAAGTCGAATCTCTTTCGCGTTTACTCCCTCCACGTGAATGAAAGGTCTGAAATCAATTTTTATTTTGTGTTTCTGTTGGAGCTCAAAATAAGGGGAGTTTTCCACCTTAGGTTCAGGCTGTGATACCAAAATTGTTTTCACTTTCATATGTTGTACTATTTTCTAAGCCCCCTGTTTGGTAAACCAATAATATATAAAATAATAAGGTGCTATTTCAAGAGTGCAAAGATACAAAATAAAATAAAATAACTTACTCAATATTGCATTTTGATAGTTCTTAATTGAAATGAAATAAGAGAATAAGCTGATACATAGTGATATAGCTAGAATTATTAGTAGTACATTTTTTGAAACACCATCATAATAGAACAAAATAGCATTGATAGGGAGTATTAAAAAACCGATATAAGCTCTGTAACTTACTTTTTGTAGATTAAAGTGCTCGTTAAATTCTTCAATATTGAACGATGTTGCAATTATTTTTTCGATTAAATATTTCGATAAAATAAAGAAAGCTAATAAGGTTACTATTTGGATGTATAGTTGCCAATCGGTTTTTGATGCATAACCAAAACTACTAAGTGTGAGTTGTACGAAAAAGGCAAATGAAATGATTTGTATGAAAAATAAGCAGATCGTAAATCCACTTTTTATATGGTTACTGTCTCGATAAATTTTGGCGTATTTATCAGAAAAAATTAATCTGGAGAAATCGAGAAAACGAGTCTCGTAAATTGATTTTGTTATAGCAATAACTGCAAAGCATAACACAAATAAAAGTGTTGCCCAGTCTTTATTTTCAGTAATTCTTGGATGAAGGTGTTCAATCATAGCAATGCAAAATTAGTAATTTTTTGTATCATTACTTTTATTATAACTTTATTATGAATGAAATGCTATAAAAAGTTTACTTTTGCGTTGAAATTACTCGGAAAAATGAATGATTGTATTGTTATAATTCCCACTTACAACGAAATTGAAAACATTGAAAGCATTATTAGGGCTGTGCTTTCGCAACATAAACCCTTTCACCTTCTTATTGTCGATGATAACTCGCCAGATCGTACTGCAGATAAAGTTGTTATGCTTCAAGAAGAATTTGAAGGAAGGTTGTTTATAGAAAACAGAGCTAAGAAAGCTGGATTAGGTACTGCTTATGTTCATGGATTTAAATGGGCTTTGGATCGAAAATATGATTATATATTCGAAATGGATGCCGATTTTTCGCATAATCCTAATGATCTTGAAAAACTTTTTGATGCTTGCCATTTTGGAGGAGCTGATCTTGCAATTGGTTCCAGATATGTAAAAGGGGTGAATGTTGTAAACTGGCCATTAAGCCGTGTGCTGATGTCTTATTTTGCATCTGTTTATGTAAAATTCATAACGGGTATGAAAATTCATGACGCCACTGCGGGTTTTGTTTGTTACAAAAGAGAGGTTTTAGAAGCTATTAATCTTAACAAAATTAAATTTGTTGGATATGCTTTTCAAATCGAAATGAAATATAGAACATATTGTAAAAAATTTCAAATTACCGAAGTTCCAATCATTTTTACGGATAGAACAAAGGGAGTTTCTAAAATGAGTAATGCTATTATCAAAGAGGCAATTTTTGGAGTTATTTCGCTCCGACTAAAAAAATTAGTCAATTCTTTATAAAACAATTAGAATGAATAGGATATTAATAAAAAACGCTAAAATCGTAAACGAAGGGTCAATTTTTGAAGGCGATTTGTTAATCGAGAATGATTTAATTGTAGAAATTTCGGACAGTATAAGTCTGAAGTCGTCTAACTGTATTGTTATTGATGCCGAAGGAAGTTATTTAATGCCAGGTGCAATTGATGATCAAGTGCATTTTAGAGAACCAGGATTAACGCATAAAGGGGATATCGAATCAGAATCGAAAGCAGCCGTTGCTGGAGGAATCACTTCGTTTATCGAGCAACCTAATACGGTGCCTAATGCAGTAACTCAGGAAATACTTGAAGAGAAATACCAAATAGCTTCAAAGAAGTCATACGCGAATTATTCGTTTATGATGGGGGCAACCAATGATAATTTGGAGGAAGTCCTAAAAACAAATCCAAAGAATGTAGCGGGAATAAAAATATTTTTAGGTTCATCAACCGGAAATATGTTGGTTGACAATGAAGCCACACTCGAAAAGATATTCTCAAGTACAGAAATGTTAATAGCGGTACATTGCGAGGATGAAACTACAATACAAAATAATCTAGCTAAATATAAAGAAGAGTATGGTGACGATGTTCCTGTAACGGCGCATCATTTAATTCGTAGTGCCGAAGCGTGTTATATATCTTCATCCAAAGCTGTTGCATTGGCTAAAAAAACTGGAGCGCGTTTGCATATCTTTCATCTTTCGACTGCAAAAGAAATGGAATTGTTTACAAACAAAATTCCTTTGGAAGAAAAGAAAATTACTGCCGAAGTTTGTATTCATCACCTGTGGTTTACAGACGAGGATTATAAAACTAAAGGGAATTTCATTAAATGGAATCCTGCTGTAAAAACAGCCGATGACAGAAAAGTACTTTGGGAAGCTTTACTTGATGGACGAATAGATGTTATTGCAACAGATCATGCGCCCCATACTAAAGAAGAAAAGAAAGAATCATATCTAAAAGCTCCTTCTGGAGGGCCTTTGGTTCAGCATGCTGTTGTAGCTATGTTTGAAGCACATCACCAAGGAAAAATTAGTGTTGAGAAAATAGTTGAAAAAATGTGTCACAATCCTGCTAAGATTTTCAAAATTGAAAAGAGAGGATTCATCAAAGAAGGCTATTATGCCGATTTGGTAATTGTGAATGCAGGGTTGCCTTGGAGTGTAAATGCAGATAATATTTTATCTAAATGTAAATGGTCACCATTTGAAGGGTTTACTTTTAAATCAAGAATTACACACACTTTTGTAAACGGACAATTGGTTTATAATTCTTTTAAGGTAAAAAATGTTCATGCTGGGAAAAGATTATTATTTGATAGATAGGATATGAAGAAAATAATCATAATTATTTCGGTATTATTCTTTGCTGTTGGATGCAAAAAAGAATTGGTTAAAAAACCAGAGCGACTTGTTGAGAGAGCTAAGATGATAGATATTATGTATGATTTATCATTGTTGGAAGCTATTAAATATCAAAATCCAATGTCGTTAGATTCTTGTGATACTAATCCGACTAGGTTTGTGTTGAAAAAATACAAAGTAGATAGTTTGCAATTTGTTAAGAGCAATATGTATTATGCCGCAAATTATAATGATTATAAGGTTATGTTTGATGAGGTAGGTGCACGTTTAGTAAAAAACGAAAAGAAATTTGATTCTTTAGTTAAGCTAGAAAAAAAGAAAGAGCAATTGCTTAAGAAAAAGAGTAAGGCTATAAAAAAAGATTCTATTGAGGTTAAACAGAGATTGACAAAAGAAGTAAAAGTAGACTCGCTTAAAAAGAAAGCAACACTTAAGTAATTAAGTATGTTTCTTATAAAGTTGCCACTTCTTTAATGTATTCATGAATATCTTTAAAGTCAGTTTTTAAAGCTGTTTTTATTTTCTCATTCGAATATATATCTTTAGTATAAGACGATTTTGCGGTTGCTTTGGTAATCTGTCTTTTCTTCGGGAAAAAAGTAGACAAAAACCAGTCAATACGCCACATGATTTTCATAAATAAAGGGCTTGCATGATATGCAGGTCTTTTTACTTTTAGTACATCTGCAATTGTATTTAATGCATCTCTAAAGACAATGTTGTCAGAGATAAGTGTAAAGCGTTCATTTTTTATCTCGCTTTTCATTAAAGTTACAGCAATCCTAACAACGTCATCAATAGTAACAAATCCGGTACTGCCTAAAGTGTAAAAGGGGAGACCGTTGGCTACTTTTGTGTAAAGTTCGGCACTTCCTTTTTCGTCGCTTTTGGATTTTGGAATAGGTCCTAAAATAACTCCAGGATTTATAATAACAATATCTAGTCCTTCTTGCCAACCACGCCAAACTTCTATTTCGGCACCATATTTAGATATGGCATAATCACTATGAGGTTTTTCGGGATTCCATTCGACTTCTTCGGTAATAATAGACTCGTGAGGAGCAAGGTCACCAAGAGCTGCGATTGAACTCACAAAGCATAATTTTTTTACTTGTTTTGCAATACAGAAATTCACAATGTTTGCTGTACCTTCGATATTGGTTTTTCGAACTAAATCTTCGTCCTTAGGATCAAATGAGATTACTGCTGCACAGTGATAAACATATTCTACATCAATAAAAGCAGTTTCTAAAGAGGGAACATCAAGTATGTCAGCTTCCAACCATTGAATAGATTCGAATAAATGGGACTTTTTATATAGATCAAAAACAGACTTCGTTCGTTCTATTTTACTTTTATTTCTATAAATTGCCCGAACATGATCTCCATTTTCAATTAAATGAAGTAATAAATGCGCTCCAACTAAACCTGTTCCTCCTGTTACTAAAACCATTTTGTAAAGATAATTAGATTGTTGGATTTTTAGATAGATTGATTTTCAAATTGTGCAATTAAAACTATCTTTGTGGAAATTGACTAAAAAGATGAAAAATTTTATAGAAGAAGTAACTTGGAGAGGAATGCTTCACGACGTTATGCCAGGTACTGAAGAACATTTGATGGAACAAATGAGAGTGGCATATGTGGGAATTGATCCAACTGCGGATTCATTGCATATAGGACACTTAGTAGGGGTGATGTTGTTAAAGCACTTTCAATTATCAGGACACAAGCCATTAGCATTAGTGGGTGGTGCAACTGGTATGATTGGTGATCCATCAGGAAAATCGAATGAAAGAAATTTACTTGACGAAACAACATTACGTCATAACCAAGAAGCTATAAAAGGGCAATTGTCTCGATTTTTGGATTTTACTTCAGATACAGCTAATGCAGCCGAGTTGGTAAATAATTATGATTGGATGAAGGAATTCTCATTCCTTGATTTTATTCGTGATGTAGGTAAGCATATTACGGTTAACTATATGATGGCTAAAGATTCTGTGAAGAAAAGGCTAACATCTGAGGCTGCCGAAGGAATGTCGTTTACTGAGTTTACTTATCAGTTAGTACAAGGATATGACTTTTTGCATTTGTATAAGAACAAACAATGTACTTTGCAAATGGGAGGAAGTGACCAGTGGGGAAATATCACTACGGGAACAGAATTGGTAAGAAGAATGGAAAGCGGAAAAGCATATGCTTTAACTTGTCCTTTAATTACAAAAGCAGATGGAACTAAATTCGGAAAATCTGAAGGAGGAAATATTTGGTTAGATGCTGCAAGAACATCTCCATACAAGTTTTACCAATACTGGTTGAATACTTCTGATGTTGATGCTGAAAAATATATTAAAATTTTCACTTTCTTATCAAAAGAAGAAATCGAATCGTTAACGATCGAACACAGAGAAACACCACACTTGCGTATTTTACAAAAACGATTGGCTGAAGAAATTACTGTAATGGTACATTCTGCTGCTGATTTAGAAAATGCAATTAAGGCCTCAAATATATTATTCGGAAATTCTACTTCAGATGATTTAAAGCAATTAGATGAAGCGACTTTCTTAGATGTTTTTGATGGTGTGCCTCAAGCAGAAATTGCAAAAGCAGATCTAGAAAATGGATTAGAAATTATAGTAGTTCTTAATGAGAAAACTGGTTTCTTTAAATCAAATGGAGAAGCGAGACGTGCGCTAACGGCCAATTCTATTTCTGTTAACAGAGAAAAAATAACCGAAGAGTTTGTTTTGTCTGCTAAGGATTTAATCAACAACCAGTTTGTATTGTTACAAAGCGGAAAGAAAAATTATTTTGTAGTAAGAGTGGTTTAAAGGTGCTTTTTAATCTAAGATATCAAAAGGATGGTAAAATTAATAATTAGGAACATAGGTCCAATTTCTGATATTGAAATTGAATTAAATAAAGTAAATGTTTTCACAGGGCCTCAAAGTAGTGGTAAAAGTACTATTGCTAAAATTATCAGTTATTGTCAGTGGGTTGAAAAAAGATATTTGTTGGATGGTAAATATGAAGAGAAAATAGAAGACCAACTTTTAGATTTTCATAGATTAAGTAAAGCCTATTTTTCTGAGAACTCCTATTTTGAATACAATAGTGATTTTATTGAAATTTCATATAAGTGGGGAGATGAAAAAGAGGGTATAAAAGAGAAGCAAGAGGGGGTAAATTATAAAAAAACGAGAAATATTTATATCCCTTCGGAAAGGAATTTTGTTTCTGTTATGCCTGATTTACGCAATTATAAGGCTCCATTTGATAATATAATGAGTTTTGTTTATGATTGGTATTCTGCTAAAAGAAGTTTTCAGAAAAAAGAAGCATTTTCGATATTGAACTTAGGGGTGAACTTTCATAATGACAAAGAGAAAGATTTAGATATAATTACTTTAAGAAACAATAATGAAATTAATTTAAGAGTAGGATCAAGTGGTTTACAATCTATTATACCATTGGTTCTGTTATTTGAGTATTTGACTAATGGTTTTTACAATGAAGAAGTATCTCTTTCTGTTGCTGAATTGGATAATCTGAGTAAGAGGTTTAGAAATTCAGGAAAGATTGTGAATGCTACTTATACTGATAAGGAAGGTAAAAGTAGAAGTGTTTTTCTTTATCCTGAAGGAAAGGAAGCTTTGCCAATTCAGTATAATAATACAAATTTTATTATCGAAGAGCCAGAACAAAATCTCTTTCCTGAGACACAGCGCGATTTGATATATTATTTATTTAATAAAATTCAAGGTGAACGAGATCATACTTTGACTCTTACAACGCATAGTCCTTATGTTTTATACGCTATTAATAATTGTTTAATGGGTAGTTTTATTTCGGATAAGTTGTCTGATAATGAAAAAAAAGAATATATAAGTTGCGATTCTTGGATTTCATCATCTTTAGTTAATGTTTATCAAATAGACAATGTTGATGGCACAATAAAATCTATAAAAGATAGTAGAACGGGAACAGTAAGCAAGCATTATTTTAATACCGTTATGGATGATATTATGAATGAGTATTATGGAATGCTAAATCATTTTGAATATGAAGAATAATATTCAAGCGCATTTAGCAAATCAAGAAATAAAAGAAAGTTCTTTTGATGATTTATATATTGTTGATTATAAGAACATAAATAATGGAGATGTTGAGATGTTAGAACAACAGCCAAGAGATGTTAAGTGTGTTTATTTGAAAAACAATAAAAAATTACCAATTTATTTTGCAGGATTTAAAGAAAACTTATTCGGGCCTGGTAATCAACAATGTGAATGTGTTGTTTTTCCACAGACTTGTGAAGAAAAAGACTGGGTTTTATTTGTAGAATGTAAGTATGCACAAAGTGCACAGACTGCTAAAGATAAAGGGAGAGATTATCCTAAGAAAATGATTGATCAGATTATAGCTACTGTTGGTTATTTTAGAGATAATGAAATCATGAATAAAAAGAGAAGAGCGACAGCTATTATTTCTTTTCCTAATTTAATGAATTTTAGTGGTTGGGTAATATCAGCTATGTATCCTTTGTCTCTTGAGGACATTTTAATTCAATATAATATTTTGATTAGAGCGACAAATTCTGCGACAATAAAAGACCAAAAAGAGATATTACTAAATTCAAATTAAAACGACTGTAATTACAAAACCATTAGATTACAACCTCGAATATCAGAATTATCAAAACGTCCCAATACCTCGAAAGAGTTGTTGGGATATTTTTTTCCCAAATCTTGCGTAGCGATAAAAGAACAAGAATTAATATTGGCTAGATCGATTACGTTTATACCACCAGTTTTTCCTTCTTTTACGTAGGTTAATGCATCTTCGGTATCTCGAACAAGAATTTGTATCCACGAAGGGCATTCGAATATTCCTTCGCCTAGAGAATATGCTTGAGACAATAATTCGGTCATTCCGTATTCAGAATGTATGGCTGATACACCAAATCCTTCACACAATTCTTTGTGTAATTCTTCGCGAATCATTTCTTTGCGTTTTCCTTTCATTCCACCAGTTTCCATGATGATGGTATTTTGTAGTTTAAAGGTATTTTTTTCGATTAAATCTAGCAAAGCATATGTTACTCCGATTAAGATGGTATTTTGTCCAGATTGGTCTAATTCGATTAGTTTTTGAGTAAGTTCTTCGTGGTTGTGCAAATAAAACCCGCTTTCTGGATGATTAGATAATTTAATTAAATCCTCGACCATGTAAATTAATGAAGAACCACCGCGTTCTAGATAAGACGGTAGTAAGGCTAGTACGACATAATCTTCGATATTGCCATAAAATTGGGAAAACCCTTTGCGATAGCTTTCTTCATATAAGGTAACATCGGTTACAAGGTGCTTGCTTGTAATCATTCCGGTTGTACCGCTGCTGGTAAAGGTAACTTGTGCAGGATCAGAATTTGAAACTACAGCATGACTCTTAAAAAACTGAATTGGTAAAAAGGGAATCTGAGTAAGAGATTTTACTTTTTGAGGGTCTGTTTTAAGATAATCACAAAACGTTCGATATACTACGTTGTTTTCGTATTGAAAGCGAAATACTTTCAATGCTATTTTTTCAAATTGCTTTTGGCTAGAAATCGTAAATATATCAGTAGTTGTAATCAAAATCTTTTTTTGCAAAGGTAATTTAAAAAAAAAGCCCCAATATTACTTTGGAACTTTTTTGTGTTTTTATTTTGAAAACTTACCTGACAATTAATTTTCTTGTTGCAGTTGCATTTTCTTCACTAATTTTTATGATATAAACACCAGGGGAAAGATTAGAGATATTAAGCTCTCTTGAACTCAATTGTGTTTGTAAAACCTTTTTTCCTAGTATGTCAAAAATAATTATTTCTTTTTCTAAATCATTTTTAGATGATATGTATACTTTACCATTACTCACAGGGTTTGGGTACAAACTTAAGCCCTCTATAACGGTGCCGTCTGTTTTTGGCTGTTGTTTACTGTCTTGTGCCGAAATACTTGCAGTAATAAAGAAAAAAGCCAATAAGAGTGTAATATAAAAGTAATTTTTTGCCATCGCTTAATTTTAAGTCTAGTAAATATACAAAAAAAAGTTTTCAAAAACTACGCCAAAAAAAAACATCCTAAAAGTTTAGGATGTTTTTAACATTTATTGTGTATCTTATTGATTAGAAACCTACTGACCATCCAGTAGCCCAGTTTGGTTGTGCAATACCGTTTCCAGCTCCATTAGCAGCAGCAGATTCAGTAGCAACAGCAGAAACATCATAAGCAGATCCGTCTGTTTTCTTTCCTTTAGTTTTTGTAGGTACATCAGAGATGTAATTTACATTAGATACTTTTAAAGCTGTTCCAACAAAAGCGATAGTTTCGTCGTTTTCAACATCAATACCAGTTTTCCATCCGCTTAAAACTACATTTGAGATAAGACCTTTAGTTCCTCTTCTTAGTTTTATAGCTTGGTTTTCTGTGTAAGATGCATCAGCATTACTTCCAGGTCCGATAAGAGTCATATTTGTGATAGTTGGGTTAGCAATTGGAGTGTTTGAGAATCCTAATTCGAAGTTATCAGCCTCAATACCTCTATTACCTTTTCCGAAATTTAATTTTCCGTACCAGTTTGTGTTTTTTCCATTCCATCCTTCAGTCCAGTCAAATTGATCATCTTCGTTACCGATAGCAATTAGATTTGATGTGTTTACAGTACCTCCGAAGAATTCAAATCCATCATCAGCACCGTGAAAAGCTTGTACATTTTCAACAACTGTTCCTGAACCAACTCCGAAGAAAGATAATCCGTTGAATTCTTTTTCAGTGTTGTAAGCAGCTCCTGCATATTCGATTCTCAAAAATTTGATTGAACCAGAATTATCATTAGATATAGTTCCTCCATAAGTTAAATCTGCAACTTCTGATTGAGCTGTGATTTCACCATTAGTTTTACGATTTATTGGAGCTCTACCACAAATAACCAATCCACCCCAGTCTCCAGCACCTTTAACTGCTAATCCACTTGTCATTACAACTGGTTTTGCTAGTGTACCATTTACATTAATTTTTCCTCCTTGCGCAATTGCAATATAAGCTTTCGTCCCGCCAGTACCTTGTATAACTGTTCCTGCAGGAATAGTTAAAGTTGCTCCGTCATTTACTTGTAGTTTTCCAGTTAATTTGTAAACAGTACCTGCGTCAAGTACTACTTCACCATTACTAATAGTTCCCTTAAAGTCGTTCGCATCTGCAACAAATGTTGAAGCAGGGTTTTTGCTGTCGTTATTATTATCGCTTGAACAGCTTGTAAGTAAGCTAGTTGATAAAGCAATAATTCCAAATAGTTTTACAATTGATTTTTTCATGGTTGTTTTGATAATTTTTGTGTTTAATATCTTGATGCAAAGATGGATTAGAAATCTTTTATGAATGTTAAGCAAGTGTGATTGTTAGTTTAATAAAAACCTATTTTAAGATTAAATTAATGTTACTTACTCGTTAACTAAAGTTTTGATTTATAAGGTTAATTACGTAACAAGTTGCTTGTCTATAAATTAAAAAAAGGACCAACAAATTGAATGTTGATCCTTTTTTAGTTTTGTGTTGATGAAGTATTAAAAGCTATAATTAAGTTTAAAGCTTATTCCTAATCCTTTTTTGTATGATAAAACATTTACATCTCCTGAGCTGTTTTCTTGAACTCTGTTGATTGTAGGATCTAGAATGTTTTTTACAACAAAATCTAATCCTAAGTTTTTATTCAGTTTAGTTTTTGCGATAAAGTCTAATGAACCAAATGCTTTGTCAACTAAATCACCTCTTCCGTTTGTTCCAATAGCATTTATTCTATCTGAGAAATAAGAGTATGCAATAGTTGTGTTTAAACTTTTTTCTTTGTTACTCCATTCAGTTAAATAAGAAAGGTCAGCATTTAATAGTAAATCAGATGCCCCAGTAAATTGGCTCTTTTTGTTGGTGAAATCAACTTGGTAATTAGTTTCTCTATTTACTTTTTCGGTATTTAACTCTTGATTACTGTATAGATAAGATGCATTGATACCAGCAGTAAGTTTTTTTGAATTAGCATCATCAAAACTAAAAATCTGCTTACGGTACTCTACTTCACCTCCAGCAACATAACCATAATCTCCTGTATTGATATAAGAAACGTCATTAGAAGATGATGCAATTGTAACTTCGTTCATTGGGTTAAGGATGTATTTTCCAAAAGCAGTAAAGGAAATTAATTCATCGCTTTTTGGGAACATTTCCCATTTAAGATCTAAGTTGTAATCATCTGATTCGTATAAGTAAGGGTTACCAACTTTAACCTGAAGTACTTCTTCGTAAACAAATAATGCTCTTTCTTTAAATTGTGGTAAAGTATATGTTTTGCTAAATCCTAAACGTAAATTTTGTTTTTCGTTTAACTCATATTTCATTGTCAAACTTGGTAAAAAAGCCAATTTATCTAATTTGTCACTTCCAATATCACCTAATTGAGTATTCCAGTCAACATCTTGAATTACTGATTCTAATCGAAGACCTAAAACAGCAGTTAATTTATTCTTGAATTTGAACTCTGTATTAGCATAACCACCAATGATAGTTTGTTTACCATTATAAGTTTGAGGATCTAAGGCATCGCTAATTTGAGAATTTCCTCTAAAAGTTGAAATATTAAAGTATCCGTTGTTGAAGTTGTCATTGTTGTAAAATAAATCTAGGTTATTTGGATCAACAACAAAGTTTCTAAAACCATCATTTGATTGAAAGTTGAACTGAATAGCTTCAAATTTTCTGTTTTTTATTCTTCCATTTGCACCTAAAGTGATTTTTCCATTAAAATCAGCTTCACTGTTTTTATTGAATTTATAATCGATAGAAGCATTTGCTGCTAATTCATCTTCTTTTAATTTTTGGAAGTATCTATTGTTTTCAGGTCTTGAAATGGTAGATAATACATATCCATCTGCTTCGTTTCTAAACGTGTTTTGAACTCTATCTGGCATAGATCCATCAACGATGTTGTATGAAACTCCCCAATTTAATTTTGATCTGTCTGTTAGTTTGTGATCTCCTAAAAGTTGATTAACCCAAAGACTGTTTTTCTCATAATTGAAACGACGAATTAATCCATTTCCGTTATTGGCGATATCTGCTATGTAGCCATAGTATTCTTCTTTAGATTGAGTCGAACTATTAATGTAAAGTGTGTTAAAATTAACTTTGTTGTTTGTGTTAATTTTGTATCCAATATTTAACAAACCGGTTGAGTTGGTTTGGTAGCTCATGTCTTTGTAAGTATGAAAATCTTTAAACGCAACTCCAGCTCCGTTTACACTTCCTTTGGCAGTACCATTTTTAACCGCATTGTATTCATTGCTGAAATTAGCAGTTGCAAAAAAGCTTAATTTTCCTTGCTCACCTACGTTGAATGTTTTTCCTCCAGATATGCCAATTGATCCAGCGAAAGGTGCTCTCTTCTCTGTTTGTAAAGTATTGAAATTGTATTGAGTAAGTGCATTGTTAGGGATTTTTGGGTTTGAGAATCCAAAACTATTAATGCCCTTTTGTAATCTAAAATCATCATCGGATACTGCGTTTGTGTTAACATTAGATCCTATTTCGATTTTAAAGAACCCCTTTCCTTTGTAATCTTTAGATGCGATATCTACGTTTCCTCCAGCAAAATCACCATATAATTTACTGCTATACACTTTGTCAACAGATACATATTCAACAATATCAGTAGAGAAAATATCTAAACTAATGTTTTTCTTCTCAGGATCATTTGATGGAATTGGTAATCCATTCATAGTTGTAGAGTTGTAACGGTCCCCTAAACCTCTTACAAAGATATTACCTGTTCCTTCTTGTTTTGTGATACCAGTAGTTTTGGTAACTGCAGTTGCTACATCGCTAACCCCTTTTCGCGAAAGCTCTTGAGCTCCAATAGATTGTTTTATCTCTACAGCATTCTTTTGTTCTAAAAGTAACGCTGTTTCTTTTTGTCTGTTTACAGCTGATGCTTTTACTACCACATCTTTTAGCGTATAACTCCCAGAAGATAATGTTTGATTGCTAGTTGTAGTTTCATTTGCCTTAACAATTACTATTGCTTCTATAGTTTCGTACCCCAAGAAACTATAAATTACAGTGTAGCTACCAGGAGCGATGTTTATCGAATATTTACCGTCGATATCAGTATTTGCACTGTTGTTAGTTCCTTTAATAAGAATGTTTGCAAAAGGAAGTGCTTCATTATTAGTCTGTTTGTCTGTTAAAACCCCAGAAATTGTACCTTTGGTTTGAGCCATTGAAACTGCACAAATAAATAATGTAATAAATAGAAATTTTAAGTTGAATTTCATTTTCGTTTGTTGTTTGTTTATTTTTTTGCAAATTAAGTACGGCTTTGTAAAGTAGATGTTAGCTACTTGTTATTGTTTTGTCTCTAGGATATTATGAAATTGTTATGAAATTAAATTACGGTTAACACGACTTTTTAACAGTCGATTTATTATTATCTTTACACTCGCAACTAGATTCATTGAATGTTATATCGTATAAGAATCAATGAGATAACCCAATTTTTTGCTATTTTATGAAAAAAACACAAACTAAGATTTTACTTGTAGATGATGAACCGGATATTTTAGAAATTGTTGGATATAATCTTTCTCAGGAGGGATACCAAATAATTACTGCTTCTAACGGGAAAGATGCAATTACAAAAGCACAAAAAGAATTACCAGACCTTATAATAATGGATGTTATGATGGCAGAAATGGATGGTATGGAAGCTTGTGAGCATATTCGAAAAATACCTGAACTAAATAATGTTATTATTACTTTCTTAACTGCAAGAAGTGAAGATTATTCACAAGTTGCTGGTTTTGATGCTGGAGCAGATGATTACATTACTAAACCTATTAAGCCAAAATTATTGGTGAGTAAGGTTAAAGCATTATTAAGACGCTTAAAAGAACAAGAAGTTAGTAGTGATACTTTAAATGTAGGTGGTATAGAAATTAATCGTGAAGAGTATAAAATCGTAAAAGATAATATCGAGATTGCTTTACCTAGAAAAGAATTTGAATTGTTCTATTTATTGGCTTCAAAACCTGGAAAAGTATTCAAACGTGATGAAATTCTTGATAAAGTTTGGGGTAATGAAGTTGTGGTAGGTGGAAGAACGATTGATGTACATATTCGAAAATTAAGAGAAAAAATTGGAGAAGATTTATTCAAGACCATCAAAGGAGTAGGTTACAAATTCGAGGTTTAAAATAAAGATCATCAAACAAAAGCATAATGCAAAGAAATCAGAATTATCTTTGTAGAAAGCTATCCATGAATTAAATGAAAATAAGTTTTAAAAAAACCTATAAGTTTGCTGTAAAGTCAGCACTATATATAAGTCTCTTTGCTACAGGATTCGTAATAATTTTGATTTTATTATTCTTCAAAAATAAAACAATAAACTTATTACCGTTTAGCATTGTTTTCCTCATATCTGTATATGCGTTCTCATTTCTTGTTTTACAATATCGCGTAGAGCGTTTTATTTACCGAAGAGTAAAAAAAATCTATGATGATGTTTCGTTACTAGAATCTAGTACGCTCATAAATCAGCCGATTACAACCGATATGGAGACACTTTCGCGTGAAGTTAAAAAATTTGCTACCGATAAAAAGCTAGAAATCGAGATGCTAGAAATTCGAGAACAATACCGTCGAGAGTTTCTAGGTAACGTTTCGCATGAGCTTAAAACACCATTGTTTACGGTACAAGGATATATTTCGACTTTATTAGATGGAGCGATGGAAGATAAAACCATTCGTAAAAAATATCTTAAACGTGCTGAAAAAGGAGTAGAGCGATTAATTTATATCGTTGAAGATTTAGACATGATTACTAAATTAGAAACCGGCGATTTAAATTTGGTTATTTCTAATTTTGATATTATAGAACTTATTCAAAATGTTTTTGATTTATTGGAAATGAAAGCCGATAAAAAGAAGATAAAATTAACTTACGAGAAGAAATACCTACAGCCTATTTTTGTTAAAGGAGATAAAGATAGAATTCAGCAAATATTAGAAAATCTACTTGTAAACTCTATTAAATACGGCAAACAAGGCGGCACAACCGAAGTAGGAGTAGTAAATCTAACAAAGAAAAAAGTACTTATTCGCATTAGTGATAATGGAGAAGGAGTTGAGAAACAAAATATACCGAGACTTTTTGAGCGTTTTTATAGAGTAGATAAAAGTGGTGCTCGTTCAGAAGGAGGTTCAGGATTAGGACTTGCAATAGTTAAGCATATTATTGAAGCTCATAAAGAGAAAGTCTACGTAGAAAGTGAATTTGGTATTGGATCCGAGTTTTCATTCACCTTAGAAAAAGCATATAAAAGTACCAATAGAGACGTTAAATAAATGTAAATGCAAATACCCTGACTAGGCATAAAACATCCCCTTTTAACATCAATTTAAAACAGCCGATTGTCTCTTAATATTAAATTCTCATTATGATAACATCTTGGTAACGTTATGTTAACCTTGATGGGTGATTTTTGCATTCTGAATGAGGAGTTAAAAAAATAAGATGAGAAAATTTTTAGTTATTGCTTTATTTTTAATGGTGTGTATCGCCCACGCACAAGAGATATATAAGCAAGAGATCAAGAAAGAGGTAGTTCGTATTCTAGATTCTATTAATAAGGCAAAAGAAACGTCGATTATTATGGGACCTAATATTGAGCCTACTCATGATAAAGAAGAAAAGGACCGTTGGTATGATAAAATATCATTAAGAGGTTATGCTCAAATAAGATACAATGGTTTGTTTTCTACCAATGATAAAGTTTCTTGTGAGCAATGTGATAAGTCGTGGGGAACAACATCAACAGAACCAGGTGCTAAGTCTAATAATGGCCTTTTTATAAGACGCGCACGGTTAGTGTTTTCAGGACAGGTACATCCTAATGTGTTTTTTTACTTTCAGCCAGATTTTGCTAGTTCACCTAGTACAGGAATTAATAACTTCGTTCAAATTAGAGACATCTATTTTGATATTTCTTTTGATCCTAAAAGAGAATATCGTGTTCGTGTAGGACAAAGTAAAATCCCTTATGGTTTCGAGAACATGCAATCAAGTTCGGTTCGACTTACATTGGATAGAAATGACGCTATGAATAGTGCTATATTAAATGAGCGTGATTTGGGAGTGTTCTTTTATTGGGCACCAAGTAAAATAAGAGAGCGTTTTGAAATGTTAGTAAAAGACGGTTACAAAGGTTCAGGTGATTACGGTGTTTTTGCTTTTGGAGCATATAATGGTCAGTATTCTAATAAATTAGATAGCAACAGAGATCTAAATTTTGTAGCAAGAGCCACTTATCCATTTGTAATTGGAAATCAAATTATCGAGCCAGGAATTCAGGCCTATACTGGAAAATGGGCATTTACCAACGAAATTACAGCAGGAGTGCCAGTAAATGCTGATAGGCAATATGTAAAAGACCAGAGAGTAGGAGCAACTTTTGTTTTGTACCCGAAACCTTTTGGTATACAAACAGAATATAATATTGGTAAAGGACCTCGTTATAACAAAGAAACAAATAGTGTTGATGTAACAAATATAAATGGGGGGTATGTTTTATTAAATTATAAACTTGATTTAGGAAAACAATTATTATATCCTTTCGCAAAATTTCAATATTATGATGGAGGAAAAAAATATGAAAAAGATGCCCGAAGCTACGTAGTTAGAGATTATGAAATCGGGGTTGAATGGCAACCGATTAAAGCCCTTGAACTTACAGCAGAATATGTTATTTCTGACAGAACTTTTGAAGATAGTGTATTACCAAATAACAGACAGCAAGGGAATTTATTGAGAATACAAGCTCAATTTAATTTCTAAAAAAATATAAAAATGGAGTTTATTGTTTTTCGAAAACGGAAAATAATGAGCTCCATTTTACTTTCTTTTTGTATTGAGGCAATCCGTTATATTTATTTACTTTGGCAATATCCTCAATCTTAAAATCTTCTTGTAGCGCATAAGGAACAAGCCCTTCTTTTTCTAGTTTCTCAGCAAGGTATATTTGTTCATATTGACCAGGAGTTGGTATAAAGAAAGCCTTTTTCTCCAATTTAACCAAGTCCATAACAGTTGTATAGCCAGAACGACACAGGATTAGTTCACTTTCGTTAAACGTTTGTTCCAGCTGTCTTGTATTCATGAAATTATAATAGGTGATATTCTCAACAACCTCCTTTTTTTGGTCTTTATCAACTATGCCTTTTATAAAAACAACTTTTCCTTTGTAACGAAGGACTTCTTTTTTTAATTTTTCCTCAAGATAACCACGTTGAGGTTCTGGACCAGATAGGATAACCATTAAGTCATACACTTTTGGGGTTTCTTTTTTACGCATTCTGCTTAACGGACCAATATATCTTAACTTAAGTTTTTTGTTTTTTAAATGGCCCAATTCACCCGTAAGATTTGGTTCTTTTTTCATGTCTGGAATCCAACATTCAGTATGTTTTTTTATAAAATATTGGTGGCATTTAGTCGTAAACCAAGTAGTATTTCCTGTCATTACATTCAATTGATGTGTAACAAAAACAGAAGGTATTTTATTGGAGTAAACCCCTAAGCGATTATCAGAAATAATACCATCTATACCATATTTCTTTATCCAAGAATTCACCATCTTTTTTTCGTCCAAGATGGCTTCAATCATTTTAGGACAATTCTTGATTAATTTCCATTTAAAGTTTTTGCCATTTTTTGCATATTCTATTTGATAAGAAGGCAATTCGAGAGTTTGGATATAAGGAAATTCTTTTCGTAATAATTCCAAAGCAATACCATCAGAGGCAATTATTGGAATGTAATTATTTTCCTGAAGCGCCTTAATTATCGGAATGCATCTTGTAGCGTGACCTAAACCCCAATTTAAAGGAGCAATCAGAATAGTTTTATTGGTTGTATCTAGATTCATATAGAATAGGGTTATTTTTAGTTAACCCTGCGAAAGTTACAAACAGTAAGTGTTTTCCTTATTTGTAAATGATTACTAAAATATTAAGTTATTATTTTAGTAGAAGCAAAAAAGGTTAGACATCATAAGATGTCTAACCTTTTTTAGTTTAATCAAGAAGCAGTTATTTATTCTTGAATGTAAGTTTTGTTTCCATTAGAATTAATGTAATATTTGCCACCTCTTGGACCAGTATAAACTTTTTTACCGTTATACTCACCCGTAACTTTATCAGCTACTTTAGGCGCTTTTTCATTCGTTTCTTTAACCTTTTTTGCAGTAGTTTTTGATGTTGCTTTGGTATCAGCTTTAGCTTTGTCTACTTTTTCAGTAGCTGCCTTAGTATCCGCTTTAGCCTTTGTTATTTTTTTTGTAGCATCATCGTTTGCGGTTTTGGCATCTGTTTTAGCTTTAGCCGCTTTTTTTGTAGCTGATTCTTCTGCTTTAGTAGTCTTAGCTTTAGTATCTGCTTTTGTTTTTGCAACCTTGTCATCTACACTTTTGGTAGCTGTAGTTTTTTCTTTAGTTGCTTTTTTTTCTGCTGTAGTTTTAGAGTCAGTAGCCTTTTTTTTCTCTTTAGCAGCTTCTGTTTTAGCTTTGGCTTTAGTAGTTTTCACAGCAGTTTCTTGAGCGTAAAAATTACTAGAGAAAACTAACATAAAACAAAGTAATAATAGTTTTTTCATGTTTATAAGGTGTTAAAATTCATAATAAAATTAAACAATTAATTGGAATGTTTTTAGAAATGTGTTAAAAATAAGCCCTTAGTTGAATGTTTCCTGTATGAATGGTAGTTCCAATTTCAGCTTTCCGTCCTTGATAGTTTAAGTTAATGTCTAAAAACTGTGTGATATTCTTTTGTAATAACAATCTCCATACCAAATTTTGCCCCGTTTGAAGCCCTTCTAGCATTTGAAAACCTACAGATGAAAACTCATTGCCCGTGAATTTATTCTGGTAAAAAGAAAACTCTCCATTTAACGTTATTTTTTTCTCACCTGCATAAGAGAATGAGGTTCCTAATCGAGTTTGTTTTAAGCTTTCTTCCTCTCCAATTTGATTGTCCTTGTTCTGAATCTCATAAAAGAAATCCAAACTGGTACTCTTAGAAAATAAATAACTAATTTTTGGAGCCAATTGATACCCCATTAACTTGTAATTTTTTTCAGGGAAACTTTCAGAAATAAGATCTGTTTGAATAGTTTTAGTAAAAAAACCAAGTAGCCAGCTTTTATCATACAAATGGGAATATTGCAATTGATGTGAGCTGTTAGTAGCTTTTTGTGATCCTATTGTAAGTAAGTTGCTGTTTTTGTTTTGTAAATAGGTATAAGTCGTAGAATGTTTTTGTTTCCCTCGATTGTAAAATAAACTGTTTCTAAAACTAGAATTCAAACCCAATACATTTTCATCAGAAGAATTAAATGGATTAAGTTCAAAACGATCTCCATTACTTTTTACTTTTCGGTCTATTATAAATGAGGTTTGATTGTAAAAATACGAGATTAACTTTTTTATTCCCGTTTCATTAATCCATTGATTAGGGTTTAAGGTAACAGATTGTGAAAATTTATTCTGATTTGTCTTAATATAGACGCGATTAGGCAAAAAGATTCGGATATATTTTGCTTGGTCAATAAATGCTGCGACTTCAAACTCTTGTAATTCCTGAATACCATTGTTGTTATAATCTATCCAAGTATAAACTCCTTGTCCAGCTGGAACTTCTATATACGTATAATCCTGTTGAGGCATCGTTCCAGAGCTAGTTTCATAAGCAGTAGTAGTTTGGATAAACTGGTTAAAAAAGCGATCGTTATAAAGAATTCTAGAGTTCAAAGATGGTTCTTTCTTTTTAGTAACATCTTCAAAATTCAATACTCTATAGCTAGCATATACCGATAAGTCACTTTTAGCAGTTTGTATCAATTTTGATCTCAGATAGTACGTCTGAGAGTTGTTTACATGTTGTAACAATCCGTTTTGCAAACTATCATTACTTCGCCTTAAAAAACCTAATTCTACAAATACTTTAGTGCTATCTCCACGACCGACAAACAAACCATATTCATTAAATCTTTGGCTTAAAGCCGAAAATTGATTGGTGTTTTTATTTTTTTCCTGATTGTCTTCGAGTTGTAAAGTACCACCAATCCAGTTTTTACTAAAATGGTACCGCGCTTGGGTTTGATTTCTTAAGAACTTTGAAGTTGATATATTACTATCACTATTAAGCAAGCTGCCTTGATTTTGAACGGACCAATTTTTTAATCTAAAGAGTCCGCTTACAGTATGACGACTTCCTGAATAAGTTTCGGTAAAATCTAAATTTTCAAATTGATAGGTTACTAGGCCAGCATTAGACGATTTTTTTTGAGGAAATAAATCGAAGGTTAGTCCTGAAATTAATAAACTCTGATTTCCAAAACGAGTGGCAGGAAGATTCCAATCTCGATCAAACTCTATATTGTAAAGTCGCTCAACCGATTTAAAATCTTGCTGAATAAATTGATAGTTTATAAATGCATCTAGATTCCAGCTTTTGCTAAACAAGCGTTGCTTTGCATTTATTTTGGCAGCAATTCCTTTATTGTCGTTATCTTGTACATTCGAAAATAAGTTAGCATCATTGTTACTCACTCCAATTTCGAAATCAAAATTTGTTTTTTCAGTTGGATTATACTTTCCTAAAAAGGTAGCTACTTGTATTTTTATAGGAGCAACAAGTTTAACAATTGGAGCATAATTCCCTTGTGGAACCCCATTTATAGGTGCTATATATTCATAAATACGATCTATAGTATTTACATTCTTAAGGATGTAATTTGCAGACTGAGCACCAATCAAGTTGAATTTTACATTGTACAATTCCTCCTTTGGATCGTTAGAAAACTCGTAAACTTCCTCGCCATTTACTATTGTTTTTTTGTAAAGAATTTTATTGTCAGAATAAGTGTCTGCATATGCAGAGGGAGCAATCATGGCATTTGTATCATCACCAGCGTTGCTTAATATTGCTACTTGCTCCTTGGTTAAATTTTGTTGAAGAGGTTGGTTTTTTAAGTCATTTTCGGAATATAGATAACCTCCAAAACTCCATTTTTTATTTTCATGAGTAACGCCAGCATAGGTTACAAATCGGGTATAGTTTTGATTAGAATATTGGTATTCAATACTTATTCGCATTTCGGAAGTAATGGTAAAAAGTGACGTAAATGTGATTTCACCAGCATTATAGTAGATAGTATAATCTTTATTCTCTCCACGTTTTAATAAAATGCCGTTTACATATACCCGTTCAGAACCCGAAATAACCAGTATGTACAATTCACCATTTTGACCAGTTAACTTATAAGGCCCTTGGTTGCCTTCTTGGCCAGTAAGCGTGCTTTTAGCATATTGCCCTTTAACTAAAGCTGCTGAAGCAAATACATTTGTTTTACTGTCATCATCACCAAAGTTAAAATTTACAGCAAGCCCTTGAACTTTTTTATCAAAATTTAGAAATTGTGTTTTTTTATTCTCCAGAAAAATATCTCCCGCTCGTAATGCCCAATTATTACTAAAAAGCTCGATAAAAATATTATCAAATTGATCTAGTTTTTGAGAATAACCTCCGTCTTGTAGCGGAATATTATTGTCTTGCAATGAAGCACGAATACTAACATTGTCTGATATTTTTCCTGTAATCTGAAGGTCTAAATTAGAATTTAAAACTGTGTTTTGATTGTTACCAACTGTGATTCCGCGAGTAATACTCCCCGAAGTGGTTAATCCATCAAAAGGGATAACAGATTTTGTGTTTTTGGGCTGTATTTGATATAGTGATTCAGCCGTTGCTCCATTACTCACAATTCGATTAGAATCGTAAATTTTATACTCTTTAGTTAATATATCAGGAAGTTTTAAATATTCAACTGTAAGAGAATCAGTGATTGAAGTTAGCTTTTTGTTTAAAAGTAAAGTTCCTTTTTGAAAGTTTATTTTGTATAAACTGCTGTCAATGAGAGTTTTATTTGTGTCGAGAAGTTTAAAGAAACTAGAGTTAATACTGTGATTTTCTAGATGAATTGTATCTCGAGAAGAACCAATTTTTTTGGTTTTATAATGCGAGTTTATCTCCTGGGCATGAAGTCCATAACAAGAGATAATTACAAACCAAAATAGTAGTTTTTTAATCATAAATACTTTAACTCCAAAAGATCAAAAGTAGTATTTATAATTGTGAAATTTAAGTAAGGTTTTTATCAATGAATTAAAGAATATAGTAAACTTGTATTTTTATCGCTTACAAACAAAAGAAATAAATATTTTTAAGTTATTGAATGTCTGGAAGTAAAATAGTTGAATAGTTTAGGAGTTAGTCTTGTTTTTTCTTCTTGAATTGTACTGATAACCAATTCCGATGATAACAATTACTAAGACAATAAATTTAAAGCCATCTTCCATAGTATTTTTGATTTTTAAAGTGTTACTAAATAATTCTTTTGTAATACGAATTCGAGTATTTTTAAATAATTATCAATTCATTAAATAGATTTGTTTTACTCTTATTTACATTATATAAAACAGCTATTTTTTACTGTCTTTATAAGTTTTATATCTATAACCTAAGGCTATAATTATAATTAGTAAGCTCATTGTTATAGATCCATTACTCATAATTTTTTAATTTTTAGCATTATAGTATACTCAAGTAGTTACTAAATAATTCATTTGTAATACGAATATACATATTATTTTTAATCTGTTGCTAAGTCAAATGACCGATTATTGGTGTATCTCTATTTTCTAAAAAGATGTGGATATTTAGTATTAGTCGATGAAACATAGTATTGTGGTAAACAAGTTTTCGAAACAATTAGTAGGTCGGTATATGGTTAGAGTAGATAATCTAAAAAAACTTCAGTTATTAATAATTTACCTAACAGAATTGCAAATAAAAGATTAAAAAGAGAAAGTGAACTATAAGTGCTAAGTCGTTGCGGTTTTCAGGACTAAACCAAGTGTAATGCACTCAGTATCTGGTGTGTTATTCTTCTTGTGTTTTTGTTTTATAGTAAAGAGCTGAGAGAAGTTTTTTAATCATTTACATAAGATAATTCGTTGTTTCTAAGTTTAATACGTTAAAAGTAAAATATTTCTTATATTTTTGTAGTTTAAAAACTATATCATGAATGTTACAGTAGGAAATAAATTGAAAAAAATACGTAAACAAAAAGATCTATCACAAGAGGAAATAGCAAGTTCTTTGAAACTGTCACAATCTACGTATGCACGTATAGAAAGAGGCGAAAGTGGTTCATGGGCTAGTCATATCAATATAATATGTGAGGTTTTTGAGATAAGCCCTGAAGATTTGTTTAAGGTTGAAATAGCAGAAGAGAAAGAAGAGAGCAGCAACTTGAATGAAACTTCCATTATCAATCAATTGTCTAATAAGATAATAGAGCAATATGAAGCGCGAATAAAAGAATTGAAAAAAGTAATAAAAGATTTAAAAAGAAAACGAGATTTATAAAAAAATCGAGGTTTCACTTAAAAAGAAACCTCGAAAAGGGCATGAAATAGATTGAGTCATCAAGCAATAGAATGTTTGGTTATTTGATGTTTGAGTCAATTTTATTTTGAAGGAGGAAATTTAGAACAAGCTAATATTCCAATATGTATGAAAAGGGCCGATGTAAATCCATATAATAAAGCAACATATATTTTTATGTCTTTGCGGTGTTCGTATATAGTATTCCAACTAAATTCTTTATCACTAAAAAAGCGTGACGAAAAAAAGATTACTGTTGTTATAAAAACTAAGAAGATATTCCAACGTATACCTGTTCTACGTATTTTTTCAAAGATTGTCATTTTTTATCATTTTTTGGAAATCTCATTCCATGTCTTAAAAACAAAAGAAAAGCTATTGCTAATGCAATTGCTAAATAAAGTTTAGGGTCAGATTTGTGATCGATTATTTTTTGAAAAGAGAATGAATCCCCATCAAAAAAAAGAATCCAGAACATTATAATGACTGTGATAGGGCTAAATACATAGTTGTAGATAAGAACTAATTTTTTTTTATTATTTGGTTTCATAATCTATTTTGTAAATTTTATTATAGTATTTTCTGAAGCATTTAGAACCGTATTAATTAGAGCATCAGCATTTTTAAATATATAAAAATCTAATTGTTCAGGGTCATTTTTAACAACAATCTCTCTATAGAAATATTCAGTGTTAAGATATTTAACTTCTAATTTCGTAGGTTGCATTACACAATCTACAGCAGCCCATGTAAGCTCAACAAGTCCTCCTCCGATTGCACCTTTGACAGCACCAAAAACGGCACCTCCTACGGCTCCTACTGTTGTGCCTATTCCTGGTAAAGCTACAGTTCCTCCGCCAGCCCCCACAATAGCGTCACCTACAGCTCCTACAAGCGCTCCTGCTGCAACTGCTCTCCCGATTGATTTTCCTTTTTGTCCCATGCAATTTCCAAAACCAGTTTCTTTTTTAGTTTTATTTGTTTGGGATTTATTTAAAAGCATTCCAATTTCATTAGTTACTTTTTCGATTGTGTTGAATATGAAGGTAGCTTCATTTTTAAAATCTGTTGAAAAATTGTCTTCATTGAGTAAAATTCTTTTAGAATTTAAAAGATCCACTATTTTATTGTCGTAACAGTTCGCTAAATCTTGATAAAAAAGGAGCATAAATTTTTGCTCTTTGTAATTATAGTGAGGAGCTAACGTAATTTTGATATTAGTTTCTTCTGGAATGCTTTTACCGGTATTTAGTGCGGATGTTTCTGTTTTAAAATATTTGAGATAATTACCTGCATTATTAGAATTAATGGACATTTTGTGGAACGAATTAATCTGTTTGTCTACTGATATATTTAAAGCAGAATAATCAATAATATTTGTTTGTTCAATTTTTAAAGAATCAGTATCACTGCAAGAATATGACATACTGACAAACGTAATTAATAAAAAAAGTTTTTTCATAGCTATATAACTTAATGGTTAGCACTAATTTATTGACATAACAAATCTATATAAGAGTTTAAACAATCCTTGTTCTAAAATCGGTTATTTTAGCTTTTTTTTATGTTTTTGTGTAAATTTTCTTATTTTTGAGTGATGTAATACTCGAATTATGAATGTAATCATAGGAAAAAAGTTAAAAAAATTACGTAAAAACAAAAACCTATCTCAAGAACAAATAGCTGATTTTCTATGTATATCTCAGTCTGCGTATGCTAGGATAGAAAGAGGGGAAAGCAATTCTTGGTCAAGTCATATCAATATAATATGTGAGGTTTTCAAAATAAGTCCAGTTGAGTTAATGAAGGAGGATATTGTAGATGAAGATGAAGAGAGTAACAGTTTAAAAGAAAGTCTTATTAGCAATCCATTGTCAGAAGAATTAATAGAACAATATGCAGTAAGAATAAGAGTACTGGAAAAAGTTATAAAAGAATTAAAAATAATAATTAAGGATCATAAACTCAAAAGTAGCAACTAGGCAACTTTATGATTGATTTTTAAAGGTAGAATTAGAATTTTATAAAACGCTTGATAGTATTTATGATTGGAATTAAAATTAAGGAACTAAGAAAAATTAAAGAATTATCTATAATCGAATTGTCTAATAAATTAGGGGTTGGCTATTCAGAATTGTATAATATTGAAAGTGGAAAAAATAAAAAAATTGAATTTTTATTAATGGATAAGGTTTGTAATGTGTTTGATGTTGATTTTAATTATTTTTTAAAAAGTCCTAATCCAAAAGTATTTAATGATGATAAAATTATGGGGCGCTTGACTGAGATTGCGATGCTGTGCGTTTATCGAAAAATAATAAAACAAAATGAAGTGCAAATTGTAGAATTGAAGCAGGTAATAAAAGATTTAAAAAGAAGAAGAGATTTATAAAAATAATAAGGTTTCACTTTTGGTGAAACCTTATTGTATATTGAATTATGTAATTAGCTTTTCGAAAGAAGCTTAATTTAATTCTTTTGTTACCATTTGCATAGTTTCGCGGCTCACTTGTTTTAGTAAAACTTCTTTATTTTCTTCAACAGCTTCGGCTGCTTTATCATCAAAATGACGAATAGTGTACAGGGTAACATTTTCGCTAAAATCTACTTTGAATTTTTTAGAAAGAATAGCGTTCATATCATTGAAATTTTCAAATTTATCTTCTACACAAACAGAAAAACTAATCGCTGAGTTTTGAATTAAATTTACTTTAATTTTAAATTCATGGAATAAAGCAAAAATCTCACTGATATTTTCTTCCATTATAAAAGAAAAATCTATTGATGAAAGCGAAATTAAAAGTTGGTTTCTCTTTACAATAAAACAAGGTAAATAAGGCTCTAAATCGACTCCCTTAGAAACACTAGTTCCTTTTAGTAATGGGTTTATGAAAGATTTTACATACAACGGAATTTCTTTTTTCTGTAAAGGTTGTAATGTTTTTGGATGAATAACAGTTGCTCCGTAAAACGCCAATTCGATGGCTTCACGATATGAAATCTGATTAAGTAAACTTGCGTTTTCAAAATAACGAGGGTCAGCATTCATTACTCCAGGAACATCTTTCCAGATCGTAACACTTTCAGCATTTAAGCAATAAGCAAAAATTGCAGCAGTGTAATCTGATCCTTCACGGCCTAAAGTAGTAGTAAAATTGTTTTCATCGGCACCTAAGAATCCTTGAGTGATGTTTAAGATATTTCGCTTTACATTTTTACCAATATTTTTTTGAGTTACTTCCCAGTCTACTTCAGCATCTCTGTATGTAGCGTCAGTTTTTATAAAGTTACGTACATCGATCCATTGGGTATGAATACCCATGAAATTCATGAAATGACTTATGATAGTAGTCGAAATTAATTCTCCAAAGCTTACAATCTGGTCATAAACAAAGTTATAGTTAGGAGATTTGTTGTTAGCTAGAAAATATTCTAATTCTGAGAAAAAGGCATTTACAGCTGTAAAGACTTCATTTTTTTCATCTTCAAATAAATCCAACAATATTTGGTTATGGTATTTTTTTACTTCCTGAACAGACGAATTTAGCTCGTTCGATTTCTCAAAATAATTCTTTATTACAACCTCAAGAGCGTTTGTGGTTTTCCCCATAGCCGAAACTACAAGCAATACATCTTCATAACCTACCTTTTGCAAAACGTCATATACGTTTTTAATTCCTTCAGCATCTTTTACTGAGGCACCACCAAATTTGAATACTCTCATTATTTATTGTTATATATTTTGTTTTAAGTTATTGTTTTTATCTAAAAAAGTATTGATTCCTGCTTCGTCCATCTGAACGACACGCCATTCTTCGAATACTTTTGCGCCAGAATTCTCATAGAATTTAATTGCAGGAGTATTCCAATCAAGTACATTCCATTCAACTCTTCTTACGTTGTCCTTTTTGGCCTGTTGCATTATCTCGGAGTATAATGCCATTCCTAAACCAGATCCACGCATTTTATCTTTAACGATTAAATCTTCTAAATGTATCGTTTTGCCTTTCCAGGTAGAAAAGCGGTAATAGTATAAAGCAATTCCAACTATTTCGGTATCCACCTCGGCCACAAATACATGAAAAAGAGGACTCTCGCCAAAGCCATCACGAATTAAATCGCTCTCAGTAACTAAAACTGCAGCAGGTTCTTTTTCGAATATGGCCAACTCCTGAATCAAGCCTAATACAGCTTTCATATCTTCAGGATTTCCTTTTCTAATATTCATAAATTCTTATTATTAATATGTTTATATCTAAAATAATGGTTTTTTGGAACTTGTTTTTTGCTTTTGATTAACAAATATACAATACGTAGAAACTAACTAAATAATTTTTAAATCAATTTCACAAAAAAGGCGATATTTGTGACTTCAAAAAAAAACCTCTACAACGATATAGTATAATGGAAGAACGCAATAAAACATTAGGTGAGTTTATCATCGAAAACCAAAAAGCATTTCAGTATTCGTCTGGTGAACTATCCAGAATCATCAATTCTATACGATTGGCCGCTAAAGTGGTTAATTATAAAGTTAACAAAGCTGGTCTGGTGGATATCGTTGGAGCAGCGGGAGAGCAAAACATTCAAGGAGAAGATCAGCAAAAACTAGATGTGTATGCAAATGAAGTTTTTATTCAAACTTTAATTAATCGCGAAATTGTTTGCGGAATTGCTTCAGAGGAAAATGATGACTTCATTACTGTTCAAGGAAGTGATAACAGCCATAACAATAAATATGTGGTTTTGATGGATCCGCTTGACGGATCGTCTAATATTGATGTGAATGTTTCAGTAGGAACCATTTTTTCTGTTTACAGAAGGATTACACCAATAGGAACGCCAGTTACACTTGATGATTTTTTACAGCCAGGTGTTAATCAAGTTGCTGCAGGATATGTAATTTATGGAACTTCGACAATGTTGGTTTACACAACAGGTCATGGAGTAAACGGATTTACATTAAATCCCGCGATTGGAACATTTTATCTGTCGCATCCAAACATGAAATATTCAAAAGATGGAAAAATTTACTCTGTTAACGAAGGGAACTATATTCATTTTCCACAAGGAGTAAAAGATTATATTAAATATTGCCAGCACGAAGAAGATGATCGTCCTTATACTTCAAGATACATTGGAAGTTTAGTGTCAGATTTTCATCGAAACATGATTAAAGGAGGTATTTATCTGTATCCAACAAGTAGCAAAGCACCAAACGGAAAGCTTCGTTTATTGTATGAATGTAATCCTATGGCATTTATAGCAGAGCAAGCAGGAGGAAAGGCATCTGATGGTTTTAGTAGAATCATGGAAATTAATCCTACCGAATTGCACCAACGCGTTCCATTCTTTTGTGGAAGCTATAATATGGTTGAAAAAGCAGAAGAGTTTATGCTAAAAGCGAAACAATAAAAAAATAAAACCCGACAAGTAAATAAATACTGTCGGGTTTGTTTTTTAGTAGCAGTGTTTAGTTTTAGTTTGAAAACTGAATACAGCGACTGTGACTTTTTTTAGTATCAGCGTCTTAGTTTTTAGTCTAGTTTGAAAACTGAAAACTGAAAACTGAAAACTGAAAACTGTGAGCTTTTTTAGTATCTGTGTCGTGGTTCTAGTTTGAAAACTGAATACTGCGACTGTGACTTTTTTTAGTATCAGTGTCTTAGTTTTAGTTTGAAAACTGAAAACTGAATACTGTGACTGTGAATTTTTTATTTATTCATATTCTGCATTTCGAAAGTAAAAGTATCTAAATCTACTTTTTTATCTACTAATGAAAGTGCTTTTGCAATGATATAGTTTACGTTTCCTGGAGTAAATCCTAATGCTAAACCAAATCTTCTTAGCATAATTTCTTGGCTGTCTCCCATTTGGTGGTCTACGTGTACCATACGAGCCAAATCGTATAAACGCTCTAAACGTTGAGAATACAAATAAGGTGCGTTTATTGGGTGTTTCATAGGATCAGCAAGAATCTCTTTGTATTCTTCATCTGAAATTTCCAATCGAGAAGCTAACTTGTCTAAAAAAGTTTTTTCTTCTTGATTAGTTTTTCCATCAGCAAGGGCTACGCGAACAATAGCCGAAAAGTGACCTTTATTTCTTAGTTTAAATTCGCTATCAAATAAATCTGAAAATGACATAATAAGTTGGTTTTTTGTACTACAAAGATAAATCTATTTTTAAATTATTAATTTTAATTTTTTTATAATTTTTATAATTCAAGAAACTGCAATTTTAACTTATTTTTATCCAATCATTTTGAACTAGCAATCTACCATTTTCAAAATTAATCGTAAGTTTACAAACCCTTTATCAATTAAAATTAAAATACCCATGTCAGATTTTTGGATTTATTTTCAAATAGGATTAAAACACGTTCTAGATATTAATGCATACGATCACGTAATGTTTTTAATGGCTTTAACTATCCCTTATTCATTTAAGGATTGGAAAAGAATTTTATTGCTCGTAACTATTTTTACTGTTGGTCATACCTTAGCGTTATTGCTTTCGGTTTATGGAGTTGTTACTATCAAAGTAAGTCTTGTCGAATTTTTAATTCCGATAACGATTCTAATGACAGCCTTTTTTAATTTTTTCACAGCAGGGAAATCTTCTAAAACAGAAAGTATTAATTTAGTGTTTTTTATAACGCTTTTCTTTGGGATAATTCATGGATTAGGATTCTCTAATTATTTTAAAACAATATTAGGAGGTAGTCCAACATCAAAATTGTTGCCTTTGGGTGAATTTGCATTAGGGATTGAGGCAGCACAAATTATTGTGGTTTTTATAGTTTTAATACTCTCATATATTGTTCAAACTATTTTCCGTTTTTCAAAACGTGATTGGACTTTGGCTATGTCGGCTTTTGTAATAGGTGTTGTGATTCCGATGGTTATTGAGAGCGAAATATGGAATAGATAAAAATGGAAAAAGAAAAATTAAATAGATACGACAAAGCCTATTTGCGAATAGCAAAAGAGTGGAGTCTGTTGTCTTATTGCAAACGCAAGCAAGTTGGTGCGATTATCGTAAAGGATCGTATGATTATTTCAGATGGCTATAATGGTACACCAACTGGATTTGGAAATTGTTGTGAAGATGATGAAGGTTTAACGCGTTGGGATGTTTTACATGCAGAGGCCAACGCTATTTTAAAAGTAGCGCGATCAACCCAATCTTGCGAAGGAGCAACGTTGTATATAACGCTTTCACCTTGTAAAGAATGTAGTAAGTTGATTCATCAGTCGGGAATAAAAAGAGTAGTTTACCAAAATGGATATCGTGATGATGCCGGAATTGATTTTTTAATAAAAGCGGGCGTAGAAGTCGAGCATATTCCCGTATTAGAAGAGTAGAGAATTCCTGTAATTAAAAGGCAGGATTACTTATGAAGAACAACAAAAGCTTGTTCTCCTAAAATAAATATTAGCTACATATGAAATTCAATACTAAATATTTACCAATAGTTATTGGAGCGACCTTGGCTCTAGGGGTAATACTAGGGAGCTTATTAAGTACCCCAGCTCAAGATCAGTTTTTAGCTAAGAACACCTCTAAAAACAAGCTTAATAAATTAATTGATTTCATTAATAACGAGTATGTCGATAAAGTAAATACAGATTCAATAGTTAATCTTACAGTCGATAATATTCTATCAAAATTAGATCCTCATTCCGTTTATATTCCGCCGAGTGAGCTTGCAGAAGTTGCCGAAAGCATGAAAGGTGATTTTGTTGGAATTGGAGTGAATTTCTATATGTACAGAGACTCTGTTGCAATAATAAAACCAATAGAAAATGGCCCTTCGGCAAAAGCAGGAATCCAATCAGGAGATAGAATTTTATATGTTGGTAAAACTAAATTATTCGGACGCAAACTTCCGTCTGATAGCTTGTTTGCTAAATTAAAAGGAAAGAAAGGAACAGAGATAGAGCTTACCGTTTATCGTAAATCCGAACAAAAGAAATTAAAAGTTAAAATAAAAAGAGACATTATCCCTATAAAGAGCGTTGATGTGTCGATTTTATTGGATAAAAACACAGGCTACATAAAGATTAATCGTTTTGCAGAAACAACCTATGCAGAGTTTAAATCAGGCTTAACCAAGCTAAAGCAAAAGGGAATTCAATCGTTAATTGTCGACCTTCGTGACAACGGAGGAGGCTATATGGAAGAAGCTGTTGCTATAGCCGATGAATTCTTGAAAGACAAGCAACTTATTGTTTTTACCAAAAATAAGAATGGGGATACCGAAAAAACGTATGCTACAGGAAGCGGGAGTTTTGAAAATGGAAAAGTATCAGTCTTAATCAATGAAAATAGTGCTTCGGCTAGTGAAATTTTGGCAGGAGCAATTCAGGATAACGACCGAGGAAATATAATAGGTCGTCGTTCGTTTGGAAAAGGATTAGTACAGCGCGAAATGGATTTTAATGATGGATCGGCTGTTCGATTAACCGTTGCGCGATATTATACGCCAACAGGGCGTTCTATACAAAAAACCTATAGCCATGGTAATGAAGATTATTTTAAAGAATCGGATTCCCGTTTTAGTAATGGAGAATTATACACTAAGGACAGTATTAAGGTTGTTGATTCGTTGAAGTACAAAACGCCAAAAGGTAAAATTGTTTATGGTGGTGGTGGTATTGTGCCAGATGTTTTTGTGCCTCTAGAAATAGAACACGGAACTGAGGGAACTGCTTATTTATTGCAAACAAGAGTTATTGGGCATTTTGTTTTCGAGCAATTGGATAAAAATAGGAAAGTGTTCTCGGGGTTGAATTACCAAGAGTTTGTTGAAAAAATGAAGTCAACAGACGATTATTTTAAATCTTTCCAAAAGTATCTTCTTAAAAACGGACTGAATTTAAATTTAGAGAAAAATAAAGCAATCATTAATCGTTATATTACAGCCGAATTTGCCAGACAACTGTATGGTGAGATCTATTACTACGATGTGATTCTTAAAAATGATGCAATGATTAAGGCTGTTTTGAATCAGAAAAAATAATTTTAATTTTTTTTATATGGAAGTAAAAACTATTGTAAATGCCGAAATTGAGTTACTAGCTGCAATCAAAAATGCGGATGTTTTAACTCTAGAGAAGTTTCTTCACGATGATTTATTGTTTAATTTGCCAGATGGGCAAACAGTGACTAAGAAATTCGATTTAGATTTGTATCGTTCAGGTAAAATGAAAATTGATGTACTAGACGCTTCTGATCAAATTATTAAAGTAATTGATGACACTGCTGTTGTTGGAGTTACTGTTCTGTTAAGAGGGAAATATGATAACAAACCCTTAGATGGTATTTTTAGATATAGCAGAGTTTGGAAAAAATTTGACGAAAGCTTAAAAGTTATTGCAGGAAGCTGTGTACAAATGAAATAGTATTAATACTAACTTAATTGCTAAAATAGAACAGATGAGATGTGTAAAAAAAATTAGTTTCCTATTAGTCTTAATGGTTTTTGTAATTTCATGTAGTGCTATGAAAGATAATGTTTCGATTTCAGGAAAAGTTGAATCTGTTGCGCTTGGTAAAGACGGTTATACTGCTAAGATTAAGACAGATAAAAACAAAATTTATTTGGCTACTGTAAGTATTGTTAATTTGGGTGGTCCTGAAAATTACAAAAAACTAAAAGAAGGTGATGTAGTTTCTTTAAAAGGAGATGTATGGAAAGCAGATACGGAAGTACATATTAAAGTAAAAGAAATTCTTTCGATCAGATAGGTTTGAATTCTATTAAAAAAATAAACCATTAAGATATCAAAAGCATAATGCTTACTTAATTTCTTAATGGTTTTTGTATTTTATAATGTTGTTATCGAGTACTATCGTGAGCATGAGTTTGAACACCATTATTCCATACCGTAAGAATATCGGTTGCAACTGCGGCTCCACTTCCTGCAGCAATAGCCAACTGACTTCTCCATCCTGCGAGAGTACCTATGACATAGATGCCTTCGGCAACTTTATGATCGATATTTTTTAGTTGAACTCGTTGTTTTTCGGGAAGGGCCTTTTTATGAGGTTCAATGTATTGGGTTAAGCCTTCAATAGCAAATGTATTTGCAGAACCAATACCAATAACTATCATTTTGGTTTTGTAAGAGTCTTTGTTTGTTGTAACTAAGAATTCAGGGTATTCACCTTCAACCTTTATTACTTTTTCATTTGCGATCTGTGTAATGTGAGGGTATTCCTGTTCTAAATGTTCGGTACTTTCTGATAGTAATTCAGAACCTAATTTTCCAGGAGCAATACCGTAAGCATTATTGAAAAGAGCATCTTGGAGAGAAGAACTTTTTTGATGCGTAAAAATTCCAATTTTTTTGTCAATGACAAAAGGCTTGTTTTGTGCAGATCCTAGAACAAGTGCACAGGACATACTGGATACGCCACCGCCAATAATTAAAACGTCAAACATATTATTTTTGGTCGTTCATTTTTTCTTCAATTTTTTTAGAAATTCTAAAAATCAAAAGAATCAGTACGGCACAAAAAGAAGCTGCTATTCCAATAAAAGCCACCATGCTATCTCCTTGTAGAGGATTTTGAAAGTCTAGCAAAGTAATATTGAAAATAATCAAGGCTAAAGCTAAAAGCACTAATATGGAAGTAAAAATTTTCATAGTCTAACTATTTATTTCTAAATTGATTGAAAGAAGTATTTAAAATGAAATATTGTTTTTTGGTCTTTCCGCAAACGAGTATTTCAACTTTTAAGTATTTCAATGGGGTAAATTTATGAAAATTAATTTTAGACAAACAAACCTTTAACATTAGCAGCGAATAATTTAACAGCAATAGCTAAAAGCACGACTCCAAATGTCTTACGAACCACGCCAAGTCCGTTTTTTCCTAGCATTTTTTCGATTTTAGAAGAAGATTTTAAAACAATATATACGAGCGTTATATTAAGTATAATTGCAATTACAATATTTATAGTATGAAACTGTGAGCGCAATGAAAGTAGCGTGGTCATTGTTCCGGCTCCAGCAATTAAAGGAAAGGCTAGTGGAACAATTGATGCGGAGCTTGCTTCTTCATCGCGATAGATATGAATTCCTAGAATCATTTCTAAAGCAAGAAAAAACAGTACAAAAGATCCTGCTACAGCAAAAGAATGCACATCGATACCGATTATTTTCAAGAAACCTTCTCCGATAAAAAGGAAGATGATCATTATTAAACCCGCAACTATTGAAGCTTTTTCAGATTCTATATGTCCAACTTTTGATCTTAGGTTAACAATAATAGGAATAGAACCGACAATGTCAATTACAGCAAAGAGTACCATTCCAACAGTTATTATTTCTTTTAAATCGATATCTAACATTTGTTTTTATTTAGGAATTAAACGTGGGTAAAGGTAAAAAATAAATGGATTTTTATAACAAATTAACCCTAATCTGTGATTTTTTGTTGTAAAAATACGTTTTAAAGGCTTCTGAGTGCTATTTGCAACAAGATACGGTTTTATTTTTTTAATTAAGGTAGTAGAAATATAAGTGTTTTTTTTGGTTCATTTTATCTTACTGGCATCAAAATAGATTGATTACCTTTGCATTTTATAATTCAGTACACTATATATCATGTTTCAATTAGGAAAAACTATCATTTCTGAGGATATTCTTGAAAAAGAATTTGTTTGTAATTTATCTGCTTGCAAAGGTGCTTGCTGTGTCGATGGCGACGCTGGTGCTCCTTTAAGCGAAGAAGAGACAAAGATTTTGGAGGAAATTTATCCAAAAGTAAAGCCATTTTTACGCAAAGAAGGAATTGCTGCTATCGAAGCACAAGGAACTTGGGTTAAAGGTACTGATGGAGATCTTGAAACACCTTTAATTGATGATAAAGATTGTGCATACGTGATTTTCGATGGTAAAACGGCACTTTGTGGTATCGAACAAGCGTACAATCAAGGAATCGTAAGCTGGAAAAAACCAGTTTCGTGTCATTTATATCCAATTAGAGTAAAGGATTTTACCGAGTTTGCTGCTGTCAATTATGATAAGTGGGATATTTGCGATGCGGCCTGTTCTTTAGGTCAAGAATTAGAAGTTCCTGTGTATAAATTTGTCAAGGAGGCTTTAATTCGCAGGTTTGGCGAAGATTGGTATGCGGAACTTGATAAAGTAGCGCAAGAGATAAAACGCACTTAATTATTAGGCTATTTTGGTTACTAAAATTTAGCCGATATTATAATGTAAAATCTTTTAAATGAGTACGGAAAAAAGATTTTTAAAATTTACAAAAAAGCTTTGCATTCTATTATAAAAATCCTATATTTTACGGATGCTATTATAGGTTTGGTAGATGTTAACTGTTTAGTTTTCAGAAAATTAATGTTTTGTATGAAAATTATTCCGTTTTAGGCATTTGTTAAAAACTACAGGAGATTGTGAATAAGTTTGGCTTTTATTTTAGCCAACAAATGACAATCTTTGTACTCTACTTAAGTGGATGAAAATTCATTGATTTTTTTTAAAATAAAACACAACAACAATGTCACAAGTCGAACCAATTTTACAAGAAAATAAGAACCGTTTCGTAATTTTTCCAATCAAACACCATGATATTTGGGATTGGTATAAGAAGATGGAAGCGAGTTTTTGGACTGCTGAGGAAATTGATTTACATCAAGACTTGAATGATTGGAATAACAAGTTGTCGGATGATGAAAGATATTTCGTTAAGCATATATTGGCATTCTTTGCAGCATCAGACGGAATCGTAAATGAAAACCTTGCTGAGAATTTTGTAAACGAAGTACAATATGCTGAGGCTAAATTTTTCTATGGTTTTCAAATCATGATGGAAAACATTCATAGCGAAACCTATTCTCTTCTTATTGATACTTATGTAAAGGATGAAGCTGAAAAAGATCAGTTGTTTAATGCACTAGATGTTTTTCCTGCAATTGCAAAGAAAGCAAATTGGGCTCTAAAATGGATCGAGTCTGACTCGTTTGCAGAGCGTTTGATTGCTTTTGCTGCCGTAGAAGGAATATTTTTCTCAGGTGCTTTCTGTTCTATTTTTTGGTTGAAAAAACGTGGTTTAATGCCAGGTTTGACATTCTCAAACGAATTAATTTCTCGTGACGAGGGAGTTCATTGTGATTTTGCAGTGCATTTACACAATCACCATTTAATAAACAAAGTACCAAAAGATAGAATTAAAGAAATTATCGTTGATGCTTTAGATATCGAAAGAGAATTTGTAACAGAATCTCTTCCTGTTAGTTTAATTGGTATGAATGCTGTTTTAATGACGCAATATTTAGAATTTGTTGCCGATAGATTACTTGTTGAGTTAGGTTGTGACCGAGTTTATAACTCATCAAATCCTTTTGATTTCATGGATATGATTTCGCTTCAAGGAAAAACTAATTTCTTTGAAAAAAGAGTTTCAGAATATCAAAAAGCTGGTGTTATGAACAGTAGTTCAGCTGGAGATAGCGATTCGCAAAAAATAAGCTTCGATGCAGATTTTTAGACGACTGTAAATTTTAGTAATACCACGTACTAAAATAAAAAATTAAGAAGCGAAAGTTTCTATAACTAAAGAATTTAAAGGTTGAATCTCTTTTCCCAAATCGAAGATTCAATGGTATTATTGACTAATTTTTGATCTATATTAGATTAAGAACAGGCAAACTATTGGGATGCTACTAACTCCTAAATTATTTAATAAAACACACAATGTTTAAGCGCTAGAATTCGTTATTCTGGTGTCTTTCATTTTTTCAATAACAATAAAAAAGTAGGCTTATGTATGTAATAAAGAGAGATGGTCGTAAGGAGCCAGTAATGTTTGATAAGATTACGGATAGAATCAAAAAATTGTGTTACGGGTTAAATGAACTTGTAGATCCTGTTAAGGTAGCCATGCGTGTTATCGAGGGATTGTATGATGGAGTTTCGACTTCAGAACTAGATAACCTAGCTGCCGAAACTGCAGCATCTATGACAATAGCACATCCTGATTACGCACAACTTGCGGCTCGTATTGCTGTTTCTAATTTACATTCTAATACAACAAAGTCTTTCTCTGAGACGATGACAGATATGTATAATTATGTCAATCCAAGAACAGGAAAAGAAGCACCTTTGTTAGCTGATGATGTTTATGAGGTAATTAAGAAAAACTCACAGGTTTTAGATTCAACAATTATTTATAACCGTGATTTTAATTACGATTATTTTGGATTTAAAACTTTGGAACGTTCTTATTTACTAAAGATAAATGGTAAAATTGTAGAGAGACCACAACATATGTTGATGCGTGTTTCTATAGGAATCCATAAAGATGATATTGAGTCTGCGATTGAAACGTATGAATTAATGTCTAAAAAGTTCTTTACTCACGCTACCCCAACATTGTTTAATTCAGGAACACCAAAACCACAAATGTCATCTTGTTTCTTGTTAACAATGAAAGATGATAGTATTGATGGAATCTACGATACATTAAAACAAACAGCTAAGATTTCGCAATCTGCTGGAGGTATTGGTTTAGCAATACATAATGTTAGAGCAACTGGATCTTATATCAGTGGAACTAATGGAACTTCTAACGGAATTGTTCCAATGTTACGTGTGTATGATATGACAGCTCGTTATGTAGATCAAGGTGGTGGAAAACGTAAAGGAAGTTTTGCTATGTACATTGAGCCTTGGCATGCTGATATTTTTGATTTCCTAGATTTGAGAAAAAACCACGGTAAGGAAGAAATGAGAACACGTGATTTATTTCTTGGAATGTGGATTCCAGATTTATTCATGAAGAGAGTTCAAGAAGATACAACATGGACTTTAATGTGTCCTAATGAATGCCCAGGATTATCAGATGTACACAGCGAAGAATTCGACGCTTTGTATTTAGGATATGAAGCAGCTGGAAAAGGAAGAAAAACAATCAAAGCAAGAGAAATTTGGGAAAAAATCCTTGAATCTCAAGTAGAAACTGGACTTCCGTATATGTTGTATAAAGATGCAGCAAACCGTAAATCAAACCAAAAGAACTTAGGAACAATCCGTTCATCAAACTTATGTACTGAAATTATTGAGTACACATCTCCAGATGAAGTTGCAGTTTGTAACCTAGCTTCGATTTCATTACCAATGTTTGTTGAGAATGGAAAATTTGATCACCAAAAATTATATGATGTTACTAAACGTGTAACATTCAATTTAAATAAGGTAATTGACAGAAACTATTACCCAGTAAAAGAAGCAGAAAATTCAAACGTTCGCCATAGACCAATTGGCTTAGGAGTTCAAGGACTTGCTGATGCTTTTATTATGTTAAGAATGCCGTTTACAAGCGATGATGCAAAACAATTGAATCAAGAAATTTTTGAAACATTGTATTTCGCTGCAGTAACTGCATCTATGGAGTTAGCAAAAGTTGAAGGTCCATATTCTACATTTGAAGGGTCTCCGATGTCAAAAGGAGAATTCCAATACAATATGTGGGGAATGAAAGATGAAGAATTATCAGGACGTTGGGACTGGGCTTCATTGCGTAAAGAAGTTGTTGCAAACGGAGTTCGTAACTCATTATTAGTTGCGCCAATGCCAACAGCATCTACTTCTCAGATTTTAGGAAACAACGAAGCTTTCGAGCCATATACATCAAATATCTATACAAGAAGAACTCTTTCTGGAGAATTCATCGTAGTAAACAAACATTTACTTCATGATTTAGTAGAAAGAGGATTGTGGAACGAAACGTTGAAGCAAGAAATTATGCGTCATAACGGATCAGTTCAAAACATTGATGGAATTCCAGCAGATCTAAAAGAATTGTATAAAACAGTTTGGGAAATGTCTATGAAAGACATTTTAGATATGTCTCGTCAAAGAGGTTATTTTATTGACCAGTCGCAATCGTTAAACTTGTTTATGCAAGATGCAAACTATTCTAAGCTTACATCAATGCACTTCTATGCATGGCAATCAGGTTTAAAAACAGGAATGTATTACTTGAGAACTAAATCGGCTGTAGATGCAATTAAATTTACATTAAACAACGATAAAAAAGAAGAAACTGTACCAGTAGCAGTAGCACCAGTAGTTGTTGCGGCAGCAGTCATAGCTCCAGAAGTAGAGCCAATCAATGTAGAGGATTATAAAGCAATGCTATTAAAAGCACAAGCTGCAGGTCCAGATGATTGCGAAATGTGTGGGTCTTAAATAAGAATAAAGAAAATAGAATAAAGAAGATAGAATAAAGAAGATAGAATAAAGAAGATAGAATAAAGAATAAAGAATATAGAGTAAGAGATTATTCTTAATGTTATAGAAAGCAGTTATCGTAAGGTGGCTGTTTTTTTTTAGCACAAAAAAAGATTTTGATGTATTTTTGGAATGAAAAATACTATAAATAAGATTAGAAATGAATAAAGTACAAAAAATGATTGTTGATAGCGTACCGGTTTCTGTATATACAAAGGATAGTGAAGATTACATATGTCTTACAGATATGGTAAGTGCGAAAGAAGGTGATGCAAGAGCAGCAGATGTAATAAAAAATTGGCTTAGAAGTATTTCTACTATAGAATATATGGGCACTTGGGAAACGCTTTATAATCCTAATTTTAAAGTGGTCGAATATGACCACTTTAGAAGAAGCGCAGGAGTTCCTTCTTTTACTTTATAAACGGTTGGGTAGGAAGTACTAATGCGATAGGTGTGTTTTCAAAAGCAGGTAAAAACGGAGGGACATATGCTCATAGAGATATTGCTATGGAGTTTGGTTCGGCAATAAGTCCAGTTTTTAAAATTTATCTTTATAAAGAATATCAAAGACTAAAAGAAGTTGAAAGTAATCAATATAATTTGGAATGGGATGTTAGGCGTCTTATGACAAAAGTGAATTACGCCCTTCATACTGATGCAGTTCAGAAACACATCATTCCAAATAGTATTTTGCCACAAGAAAAGCAAGGCGTAGAATATGCTAATGAAGCCGACGTGTTAAATTTAGCTTTATATGGTTATACAGCAAAACAATGGAAAGAAGCTAATCCAGTACACGCAAATGATGGGAAAAACATGAGAGACTTTTCAAGTATTAATGATTTGCTTGTTATGTCTAATTTAGAATCTCTTAGTTCTCAGTTGATAAAAATGGGGACTCCCAAAAAAGAAAGATTTGAATTTTTACGGAAGATGGCTCTAGATCAGAAGGAGCAGTTTTCGAAAGTGGATATGGTGAAGTCTATAAAAAAATCTAATCCAATGACTTATCTTAACGTAGAAAATTTTACTCCAGATGAGATTGAATTAGAATCTAAAAAAGATATTTTAGAAGCTAGTAAAAAAAATCTTTTGGAGTTCAATAAAAGAAAAAAATTTGGAAATAAAGGAGAAGGGAATAAATGAGAACAGTTTATCCGAAGTAGGAGGTAATTTAAAAGTTGAATAAGAATTAGGCTTTCTTTGAGGGAAGTTGTTTTATAAAGAGGATTTATGAAGTAATAATACTCCATGGATAGTTGAAAAGAATTGTTTAAATTTATAAAAAAAAGTGATGAGTTATCCAGTTTTAGCAATTGCACATAAAATTATTGCACATACAGACGCTAGTCAAGGAGAGATTATTTCCAATTTAAAACTCCAGAAAATACTTTATTATATGCAAGGCTTTTTTATTGCTGTATATGATAAGAAGTTATTCGAAGAAGAATTTGAAGCTTGGCAGTATGGACCTGTTGTAAGAGATATGTTTGACCATTTTAAAGATTTTGGATCAGGTGCCATTACGCTAAAAGAAGATGTACAAATTATTGAATTGACTGAGGAAGAAAATGATTTGTTTAAGGAAGTAATGACCGAATTTGGACAATTTTCTGCTATAAAGTTGATGGAAATGACACATGCAGAGTTACCATGGAAGAAAATTTTTCATGAAAATCCTCAAGGTGAAATCTCTTATGACTTGCTGAGAGAGTATTTTAAAACTCAAATCAACGAGTAGATGGGAAAAATTAAAAAAAGAGATATTAAGGAAAGTATAATAACAGTTCCTACTCAAAATAATACAGAATTGAACTATCCAATCTTTTGCTTCAAGTATTTGCAGACCGAGCCAAATAAAGATTTTAAGTTTTATGCTGATTTTATTGAGAGATTAAAAAAGCTGTCTAATCTAACTTGGAATCAGATAAATGTGGCTCAAAAACATGGCTTTGGAACCGAAAAAATACCTGTTAGACAAATAAAGCCTGATTTGCCTAAATTTATTTCACCAGATGTAACAGATTTAACGGTTTTTAGAGCAAATGGAGATAATAGACCTTTTTTAGGTTTAAGAAATCAGAATGTTTTTCACATAATATTCTTAGAAGAGAAGTTTGGAGACATCTATAATCACTAATTAGCAATTAGTTAAATCGCATTTTAAGGCCGATTTATTTAATTATCTTACAAAATCGAGCTTATTTGTTAAGAAATCCTTTTTTGTTTCATAAAAAGCATTATTTTTTTTGGTGCAGTAAAAATAATGTATACATTCGCAAAGAATTTATTGAAAAACACAAACAGAAATGTCACATAACCGTTTTTATTTTAGCAACACTTATTATTTCTTCTTTAGTAGAAGTAAGGATTGTGCTATGGTTATTTGAGAAAATTTAAAGACAAATAAAACTAATATACAATCCTGATATCTATCAGGATTTTTTTTTGAGTATATGACAACAAAAATTGCAATACAAGGTATTAAAGGCTCATTTCATCATCAGGTAGTGAATGAGTATTTCTCTGGAAACGTGGATATTGACGAGTGTTTATCGTTTGAGGAATTAATTGACAGCGTGCTTTCTGGGAAATCAGATCAGGCAGTAATGGCAATCGAGAATTCAATCGCAGGGCCAATTATTCCGAATTATGCCTTGATAGACAAGAATAATTTGCACATAATTGGAGAGCATTATTTAAGCATTCACCAAAATTTAATGGCTCTAAAAGGTCAGAAAATAGAGGATATTACAGAGGTTCATTCACATCCAATGGCATTATTACAATGTATGGATTTCTTGAAAAAATATCCAAATGTAAAATTGGTAGAGGATAAAGATACTGCCGAAACTGCAAGAAGAATTCAGGAAAAACAATTAACTGGAATTGCAGCAATTGGAAGTAAAACGGCTTCGGTTATGTATGATTTAGAAATTCTGGCGCCAGAAATTCAGACGATCAAAAACAATATGACCCGCTTTGTAATAATTAAGAAAGAGAATTCTTTTTTGCCTACAAAGGAGATTAACAGAGCATCGATAAAATTCGAATTAAATCATAAACGTGGCAGTTTAGCGGCGGTTTTAAATGTAATGAGCGATTGCAAACTGAATTTAACAAAAATTCAATCGTTGCCAAAAATAGAGACACCTTGGAAATATTCCTTTTTCGTAGATGTAACTTTTGAAGATTACGAAGATTATGCAAAGGCAAAATCACTAATAGAAATTATGGCGGAATATTTTAAAGTTTTAGGAGAGTATAAAAACACGAAACCTTAATTTGAGTCAGAAGTTAATAAGAAGAGCATAAAGTTTACAGCCTAAAGGCTAAAGCAAACAAATATATAAACCACCATGATTACAACAGCAAAAAGATTAGATGTCGTAGAGGAATACTACTTTTCTTCAAAACTTAGAGAAGTAAGACAACTACAATCAGAAGGCAAGCCAATTATCAATATGGGAATTGGAAGTCCTGATTTAAAACCTTCTAAAGCAGTTATCGAAGCAGTAGTTTCGGCAATGCAAGATGAAAATGCGCATCAGTATCAAAGTTATCAAGGATTGCCAGAGTTGAGAAAAGGAATGGCCGATTTTTACCAGAATAATTATGGTGTAACTCTAAATCCTACTAATGAAATTTTGCCATTGATGGGGTCAAAAGAGGGAATTATGCATATTTCATTGGCATTTTTGAATGAAGGTGATCATGTTTTAATTCCGAATCCAGGATATCCAACATATACTTCGGTAACCAATTTGGTTGGAGCAGTTCCGGTTTATTATGATTTGAAAGAGAATACGAATTGGGAGCCCGATTTTGAAGCTCTAGAGAAATTAGATCTTTCTAAAGTAAAAATTATGTGGTTGGGTTATCCTCACATGCCTACGGGAGCAAGAGGAAGCTTGGAGTTATTTGAAAAATTGATTGCTTTTGCTAAAAAACATACTATTTTATTGATTAATGATAATCCGTATAGTTTTGTTTTGAATGATAAACCAATGAGTTTGTTACAAATTGAAGGAGCAAAGGATGTAGCATTAGAGCTTAATTCATTGAGTAAGACCTTTAATATGGCTGGATGGAGAGTTGGAATGGTTTTAGGTAATCCTGTAACGATTGATGCTATTTTGAAAGTGAAAAGTAATATGGACAGCGGTATGTTCTACGGAATCCAGAAAGGAGCCATTGCTGCATTAAATTGCGAGAAATCATGGTTTGAAGAGCAGAATGTAATTTACAAACGCCGAAGAGAATTAACCGAAAAGCTTGCGGAAAAACTAGGATGCAAAGTATATAAAGAAGGAGTTGGGCTTTTTGTTTGGGCAAAGCTTCCGGAAGGAATAGAATCGGCAGAAAAGTTCATTGACGAAATTTTAATTGAGAAACATATTTTCATCACGCCGGGAACAATCTTCGGAAGTAACGGAGAAGGTTATATTAGGTTTTCGTTGTGTGTGAAAGAGGATAAAGTACAGGAAGCAATAGATCGATTTTAAATCTAAAGGTTGTTGAGAAACGAAATGATGGGAGCGACATTCTTTTTCTAGTTTCTTTAGCTAGAAAAAGATAAAGTCGGACAGCACGTCCCGATAATTATCGGGAAGCTTTAAAATAAAAATAAAAAATGAATATACACGTAATAGGAATAGGGTTAATAGGCGGTTCGATGGTTTTAGATATCAAAGAATTATATCCTGAAGCTACTATTTACGGAATTGATAATAACCAAACGCATTTAGAGGAAGCAATTGAGTTGGGGGTTATTGATAAGGCATCTACTTTTGATGATTTGGGAACTGCCGATTTTGTAATTGTTTCGGTTCCAGTAGATGTTGCATTAAGTGTTTTGCCTAAAGTTTTGGATGTAATTGGTGATAAAACAATCGTTTTTGAAGTGGGATCAACTAAAAAACCAATTTGTGAAGCAGTAGCGAATCATCCGAAAAGAAGAAATTTTATTGCGACACATCCAATAGCAGGAACAGAATTCTCTGGACCTTCGGCAGCGATAAAAGGACTCTTTAAAGGGAAAACAAATATTATTTGCGAGGTCGAAAAAACCACTTTTAAATTGCAAGAAAAGGCTCTGAAGCTTTTTGCAGCAATAGGGATGCGCATACGATATATGGATCCAAAATCGCATGATAAACATATTGCTTACGTGTCGCATCTGTCACATATAAGTTCGTTTATGCTTGGGAAAACGGTTATAAATAAGGAGAAAGACGAACAGGATATTTTTGATATGGCGGGAAGTGGATTTGAAAGTACCGTTCGTTTGGCGAAAAGTTCACCAGCAATGTGGACACCAATTTTTAAACAAAATAAAAAACAGGTAATTGAAACCTTAGAAGAATACATATCAAATCTAACTCAGTTTAAAGACTTGCTGGTTGCAGATGATTATAATGCCATTTATGAGGAAATGGAAAGTGTGAATAAAATAAAAGAAATATTAAACGGAATTACTACTAAAAAATAAACTAAAGAAAAGATGGAAAATAAGAAAGAAATGAGAAGTTGGTTAGAAGCATTCAAATTAGAACATCCGCTTGTAATAGCTGGACCTTGTAGTGCTGAAACTGAAGACCAAGTATTGAAAATTGCACATGAATTAAAAGATTCAGACGTAAGTATATTCAGAGCTGGAATTTGGAAACCAAGAACGCGTCCGGGAGGATTTGAAGGTGTAGGAGAAATTGGTTTGAAATGGTTGCAAAAAGCAAAAGCTGAAACTGGCTTATTAATGGGGACTGAAGTTGCAACTGCAGCACATTGTAAACTTGCTTTAGAGCATGATATCGATGTTTTATGGGTTGGTGCTCGTACTACAGCAAATCCGTTTGCTGTTCAAGAAATTGCAGATACTCTTAAAGGAACTGATAAAATAGTTTTGATTAAAAACCCTGTTAACCCAGATTTATCTTTGTGGTTAGGTGGTGTTGAACGTTTACATATGGCGGGAATCGAAAAACTAGGTGTAATACACAGAGGATTTTCGACTTACGAAAAAACGAAATACAGAAACATTCCAGAATGGCAGATTGCTATCGAATTGCAAAATAAATTCCCTGACTTACCTTTAATCATTGATCCATCTCATATTACTGGAGATCGTAAAATGATTCTTGAAGTAACTCAAGAGGCGTTAGATTTAAATTACGATGGTATGATTATCGAAACTCATATTGATCCAGATAACGCTTGGAGTGATGCTGCACAACAAGTAACTCCAGATGCTTTGAAACAAATTTTCAAAGATTTAAGAGTTAGAAAAACGGACGACAAAACGGATGAATATAGCCAAAAAATGTCAAAATTAAGAGCTAATATTGATGTTCTAGATGCTAATTTATTAGACTTGTTAGGAAAACGTATGAAAGTTGCTGACGAAATTGGTCAGGTGAAAAAAGACTCAAACGTTGCTATTCTTCAAAACAGCCGTTGGAATGAAATTCTTGGAAAAATGATTCTTGAAGGAGAGAAAAAAGGATTGTCTGAAGAGTTTGTACTTAAAATGTTTAAAGCAATTCACCAAGAAAGTATCAGTCACCAAGAGAGAATCCTTAACGCATAACTTATATAAACTTATAAGTAAGGCAAGGTTATAATAGAAAAATATGTGATTTTTTTCATGTTCTTGCATTGCTTTTATAGTTAATAATTCTCAATAATTGAATCCCCATAGCTTTTAATGGCTCATGGGGATTTTTTAATGTGGAGAAAGTCTAAAAAACTTTGAACTTTTAAACTTTAAAGCTGAAACAAAATTTTATCTTTGCACTATGACAGGAACCGTATACAAATCTACAGGAAGTTGGTACACCGTAAAAACCGAAACAGGTGATTTTATAGAGTGTAGAATGAAAGGAAAGTTTAGGATAAAAGGTATTAAGAGTACCAATCCTATAGCTGTAGGGGATGTTGTGGATTATGAACTTGAAGAAAGTTCGGATACTGTAACAGGAACAATCCATAATATTCATGAAAGAAAGAACTACATTGTTCGTAAATCAGTGAATTTATCTCATCAGATGCATATTATTGCGTCTAATATTGATTGCGTGTTTTTATTAGTAACAATCAATAATCCACCAACTACATTTAATTTTATCGACCGTTTTTTGGTTACTGCCGAAGCATATGGTATTGAAACAATATTGGTTTTTAATAAAATTGATACTTTTGATGAAGACACACTTGATGAACAATTGTATATGCAACACGTATACCAAGAGATTGGTTATAAATGTTTGCGTATATCATCAACAGAAGGAAAAGGTGTTGAGGAGTTAAAAGGATTGATGATTAATAAGGTAACGATGTTCTCAGGGCATTCTGGAGTTGGAAAGTCGACTCTTGTAAATGCAATGGAGCCCAGCTTACATCTTAAAACCAAAACCATTTCGACAGCAAGTAAGCAAGGACAACATACAACTACATTTGCAGAAATGTATGACTTATCTTTTGGTGCACGTATTATTGATACGCCAGGTATTAAAGGATTTGGTATTGTTGATATGGAAAAAGAAGAAGTTAGTGGTTACTTTCCAGAATTTTTTAAACTAAAAGATCAGTGTAAATTCAATAACTGTTTGCATAAAGATGAACCGCATTGTGCTATAAAAGCAGCTCTTGAAAGAGATGAAATTGCATGGTCACGTTATAATAGCTATCTTAAAATCTTAGAAGGTGAAGACGAGCATTATCGTACAGATATTCACAATGAAGATCGTGCTGCTAGCGATGAAACTAGGAAATAAGCATTAATTAGGACTGAAATTCAATAAAAACTAAGTCATTTTACTTCTTTAGTACTTGCTACTAAATAAAATGTGTTCATAATTTATAATCTTTAATTCGCAATTGTTTTGAGAGTTGTTCTTCAAAGAGTTTCTTCTGCTTCGGTAGTAGTTGATGATAATAAAGTAGCCGATATCAAAAAAGGATTGCTTGTTTTTGTTGGGATTGAAGATGCCGACAATCAAGAGGATATCGATTGGCTAGTTGGAAAAATAATTAAAATTAGAATTTTTAACGACGAAAATGATGTCATGAACTGTTCTGTTCAGGATATTAATGGCGAAATTATAGTCGTTAGCCAGTTTACACTTCATGCTGGTACAAAAAAAGGGAATCGTCCTTCGTATATAAAAGCATCAAAACCTGATGTAGCAATTCCCTTATATGAAAACTTTGTCGCTACTTTAGAGAAGGAATTCGGAAACAAAATCCAAACAGGAATTTTTGGGGCAGATATGAAAATCAGTCTGTTAAATGATGGTCCAGTAACAATAATTATGGATAGCAAAAATAGGGAGTAAAAAGAGTAAGTATTTGTTAAATGTTTCAGAAAATGATATATATTTGGCGAAATTACTTATTAAATGAAATCGATTCTCCGTTTTTTATTTCTTGTTTTATTTTCATTTTCTTCTGTTGCCCAAAAAGGGGAGTATAACACTGTTGGCATTTCTGATAGTCTTAAAGAAAATGCAAATGCTGTTATTCGTTTAAATCAAATAGACATCGTAATTGCTTCTCAAAGAAGTATGAAAACGATACAAAAAAGAGTTATAACAGTTTTTAACGCAAAAGGATTAAATGCTATTGATGCCATCGAGTATTATGGTAAATCTACAACCGTTAAAAATATTGAAGCTACTGTATACGATGCACAAGGCAAAGAACTAAAAAAGATAAAACGTAAGGATTTCAGAGATGAAAGCGTGATTAGTGGAGGAACAATTTTTTCTGATAGTCGTTATATTTATTTAGATTATACACCCATTCAATATCCTTTTACTTTAGTATACGAAAGTGAAGTCGAAACTTCGGCAACTGCTTTTCTCCCTAAATGGTATCCTATAGATAATTATAATGCAAGTGTAGAAAAAAGCATCTTGAATGTGACTTACCCGAATAATTTAGGATTCAAAAAGAAAGAATTTCAACTGTCAGGATTTGATATAAAAAAAACTACAGATACAAATACTCAGTTGTCTTATGTAGCTACTAATATACTAGCTCAAAAAAATGAGGATTATAGCCCCTCGTTTTATGAAATTTATCCTTATGTCATGATGGGGCTTGAAAGTTTTCATCTCGAAGGAGTAGATGGAAATGCAAGCACATGGCAAGCCTTTGGGAAGTGGTATGCGGATAAAATTTTATTAGGTACAACAATTTTGCTTGATGCAACCAAAACTAAAATAAAGGAATTGGTAGGTGATGAAAAAGATCCTGTAAAAAAAGCAAAAATCGTATATGACTATGTGCAAAAAAAATCAAGATATGTAAATATAGCTATTGGTATTGGTGGATGGAAACCAATGTTAGCTAATGATGTGGATCGTTTAGGTTATGGAGATTGCAAGGCATTAACAAACTATACAAAGGCACTTTTAGAGGTGGTTGATGTTCCTTCTTACAATACAATTTTATATGGAGATAGTTCTAAAACTAGTATAGATTCAGATTTTGTTTCTATGCAGGGAAACCATATGATCTTATCAATTCCTAATGGAGACAAGTATATTTGGCTTGAATGCACAAGTCAAGTTGATCCTTTTGGGTATCAAGGTACTTTTACAGATGATAGGAATGTTTTAATAATTAAGCCAGAAGGAGGAGAAATAGTTAGGACTACGATTTATGAAGATAAAGGTAATACTCAAATAGCTAAAGGAGCTTATACTATTGATGAGAAAGGGGATTTTTTAGGAGCTATATCTATTGCTTCAGAAGGGGCTAAATATAGTTCTAAAGCTAGAATTGAGTCTTTGCTACCCAATGAAAAAGAGGCGTATTATAAAGAATATTGGGGCAATATTGATAATCTAAAATTAGCAAAGATAAATTTAAGTAATGATAAAGAAAAGATTTGTTTTACTGAAGGTATTCAGGTGAGCGCAATAAACTATGGAAAGATTACTAGTGATAAAATGATATTTCCGATAAATGCTTTTAATCAATATAGAGGCAGTGTTAATCGTATCAGAAATAGGAAAACTCCATTTCAGTTAAAACGTGGTTATTCTTATACTGATGAAATTGAGGTTAATCTTCCTGCTGGTTTTGCTATTGATTTTTTGCCTTCAACTTTTGAATTAAAGGCGAAGTTCGGAGAATATAAATCAGAAATCATTAAAACGGACAATAATAAACTAATATACAAAAGGAAGTTGCTTCTTAATAACGGGAAATATTCTAATAAAGAATACGATGAATATCGCCTTTTTATAGAGCAGATTAACAAAAATGATAATGCCAAAATTATACTAACCAAGAAGTAATTATGAAAATTAACCAATTAACCATCGTCTTTTTCGTTGTATTTTCTTTATCGAAAATCACAGCACAAGAATTTAAATTAGGAAAAGTATCCGTCGCAGAATTAGAAGAAAAAACACATCCGAAAGACACTTCGGCTACTGCTGCAATCTTATATAGAAAAGGAGTTTCTCGTGTTGAATATATCACGAATGAGGGGTTTGTGATGATGACTAACGTTGAATGTCGTATTAAAATTTATAAAAAAGAAGGGTACAATTGGGCAAATCAAAATGTATCCTATTATGTAGGAGATAAAATCTCGAGAGAAAACGTTGCTTTTTCGGATGCCGTAACTTATAATTTGGTTGCGGGTAAAATTGAAAAAGTCAAATTAAAAAGTGACGGTGTATTTGATGAGAATGTGAATAAATATTATAATCAGAAAAAAATAACAATGCCTAATGTAAAGGAAGGATCTGTTATTGAATATAAATATACTATAAAATCTCCAAGTATAGGATCAATGAGAGATTGGTATTTTCAATCCTCTATACCTGTGAATTATTCAGAATTCACAACACGCATACCAGAATATTATGTTTTTAATGCAAAGCAAAAAGGGTATATTTTTCCAGTAGTTACAGTTGATAAAGAGATGGCCTCTATTGTGTTTGTAAATAAAGAAAGATCTGAGCCTGGAGGATTTGGATATGCAATGAAAACAACTTTTTCTAATGAAAAAGTAGATTATATGGAAACTAAAACTACTTATGTAGCCAAGAATTTGCCAGCGATGAAAGAAGAAGGTTATGTTAATAATATATATAACTATACTTCGGCTATAGAGCATGAATTGTCTGTAAAAAAATTCCCGAATGCACCTATCGAATTATTTTCGGCAGATTGGAATTCAGTTGTTAAAACAATATATAATTATGATAGTTTTGGACCGGAATTAAATAAAACAGGGTATTTTGAAGATGATTTAAAAGTGTTACTGACAGATGTAAATACGCAAGATGAAAAAATTAAGGCGATACTTAACTTTGTGAAATCGAGAGTTAACTGGAATGGATACTCTGATTACGGATGTGATAATGGGGTTAAAAAAGCATATAAGGAGAAAACAGGTAACATAGCAGATATAAATCTTATGTTAACTGCGATGTTGCGTTTTTCAGGATTAAAAGCAAATCCAGTTTTAGTGAGTACACGCTCTAACGGAATTGCAATATTCCCTAATCGAACGGCTTTTAATTATGTAATTGCAGCGGTAGAAACGGATAAAGGAGTAATTTTATTAGATGCATCTAGTAAATTTGCTACTCCTGGTATTTTGCCATTTAGAGCTTTAAATTGGCTGGGAAGGTTAATACGTAAAGACGGAACCTCGGAGGAAGTTGATTTAATGCCAAATAAACAATCATCTGATAATATCGCGATTACTTATAGTATCACTCCAGAAGGAGGTGTTGTAGGTAAGGCAAGAAGACAATACACGGATTATAATGCCATGATATTTAGAAATAATGTTGATAATGTTAAAGAGGATTCTTATTTAGAAAAGTTGGAAAATGAGAATGACAAAATTGAAATAAGTGAATATAAAAGATTAAATGAAAATGAACTTGAGTTGCCTACTGTTGAAACATTTTCATTTACAGGTTCTAATTTATGTGAAGTTATAGGAGGGAAAATTTATATAAGCCCAATGTTATTTTATACGCAAAAGGAAAACCCATTTAAGCAAGAACAGAGAGAATATCCTGTAGATTATGGATTCCCTTCCTCTGATAAATATAATATAACAATTCAAATTCCGGATGGTTACATGGTGGAGTCACTTCCAGAACCAATTGCAATGGCTATGGAGGACAACCTAGGGGCATTTAAATTTATGGCAGCTATCAGTCAAAATACTTTACAATTGGTTGTTACGCATCAGATAAATGTTGCGATTATACCAGCAGATTATTATTCGATGTTGCAAGGATATTACAAAGGAATGGTTGATAAAGTAAACGAAAAAATAGTTTTAAAAAGAATATAATATGAGGTTTTGGAGTTTAGTAATAGTTGTTTTTTTATTTCTTAAAATTTCAAAAATCAATGCGCAAAGTTATGATTTAGGAAAAGTATCTATTGCAGAATTGCAAGAAAAAGTGCATTCGAAAGACACTTCAGCTGTTGCAGCAGTCTTATATGAGAAAGGAGTTTCTCGTCTTGAATATGATATGAATGATGGATTTATAATGATGACTGATGTAGAATCTCGAATTAAAATTTATAAAAAAGAAGGGTACAATTGGGCAAATCTAAATGTAACGTATTATGTAGGAGATAGAGGTTCGAGAGAAAATGTTACTTTTTCGGATGCCGTAACTTATAATTTAGTTGCAGGTAAAATTGAGAAAGTAAAGCTTAAAAGTGATGGTATATTTGATGAAAATGTAAATAAATATCGTAATCAGAAAAAAATAACAATGCCTAATGTAAAGGAAGGATCTGTTATTGAATATAAATATACCATAAAATCTCCAAATATTGGATCAATGAGAGATTGGTATTTTCAGACCTCAATACCTGTAAACTATTCAGAATTTACGACTCGTATTCCAGAATATTATGTTTTTAATGTAAAGCAAAAAGGATATATTTTTCCAGTAGTTACAGTCGATAAAGAAACGGCATCTATTATTTTTATTAATAAAGAAAGGGTTGAACCAGGAGGATTTGGATATGCAATGAATACTATTTTTTCAAATAAAAGAGTAGATTATTTAGAAACAAAAACGACTTATATTATTAAGGATTTACCAGCGATGAAGGAAGAAGGTTATGTTAATAATGTGGATAACTATACTTCAGCTATAGAGCATGAATTGTCTGTGAGAAAATTTCCAAATAAACCGACTGAATTATTTTCGGCAGATTGGAATTCAGTAGTGAAAACAATATATAATTATGATAGTTTTGGACCGGAATTAAATAAAACCGGGTATTTTGAAGATGATTTAAAAGTATTGCTAACAGATGTAAATACGCAAGATGAAAAAATTAAGGCAATACTTAATTTTGTAAAATCGAGAGTCAGCTGGAATGGATACTCTGATTACGGATGCGATAATGGAGTTAAAAAAGCATATAAAGAGAAAACAGGTAACATAGCAGATATAAATCTTATGTTAACTGCGATGTTGCGTTTTTCAGGATTAAAAGCAAACCCTGTTTTAGTGAGTACACGCTCTAACGGAATTGCAATGTTCCCTAATCGAACTGCTTTTAATTATGTAATTGCAGCGGTAGAAACGGATAAAGGAGTAATTTTGTTAGATGGATCTAGTAAATTTGCTACTCCTGGAATTTTACCCTTTCGAGCTTTAAATTGGCTGGGAAGGTTAATACGTAAAGACGGAACTTCGGAGGAAGTTGATTTAATGCCTAATAAACAGTCATTTGGTAATATTGTAGTTAATTATAGTGTGACTCCAGAAGGAGGTGTTGTAGGTAAGACAAGGAGACAATACACGGATTATAATGCCATGATATTTAGAAATAATGTTGATAATGTTAAAGAGGATTCTTACTTAGAAAAGTTAGAAAATGAGAATGGCAAAATTGAAATAAGTGAATATAATAGATTAAACGAAAAAGAATTGGAGTTACCTACTGTTGAAACTTTTTCATTTACAGGTTCTAATTTATGTGAAGTTATAGGTGGGAAAATTTATATAAGTCCAATGTTGTTTTATACACAAAAGGAAAACCCATTTAAGCAAGAAAAGAGAGAATATCCTGTAGATTATGGTTTTCCCTTTTCTGATAAATATAATATAACAATTCAAATTCCTGATGGTTACATGGTGGAGTCGCTTCCTGAGCCAATTGCAATTGCAATGGAAGATAACCTAGGGGTATTTAAATTTATGGCAGCTGTCAGTCAAAATACTTTACAATTGGTTGTTACGCATCAGATAAATGCTGCGATTATACCAACAGATTATTATTCGATGTTGCAAGGATATTACAAAGGAATGGTTGATAAAGTAAACGAAAAAATAGTTTTAAAAAGAATATAAAATGGATTTAAAAAATGCTCAATTAGATGTTGATACTTGGATAAAAGAACATGGAGTCCGATATTTTAATGAATTAACCAACATGGCGCAACTTACAGAAGAAGTAGGTGAAGTAGCTAGGATTATTGCGCGTCGATATGGTGAGCAATCAGAAAAAGAAAGCGATAAGAACAAAGATCTTGGAGAAGAATTAGCCGATGTGGTTTTTGTAGTTTTATGTTTAGCAAATCAAACAGGAATTGATTTACAGGCTGCTTTTGATAAAAAAATGGATTTGAAGTCTATTCGAGATAAAGACCGTCATAAAAACAACGATAAATTAAAATAATGTGATAAGTTAGGGTAAAGCTTTGGAGTATCCTTTTTTTGAAATAAATTTGCCCAAACGCATAAAAAACAATTACCCTACAATGAATTTACTATTAAAAACATCTCAAGCTAATTTACAAGGACAAATTGCAGTAACTGGCTCAAAAAGCGAAACGAATCGATTGTTGTTGTTACAAGCTTTGTTTCCAAATATTAGTTTAGCCAATACATCAAATTCTGATGATAGCGAAGTAATGCAAAAAGCATTAGTAGGTAATGAGGAAATAGTAGATATTCATCACGCAGGAACAGCAATGCGTTTTTTAACAGCTTATTTTGCGGTTAACGAGGGTAGAGAAGTTGTAATGACGGGTTCAAGCAGAATGCAGGAACGTCCGATTAAAATTCTTGTTGAAGCTTTAGCTCAGTTAGGCGTAGAGATATCATATTTAAAAGATGAAGGATATCCTCCAATTCGCATTAAAGGAAAGAAAATAACAGCCTCAAAAGTTACACTAGCAGCCAATGTGAGTAGCCAGTATATATCGGCATTATTACTTGTAGCGCCTAAATTAGAAAATGGTTTAGAACTAACATTAGAAGGGGAAATTACTTCTATGCCTTACATCAAAATGACGTTGGCTTTGCTTAATGATTTAGAAATTCAGACTAGTTTTGAAGGGAACGTAATTAAAGTATATCCAAAATCAGAGGTGACTGCAAAAGAAATGGTTGTTGAGTCAGATTGGAGTTCGGCATCCTATTTTTTTAGTTTGGTAGCTCTTGCTGATACAGCATCGATTACACTAAGTAGTTACAAAGAAAATAGCTTGCAAGGAGATGCAGCATTGACATCGATTTACGAGAAAATGGGAGTTCAAACTACATTTCATGATAATAAAATGACTTTGGTAAAACAGGCAGATTTTAAATTTGAAACTGTAAATTTTGAACTAAACAATACCCCAGATATTGCACAAACAATTGTGGTTACCTGTTTAGGTTTAGGAATAGGCTGTCATTTAACGGGGCTACATACTTTAAAAATTAAAGAAACAGATAGACTTGAAGCGTTAAGAATAGAACTAACTAAATTGGGGGCTAATATTTCAGTTACCAATGATAGTTTAACACTTATTGCCACAAATGAGATTAATCCGAATATAAAAATTGCTACTTATAATGACCACCGTATGGCAATGGCATTTGCTCCATTGGCGTTAAAAGTGCCAATAATTATCGAAGAAGCAGGAGTTGTTTCTAAATCTTACCCGGATTTTTGGAAAGATTTGATAAATTTAGGTTTTGAGACAACAGAAATAGTTGCGTAATAATCAATGTTTACGGCTAAAAACAGGAATAAATTTTGAAGTTTGCAATTTTTAAACTAAATAAAAGCCAAAAGACTTGACAACGCCTATCTCACAATCGTATATTTGCACTCTAAATAAATAGACTACATGAAATTATCTCATTTTCAATTTAATTTACCAAAAGAACTTTTAGCTGAATTTCCAGCTGAAAACAGAGATGAGTCTCGTTTAATGGTAATTGATCGTAAAAAACAAACTATAGAGCACAAAATGTTCAAAGATGTAATCAATTACTTTGATGATGGTGATGTTCTTATTTTAAATAATACGAAAGTTTTCCCTGCTCGTTTGTACGGAAACAAAGAAAAAACTGGAGCAAGAATTGAAGTTTTCTTATTAAGAGAACTAAATTCAGAGCAACGCCTTTGGGATGTTTTGGTAGATCCAGCCCGTAAAATCCGTATTGGAAATAAATTATATTTTGGTGATGACGATTCGTTAGTTGCTGAGGTAATTGATAATACTACATCTCGTGGTAGAACATTACGTTTCCTTTATGATGGATCTTACGAAGAATTTAGAAATAAATTAACAGAACTTGGAGAAACTCCAATTCCTAAATATATCAGTAGAGATGTAACTCCAGAAGATGCTGAAAGATATCAAACGATATATGCTAAAGAAGAAGGGGCTGTTGCAGCACCAACTGCTGGACTGCATTTCTCAAAGCACCTTTTGAAAAAACTAGAAATTAAAGGAATAAAATTTGCAGAAGTAACACTTCACGTAGGTTTAGGAACTTTTAATCCAGTTGAGGTTGAAGATTTATCGAAACACAAAATGGATTCTGAAGAGTTAATTATTACTCCAGAAGCTTGTGAAATCGTTAATAATGCAAAAGCAAAGAAGAAACGTATTTGTGCAGTAGGAACAACTTCAATGCGTGCTATTGAAAGTTCTGTTTCATCTCAAAATACATTAAATCCTTTTGAAGGTTGGACAAATAAATTTATTTTCCCTCCTCATGATTTTAGTATTGCAAACTGTATGATTACAAATTTCCATACACCAAAATCAACATTATTAATGATGATTTCTGCTTTTTGTGGACATGATTTAATGAAAAGAGCATATGAAGAAGCTATAAAAGAAGGATACAAATTCTACTCTTATGGTGATGCAATGCTTATTATCTAAAGATATACAATAAGGTTAATTCAAAAATCTCGCTAGTAATAGCGAGATTTTTTTTTGAGCAATCTTTAACACAGGCTTTTGGTTTTCTTCTTTTGTGTTAGGTCTTTTTTCTCTACATTTACAAAACAAAATTCAAACAATGACTTTCGAAAACACCCGAGAATTTGCTCAAAATCTTGATTCACAAGATGTATTAAATAAATATCAGGATGAATTTATTTTTCCTGAAGTGAATAATAAAAAGGTTATTTATTTTACTGGAAATTCTTTAGGACTACAGCCTAAAAGAACAAAAGCTTACGTTGATGAAGTAATGACAGATTGGGCAAATCTAGCCGTTGAAGGTCATTTTTATGCCGAAAAACCATGGTGGGATTATCAAGAACGTTTCGCTAAACCGCTTAGTAAGATTGTGGGTGCTTTGTCAAGTGAAGTTACCGTGATGAATACATTAACAGTAAACCTTCATTTACTGATGGTTTCTTTCTATAGACCAACGGCAACCAGATATAAAATTATTTGTGAAGAGAAAGCATTCCCTTCAGATCAATACATGTTTCAGAGTCAAGTACATTTTCATGGTTATAAAACAGAAGATGCAATTGTCGAGATTAAGCGCCGTGAAGGAGAACATAATATTCGTTTAGAAGATGTTCTTGCAAAGATTGAAGAAGTTGGAGACGAGCTGGCTTTAGTGTTAATAGGCGGAGTAAATTATTATACAGGACAAGTCTTTGATATGAAAACCATTACTGCAGCAGGACATAAAGCAGGAGCCAAAGTAGGTTGGGATTTAGCTCATGCAGCAGGAAATATAAAATTAGAATTACACGATTGGAATGTTGATTTCGCAGCTTGGTGTAGTTATAAATACATGAACTCAGGGCCAGGAAATGCATCTGGTTGCTTTGTGCATGAAAAACATCATAATAATCCAGATTTGCCACGTTTTGCAGGTTGGTGGGGACACAATAAAGAACGTCGTTTTAAAATGGAACCTAATTTTGATCCAGCTCATGGAGCAGATGGTTGGCAGATAAGTAATTTACCAGTACTATCTTTAGCGCCTTATCTTGCATCAGTAGAAATGTTTGATGAAGTAGGAATGGATACCTTAATTGCAAAAAGAGATACCATAACAGCTTATTTAGAGTTTATTCTACATGAAATAGACAAAGAAGTAAAAGGAAATTTTGAAGTTATTACTCCAGCAGATCCTAAAGAAAGAGCTTCGCAATTATCTGTATTTTTACATGGAGAAGGACGTAGCTTATTTGACTATTTAATGAAAAATGGAGTTATCACCGATTGGCGAGAACCAAACGTTATTCGTTTAGCACCAGTTCCTTTGTATTGTTCTTTTGAAGACATGTATGATTTTGGGCAAATTCTGAAAAAAGGAATATTAGAGTAATCTAGATGTAAAATAGTTTAAAGTCGGCTAATTCAGATTGTTATGAATTAGCCGACTTTTTAGTATAGTTTAATTCTGTAACGATTTTTTAAAATTATGTAAGCAACAAGTAAGGGCTTAGGTTTTACTTTGTAATGTTATAAAAACTAAAATTTACGATCATGAAAACATTATATTTAATAGTATTCTCTTTTGCGATTTTTTCTTGTCAAAATCAAGGGAAAATGGATATTCAAAAAGCAAAGCAAGCAAGCATTGATTCAATGAAAGTTGAAATAGAAAAGCAAAAAGTAATTGATTCGATGAAAACTGAAATGGCAAAAATTCAGGAAGAAAAAGAAAAGATTCAAGCAGAAGCAGTGCCTCAAAAAGTAGTTGTTGTAAATCAGCAAGCACCAGCAGCACCAGCACCAAAGAAAAAAGGATGGAGCTCAACTGCAAAAGGAGCTGTAATTGGCGCTGGAGTAGGTGCAGTTACAGGAGCGGTTATTAGTAAGAAAAAAGGAGAAGGTGCAATAATAGGTGGATTGGCAGGTGCTGGTCTAGGCGCTGGAACTGGAGCAATAATAGACGGAAAGAAAAAGAAGAAAGAATAGAAAAAACTTTTTATTAAGTGGTTAGTTAGTTTAAAAAAGAAAACACCTCAAATTAATTTTTGAGGTGTTTTTGTATGTAATACTTTCATTTCTTATACAGGAATAGCAATAGCAATTAGCTTGGTTCTGTAGTCATTAAATTGATCTTGAATTTTTGCCTTCTCATTTTTGAAATAAGAAGAAGAGGAAAGTAGATCTTCATAATACGAAATACCGCTTAAGAGATTATCTTTAAAGGCTTGCAGTTTTTTAGTTTGTGCCGTAGTTATTTCAGTCGAAATATTTTCGATTTCTTTTTTGAAATAATCGAGATACATTTTTAATTCCTTTACAAATAGATTTGGACGATTATCGACGCGTATAACCGATTTGTTTCCATAAATATGCTGTACCATATCAGTTAAAGAGACTTCTTGGTCAAAATAGGCCATATTTGGACCAGGACAGATAACAACACCTTGAGCTTGCCCTTTGATCTTAATATCATTCTCTAAATAAGAGGCATTTGCTAAACCTACACATAAACATGATTTTTCGGTAATAGCAGTTTTATTCTTTTCAAAAGCTTCTGGCGAAAAAGAATCTTTTTTACTTTCTAATTCAGCTAGTTTTAAATCTTGGTATTTTTTTGATGCAGAACAAGTACCTTGAGGATCGTATTCTTTACTTAAAGCTAAGAATTTTTTAGGACAAGAACTCCCCGCTTTATTTTCATCAATGCGCTTTTGTTTAAGGATTTCGTTAGTAGTTCCTTTTAAAGTGTTAAATGGTACTCCTAAAGGCGAAATATGACTTAAATATAAATCTTCCTCTTGGGCTTTCATCAATAAATTTCGTGTAATTTGATCAACTGAAGTAGCTTCAGGAACTAATAAAAAAGGAGTTCCCCAACCAACAGAATCTACACTGTAATTGTCTAATAAAAATTCATGTTCTTCGGCAGTTCCTACCCCTCCTTGTACAGTGATTTTTAGAGGTAAAGGTTTTTCAGGAACTAGAAATTGTTTTTGTTGTAAAGCCTTCACCATTAAATCATGAGCAGATTGAATCAACTGATTTTTTTTAGTTTTAAACTCTTCCAATATAGGGCCCAGTAATAATCCTTCGGTAGCAAAAGCATGTCCACCACAATTTAACCCAGATTCAATGCGATATTCAGAAACCCATAGTCCTTTTTTTGCCAAAAAATTACCTTGAATCATTGCAGATCTAAAGTCGCTTACTTTCAATATTATTTTCTTTTTAAGCTCATTATTGCTATTTGGGAAAAAGTCAGGAAAGTTTTCGAAGTAGCTATATAATCTAGGATTCATACCCGCAGAAAGAACTAAAGAAGATTCTAGATTACTGTTGGCAAAACCACGAAGCGCCGCATGAGCATCATTAAACTCAATAGGCAATTGTTCGTCTTTGATAAAATTATCTTTATCTAGCTTTGTCATTATATTTACGTCGATAGCACCAGCAGAAAGGTGTGACTCAATATAATTTTGGATGTTCTCTTTAAATGAAATTCCATCTTCCATTAAGTTCAAAATCCCTTTTTTAATTTCAGAGCTATTAGGAAGCATTGCGATGTAGTTTTCTAATGCTAATTTGCTTTCAGACAATTCAGTTTTAAAATTTTCGAATTTTTCTTTTACAATTTTATCTACTAAATTTAAGTAGGTTGTAATGCGTTTGGCTCTATAATCATGAATTTTTTGGCTTATTTCCTGATAAGAAGAATTGAATTTTTCAGAATAAAAAGCAGTCATCTTCTCAATTAATTCATCATCAGCTATCGAAATCACAGAAGAGATACCATATTTGGCTACTCGAATCGGGCTGTCAATAGTATAAGCAAGACCCATTACAGGAATATGAAAAGAGTGTATAGGATTTTTAGTCATTTGCTATTATTATAAAATTTAATAAATGGCAAATTTTGTAAAATCATTTTATATAAAAACTGATATATATCATGTTTATAGATGATTAAGTTTGTTTTGTGTAGCAATTAAATTAAGATTTCCTTAAAAGATTCGGCTATACTTCTCCATAAAAAATTGTAAAAAGACTTTTCGGGAATTCGTTCCAATTCTATTTTTACTTTTTTGGCCTCATTATCAGAGTCTTTTTTCAGAATTAAATTGGCAACAGCGCTTTTTAGTTTTGCCTCTTTTTCAGGATGTTTCTTTTTGTATAACGTAACTTTTAAGTCTTTATATTTTAAACTGGCATTTCCTGAAGCCTTTTTATCATTTCCAGTAATGTCAAAATGATAATCATCAAAAGTACCTTTAAATGAAGTATTGGTGTAAGGTTTTGTAAAAGCATACATTGCCTGAAGATCAAATTTAGCGATACTTCCTTTTATACGGAAACCATCATTTTTGTCTAATACATTCAATGTCCAATGTACTTTTAATGGAGAGTTTTTCATAAAAAGACAGTTGACTTTGATGTCTAAATCAGGAGCTTTTTTTAAACCATAACCACTTTGAATGTTTGTTGCATTTAGATTAAATCTACTAAAAGTTAGTATTGCGGGGCCTTTTTGAAAATTGATCTCCTCTTCATAAACTAGTTTCGAGTTTCTAATGGATAACGTATCAATTTTTAAAGGGAATGGAATTTTCCGTAGCAAAGTATTATAGAGTACTTTTTTGCTTAAATCATCTGCTGGGATTTTGTTTCGATAGATATTTGCATCTAAATCATCAAGAATAATGGAGTTGGCATTAAAGAAAAACACATCGTTCTTAAATCCCCAATCCATAGAATTAATGCTCGTATCAGTTGCTTTTATAGTAAAAATGTCTTTTTCTTTGGTCATTTTTTGTACAAATTGCGGGCGAGTGTATAAAGGAATATAACTAAAGTTTTTTATTTTTAAAGAATGATTATTAGTCGCTATTTTCGAAGCATTGATTGCGTAAAAAGAATTGGGTTTGTAATAGGTACTGTCACAATTCACAGCGTATTTTTGATAAGAGAAAGGAATTTTTTGTTTAAGAGTTGTTTCGTCAATAACAATTCCTTCTAATATAAGCGCAATATTACGAGAGTATAAAATAGGCTTGTTCGTTCGGGTAGACATGATGTCTAGGCTTGCTTTATTGAGATAAATATTAGAAACAACAATAATTTTTTGAAATGGCTCAATAACCTGTGTACGAATGCTGTTACTGTCATCAATTGCTTTTTCATCCTTTTTATATAAAATTACACGGGCTTGGTCAATTGTAATAGTTTTGGCATGTAGGACATCGTTAAAAATTAGTTTCCAAATACTAAAGTCATTTATAGCAACAGTTCCGATTTTAGAATAAATTCCAATTTTGGTTGCACTATCTTTAGGAGCATTTTTTGGGTTGATAACAATATTAGAAGCGTAGATAGCTGCCGACCAAAGATCAATTTTAATATCCTCGTATGTAATTTGGTAAGGAGTTGTATTGTTGTCTTGAATAATCTTAGGAAGTTGTTTTTTTACCCAAAAATTTAATCCCGAGTTTATTAAAAACAAGAGGAGTAGAAAAGAAAGAATTCCTATGATTATTTTTTTATTTAAAGACATTTAGTGTGTATTTTATTTTAAATATATAAATTTATTGACTTAAAAGGAATAACTTTTAGATACAATTGTGATTTTGATAATAAAGAATTTCGTTAAAATAGTTACTTAATCAATTTATAAACATGAAAAAAATTAAAAAAATACTGCTTGTTTTGTTCCTACTAATTATTGTTTTAGGAATTGGTTTGTGCACTTATATCTTTCATTTAAAGCCTCAATATGAGGGAGAGGTAAAGCTGAAAAATATCCAAAAAGAAACAACGGTATATTTTGATGATTTTGGAGTACCACATATTTATGCCGATTCACAAAAAGAAGCCATGACTGTTTTAGGTTATGTGCATGCTCAAGATCGTTTGTGGCAAATGGAGCTAATGCGACGAATAGCATCTGGACGACTGTCAGAAATTTTCGGTTCTGTAATGCTGAAAAACGACAAGTTCTTTTCTGGTTTAGGAATTGAAGAAGCCTCGGAAAAGGCAATAGCTCAGTTGGATAAAAACAGTCAGAGTTATCAATTAGCAATGGCTTATTTAGATGGGATTAACCAATACATGGATGAAGGCGTAACGCCAATAGAATTTCAATTGGTTAAAGTGAAAAAAGAAAAATTCACGATAAAAGATGTCTATAATATTTTCGGATATATGTCATTTAGTTTTGCGATGGCTCAAAAGACAGATCCTTTATTGACTGATATTCGTAATAAATACGGAGATGAATATTTAAAAGATTTTGGATTAAATGGTGAATTGAATACAACTCAAATAAAAAGTGCAAAAGAGAAGCCAGAAGAATATGCAGCAATTTCAAAATCGATTGCTTCACTTCTTGACAAATCTCCAATTCCGCCTTTTATAGGAAGTAATAGTTGGGTAATTTCTTCTAAGAAGACAAAGAATGGTAAAGTTATTTTTGCCAATGATCCGCATATTGGGTTTTCACAGCCAGGAACTTGGTATGAAGCTCATATCGTAACTCCAGATTTTGAATTGTATGGTTGTTATTTGGCAGGAACTCCATATCCTTTGTTAGGACATAATAGAGAATACGCTTACGGATTGACCATGTTTGAAAATGATGATATCGATTTTTACCAAGAAGAAGACAAACAAGGAGATTCAAACGAATACAAGACACCAAATGGTTATGAAAAATATGAAACCAGAAAGAAAACTATAAAAGTAAAAGATTCATCGGATGTTGTGGTAAATGTAAAAATAAGTCGTCATGGGCCTGTTATGAATGGTTTGATAGAAGATTTAAAGAATAGTACAAAGCCTATTGCAATGTCTTGGGTTTATACACAACAACCTATAAAAATTCTAGATGCCGTTTATGGTATTTCGCACGCTAAAAACAAAAACGATTTCAAAAAAGCAGTTAGTCTTATTGCAGCACCTGGATTAAATGTAATGTATGGTGATGCAAAAGGTAATGTTGGTTGGTGGGCAACAGGAACCTTGTATAGACACAATAAAGGAGTAAATCCTAACTTTATTCTTGATGGTGCAAGTGGTAAAGATGATATTGCAGAATATTTAGATTTCTCCAAAAATCCTTCGGCTGTGAATCCAGAATGGGGTTATGTATATTCAGCAAATAATCAGCCAGAAGCTATCGATGGATTTTTATATCCAGGGTATTATTTACCTGAAGACCGTGCCAAAAGAATTACGCAATTGCTAGATGCAAAATCTGATTGGGATAAAGAAGCAGTTAGTAAAATGATTTTTGACAATACAACAATAGTTGCTCCAACGGTAGTTGCCAATTTAATATCGGACATACAAAAGGAATCGCTTACAGCAAATGAAAAACAAGCATTGGCTGTTCTTAAAGATTGGAAAGGAACAAATAATTTACAAGATGTTGCGCCTACAATTTACAATAAATGGGTGTATTCGTATTTAAAAAACACTTTTGAAGATGAATTAGGGAAGGATGGCTTTAAGGACTTTTTAGGAACTCATCTTGTAAAGCAAGTTATTGCAAAACTATTACAGAATGAAAATTCTGTTTGGTGGGATAATATATTGACTAAGGATGTAAAAGAAACTAAAAGTATGATTTTGATAAAATCATTCCATGAAGCGGTAACTGCATTAGAAAAACAATTGGGAGCTAATGTTCAAGATTGGAAATGGGAAAAAGTACACACGGTAGAATATCATCATCCACTTGGTCAGGTAGCTGCTTTACGCGGAATATTTAACGCTGGGCCTTTTGCAACTTCTGGCTCTTCGGAAGTGATTAATAATCAGTTTTTTGATTTTACAGATAAAGGCGTTTATGATGTAAAGGGTGGTCCGTCGACAAGAAGAGTTGTTGATTTTTCGGATGTAGAAAATAGTTGGAGTATTTTGCCTACTGGACAATCTGGAAATCCTTTCAGTAAACATTATACAGATCAAGCGGCGTTATACAATGCAGGAAAGTTCCGCAAAATGAAATTAAATAAAGAGGAAATTATAAAAACGTCTACTAAGCTACTCTTTAAGCCGGAATAGAAAAAGATAGGTTCTATATGTTGGTTTATTCTATTATGCAATTGATTGCGTGAAGGATTGAAGTGGAAATCCTTTTTTGAAGAACGAAAAAAAGATTGGAATGAAAAGCCTGACCTGAGCTTTTGGGAAGGGCACGCCCAAACATTTCTTTGATTTATAGCCTATTCTATAGATTATATACTTATTTTTACGATTCGTATAATTACATTTTTTTTTTAATGCAAACTCCACTTAAAATTGCTGTTGTAGGTTCTGGATTAGTTGGCTCATTGTTGGCGATCTACCTTAAAAAGGAAGGGCATGAAGTTCATGTCTATGATCGTAGTCCAGATATTCGTAAAATTAATTTTTCGGGACGATCGATAAATTTAGCTATGTCTAATCGAGGATGGAAAGCACTAGATGGTGTTGGTGTAGGAGATGCTGTTCGTGAAATTGCTATCCCGATGGATAAAAGAGCCATACATTTAGTGGATAAGCTTAATTTTCAGAATTACGGGCAAGAAGGCGAAAGTATTTATTCGATTTCTAGAGGAACGCTGAATAGGAAAATGATTGATTTGGCCGAGAATGCTGGAGCCGAGTTTTTCTTTGACCAAAAAATATGGGATGTTACATTAAGTGATGCGACATTACATATTGGTGAAACAGAAAGAGGAGAGTGGGAAGAAAAAAAATACGATATGGTTTTTGGGGCAGATGGTGCATTCTCAAGAATTCGTCATCGTATGCAACGCCAAAGCATGTTTAATTATTCACAAGAATTTTTGAACATGGGATATAAGGAATTGCATATTCCTGCAAATCCAGATGCAACACATAAATTAGATAAAAACTCTTTTCATATTTGGCCACGAGGTGAATATATGCTTATTGCATTGCCTAATTTAGATGGAAGTTTTACATGTACTTTATTTATGCCTTTTGAAGGAGCAAACTCTTTTGCTTCGTTAACAGATAGAAAACAGGTTGAAGACTTTTTTGAGAAGAACTTCCCAGATTCTATTGAGGTTATACCAAAATTAGCCGAAGATTTCTTTAATAATCCAACAAGTACATTGGTAACGATGAAATGCTTTCCTTGGACGCATAATGATAAAATTGCTTTGATTGGAGATGCTTGTCATGCTATTGTACCGTTTTATGGGCAAGGAATGAATGCAGGTTTTGAAGATATAACAGTTTTATATGAAATGATGCTTAAATACGGAGACGATTGGAAGACCATTTTCTCTGAGTATGAAATTTCACGTAAGCCAAATGCAGATGCTATCGCAGAACTTTCGTATCGAAATTTTATGGAAATGAGCACCAAAACTGCCGATGAAAAATTCCTATTGCAAAAGAAGATAGAAAAAGGTTTTTCAGATAAACATCCTGATAAGTGGATTCCGCTTTACAGTCGCGTTACTTTTAGTGAACGTCCTTATGCGGAAGCATTAGCAATTGGAGATTTTCAGAATACAATAATGGAAGAAGTTTTGAGAATGGATAATATAGAAGAAATTTGGGATAGTCTTACTGTCGAAAATAAAATCCTTGATTTGCTGGGGAAATAGTTTTCAGTTTTCAGTCGCGGTTTTCAGTCTCAGTCTTAACTTGGTAAATAGTCGCGGTCTTCAGTCTCAGTTTACAGACTAAGTCTTAACTTGAAACCTGAAACCTGAAACAAAATATAGTCTCAGTTTTCAGTCACGGTCTTAACCTGAAACCTGAAACAAAAAAATAAACTTTTAAAAAAATATCCCCTTTTGATACTATATCAAAAGGGGATATTTTTTTTACTTTTTGAACATTTTTGATAAAACGCCAAATACGCCTCTTATAAAGGTAGCACTTGTAACTACTTTTAGAACCGATTTACCAACAACACTTGCAGTGCTTGGCTCATTGCTTGCTTTCTTAGAAGGTTTTTCTTCTTCTTGTTGTGAAGCAGCTTCTTCAGCATCGCTGATTTTTTTTGTAAGCATTTCGTAAGCGCTTTCACGGTCGATTACTTCGCTATACTTTTTCACTAATTTAGACTTCTGATTGATTTCCTGAATTTCACTTTCTGTCAGTACGTCCATTCTGCTCATAGGAGCGCGCATCATAGTCGCTACTAAAGGTGTAGGAATCCCTTTTTCGTTTAATGCTGTTACCAATGCTTCTCCGATACCTAAACTAGTAAGGAGTTCATCTGTTTTGTAATATTTAGAAGTAGGGTAGTTATCGGCTGTCTTTTTGATAGCTTGTCTGTCGTTTGCAGTAAATGCTCTCAAAGCATGCTGGATCTTTAATCCTAATTGTGCCAAAACACCACTAGGAACATCCATTGGGTTTTGAGTTACAAAATAAACCCCAACTCCTTTTGAACGAATAAGCTTTACGATAGTCTCAATTTGTTCTAGTAATACTTTGCTAGCTTCATTGAAGATTAAATGAGCTTCATCTATAAAAATGACCAACTCAGGCTGATCAACATCTCCCTTTTCAGGCATTTGTTGGTATATCTCAGCAAGAAGGCTTAGCATAAAAGTCGAAAATAATTTAGGTTTATCCTGAATATCCGTTAAACGAATAATATTTACGTATCCTTTACCATTTTCGTCAATTCGCATAAGATCGTCAATCTCGAATGATAATTCGCCAAAGAAGATATTCGCTCCTTGTTGTTCAAGTTCGATTATTTTTCTCAGAATTGTACCAGTGGTAGCAGTAGATATTTTACCATAGCTGGCAGCAATTTCATCTTTTCCTTCCTCAGTAATATAATTAATGACCTTTTTAATGTCTTTCAAATCGAGTAAAGGCATTTTGTTGTCGTCGCAGTATTTGAAAATAACCGAAATAACACCAGATTGAGTGTCGTTTAGTCCTAGTATTCTAGAAAATAAAACAGGACCAAATTCAGAAACAGTAGCGCGTAATCTCACGCCACTTTGGTCCGAAAGAGTCATTAATTCTACAGGAAATTGAGACGTTTTATATGGGATATCAATTTTAGCATGACGCTCAGTAATAAAGGGCTTTTCTTCGCCTTCTTTCGCAATACCACTAAAATCCCCCTTAATATCCATCATTAAAACGGGGATTCCGGCAAGAGAAAGTTGCTCGGATAGTACCTGAATCGTCTTTGTTTTACCAGTTCCTGTCGCTCCAGCGATTAAACCGTGTCGATTTAATGTTTTTAAAGGTATTTTTACGTGTGCATTTAGAGGCTCTCCATTATAGATAGCTCCGCCAAGGATGATATTTTCGCCCTTGGTTTGATATCCTTCGTTTATACTTTGAATAAATTCGTCTTTTTGGCTCATATAAGTAACATTAATTCAGTTGCAAGATATTGTTTTTTTCTTAAATCGTTTAATTTAGAGATGTTAGCGTAAAAAAATTCTGTTTTTGTTAAAAATAAAAGTAAAAATTATTTTCTTAACATAGTATCAAGATTTTGGCAGATTGTGTTTCTTTTTACTAAAACGTTGTAAATTTTATCATAAATAATTATTTTTTAACTTCGATTTTATCTAAAATACAATTAAGGGGGTTAGATATTTTTTATGTTTAGGTTAAAATAATTGGAATAAAACTGAAAAAAGTTTTTTTATTTAAACTAAAAATATAAATTTGCTCCACTACAAGTTTATTATAACTAAAAAATAAAATTATTTAAAACTATTAAAATTAAAAAAAATGGCAAACGTTAAAGTTAAAAAAGAAAGTACTTCAAATGGCGGAGGAATGGTGTCAGGATTGATTATTGCAGCATGTATTTTTGTGGGTTGGTGTATTTGGAATTTCTTAATGGGATCTCCTTCGAATTTTGAAGGTGGTACTGTTGAAGGGCATCCATTAAATATATTAGGTATGGTTTACCATGGTGGTCTTATCGTACCAATTTTGTTAGGTATGTTATTAATGGTTCTTGTTTTCTCTATCGAAAGATATACAGTTATATCTAAAGCAGCTGGAAAAGTAAACTTGGATAAATTCATGAAAAACGTACAAGGAAGTATTAAAGAAGGAAACATTGATGCTGCTATCGCTGCATGTGACAAACAAGAAGGTTCAGTTGCAAATGCAATTAAATCAGCTTTAATTAAATACCAAGAAGTTAAAAAAGAAGGATTTAATAGTGAAGAAGCTTCTGAAACTATCCATAAAGAAATCGAAGAGGTAACTTCATTAGAAATGCCAATGTTAGAGAAAAACATGACAATTATCTCAGCTTTAGTATCTTTAGGTACATTAGGAGGATTGTTAGGAACAGTATCTGGTATGATTAAAGCATTTAGCGCGTTAGCTGCTACAGGTACTCCTGATCAAGCTGCACTTGCAAATGGTATTTCTGAGGCACTTGTAAATACTGCAACTGGTATTAGTACTTCTATCTTTGCTATTATTGCTTACAACTTCTTTACATCTAAAATTGACGACTTAACTTACTCTATTGATGAGGCTGGTACTACTATCGTTAATACTTACAGACATTTCAGAGGAAGTTTAAGACAATAATTAATTCTTTAGCATGATTATTGCTAAATTTAAAAATAAAAGATAATGGCAAAAATAAAAATGAAAAAAAAGTCAATGTCTACGGACATGACTGCAATGTGTGATGTTGCGTTTCTTTTGTTGACATTCTTTATCTTGACTGCTACTGCAAAAGTGCCTGAGGCACTTCCTGTAGACACACCTTCATCTACTGTACAAACTAAATTACCTGAAACGGATTTAGCTACTATTACAATAGGAAAAGGAAAAGTATTTTTTGATTTAAAAGGAAGAGAAGTTCGTAAAAGAACTTTGGAGCTTATGTCAGAGAAATATGGTGTTGCTTTTACTGATGATGATAAAGCTGAATTCTCTTTAATGGAAGGATTTGGAGTTCCGATTTCAAATCTGAAAGAAATCATTGAAATGAAAGCGGCTGATAGAAGTAAAGCTGGTCAACCTGGTATTCCTAAAGACTCTTTAGATAATCAGTTAAAAGAATGGATTTACAATGCGCGTATTGCAAACATTGAAGTTGCTGATAAAGAATTACAATTCGCTATAAAAGGTGATGCAAAGGAAGAATATCCTGCAATTCGTAAAGTAATGGACATTTTGCAAGAGCAAAAGATCAATACCTTTAACTTGGTTACTGGTTTGAGAGGAAAAGACTTTTAATTAAAAAACATACACTAAAATGGCTGAATTAAATACCGGCGACGGTGGAGGCGGAAAAGGTGGTAAAGTAAGAAGTAAAAAGCAAAACGCAAAAGTAGATTTAACTGCGATGGTGGATTTAGCTTTCTTATTAATCACATTCTTTATGCTTACCACTACGTTGTCAAAGCCTCAATCGATGAGCTTGGGGTTGCCAGATAAAGAGAAAGATCCTAATGAAAAGAATGATATAAAAGTTGATGAAAATCGTACTATGACATTAATGTTAGGTGCTGATAATAAGTTAACTTATTATATGGGATTGCTAGAAACTCCTATCGCTGGACCTAAAGAAATTGCTTACGGTAAAGATGGGATTCGTAAAGAATTGTTAAGCAGAAAAAAATCTGTTTTAGAATATTCTGCTGGAATTGGGAAACCAAAAAACGGTATTATTGTGATCATTAAACCGACAAAAAAATCTACCTATAAAAATTTGGTTGATATCTTGGATGAAATGGCTATTACTGGTGTAGAAACCTATGCAATTGTTAATGAGTTTTCACCAGAGGAAGCAAAATTGGTAGATAAAAAATAAGAGCAATCTTATCTTTTAACACCCTAATAATCAATAAAAATGAAATTAGATATTATAAAAAACCAGTGGCTTGATATCGTATTCGAAGGGCGTAACAAGATATATGGTGCATATGAGCTAAGAAAATCTAATCAGAAGACTACGGTAAGAGCACTTATCATAGGATCTATTATTTTTTCACTTCTTATTGCTGCTCCAGTTATCGCGAACCTTTTACCTGATTCTAAAACAGAAGAAGAAACTAAGGATATTAAGATTACCACTGTAAAATTACCTCCTAAGAAAGAGGAAATTAAGCCTAATCTTCCACCTCCACCACCGCCACCTCCAAAAGTGGATCAAGTGAAGTTTGTGAAGCCGGTTGTAGCAAAAGCTAATGAAGTAACTGAAGAGCCACCAAAATTAGTGGAGCTTAAAGAGAAAAAAATTGGTGCTGAAACTATTAAAGGTGATCCAGATGCAGTATTATCTGTTGAACCAGTAGGTACAGGAACAGCTGCAGTAGTTGAAGAAGATAACCAAGTGTATAGCACTGCTGGTATCGAAGTTAAACCAGAATTCCCTGGAGGAATCGAAAAATTCTACAAATTTGTAGCTAATAATTACAGATCTCCAGAAGAAGAAGGTTTAAAAGGTAAAGTTTTTGTAACTTTCGTAGTTGAAAAAGACGGTTCATTAACAGACATTAAAGTTTTAAGAGACATCGGTTACGGAACAGGAGCCGAAGCTATTAGAGTTTTAAAGAAGTGTCCAAAATGGAACCCTGGAGAACAAAATGGTAAAAAAGTTAGAGTACTATACTCTCTTCCTATTACTATTCAAACTGCAGAGTAATGTTGAAACAACTGCTTGATAATATTAAGAAGAAATCGCTAAAAGAGCGATTTCTTCTTGTTTTAGGAATGTTCTTCTTCCTAATGTATTTCGTAATAGGTTTAGCCATTATTTTTTGGAAAACTTTACCAATTGCAATGGAATATAAATACAGAGTTGCTTTTGGTGTATTATTAATTGTATATTCGTTTATTAGATTTGTTAGATTTTTTAATTCAAATACAGACTAGACATGCTTAAGAATAGTAAAATTTTGTTATTAGTAATGTTTGGTTTCTTATTCGTTACTTGTAATCAAAAAGAAAAAGGTAAAGATGAAAAAGAAACGATACTTAAAGGCAGTATGGATATTGCTGTAGATGAAACATTGGTTCCTATTGTTGAAGATCAGGTAGCTGTTTTTGAGGGAACTTATGATGCAAAAATTACTATCAAACCTAAATCTGAAGCTGAAGTTATTAATGATTTATTGAATCAAAAAGCTAGTGTTGCTTTTACAGCACGTGATTTAACCAAAGAAGAGAGAGACGTTTTTAATAAAAAGAAAATAGTACCCAAAGTGTCACCAGTTGCTATAGATGCAATTGCATTTATTTCTAACAAAGGCAATAATGATACTTTAATTGCGTTGAAAACTGTAATTAATTTTATGCAAGGTAAACCCGAATCTAATATTAAAGGCTTAGTCTTTGATAATCCAAACTCGAGTACGTTACGTTATTTAAAATCTTTAGCGGAAATTAAAGATATTCCTAAAGAAGGTGTTTTTTCATTTAAAACAAATGAAGAAGTAATTAAATTCGTTTCCGAAAATAATGGAATGATTGGGGTTGTAGGTGTAAATTGGTTATCACAACCATCTCCAGAATTAAATAAATATGTGGCTAAAGTAAATGTGTTGAGTGTAAAAGGTCTTAATAGTGATAAGTATATTGCTCCAACTCAAAACAACATAGCAGAAGAGACTTATCCTTTGGCACGTGATTTGTATATTATAAATTGTCAAGGTTACTCTGGTTTAGGTATAGGGTTTGCTTCTTTTGTAGGAGGGGATATTGGACAAAGAATAGTCTTAAAATCTGGATTATTGCCAATACGAGTTCCTGGAAGAAAGCTCATTATTAGAAATGAAATTATTAAAGAAAAAGAATAAATTAATTATAATAGAGATGAATAAATTTAAAATTTTTAGTGTTGCATTAATGGCGACAGCTGCTGGTGCCTATGCACAAGATATAAGCCAAGCGAAAAAAGCTATCGATGCAGAGCAATTTGAAAAAGCAAAAACAGTTCTACAATCAATTATTAAAGCAAAACCAACAGATGGTGAGGCTCCGTTTATATTGGGTAATGTTTACTTAAGTCAACAAGTTGCTGACTCAGCTAAGATATATTATCTTAATAGTGTGGCTGCTTCAAGTCGTGCTAATCTTGGTTATATTGGTTTAGGTCAATTAGATTTAGACAATAAAAACATAGCGGGTGCTCAAGCTAATTTTGCTTCTGCAACTAAGCCAATGAAAAGAAAAGATGTAGAAGAGTTTATCTACATTGGTAAAGCATATATAAATTCTGTTAATCCAGATTACAAAGCGGCTATTGCTACTTTAAACCGTGCATTAACTATAGATCCGCAAAATGCACAAGTACTTTTAGCACTTGGTGATGCATATTATGGAGATAATAATCAAAATGAAGCTTATAAAGCATACCGTAATGCATTTCAAGCAGATCCAACTTTGTTGAGAGCAAAAATGCAACTTGGAGTATTGTTAAAAGGGGCAAAATCTTATGATGAAGCTATTAAAGCATTCAACGAAGTTATCGCTTTAGATGCTAATTATGGTCCTGTTTACAGAGAGTTAGCTGAAACATATTACAAATGGGCAAGAAACAAGCCTTCTACAAGAGAAGCTAATTATAAAAAAGCAATTACTAACTACGAGAAATATTTAACGCTTACTGATTATTCTATTCATTCTAGAATGCGTCATGCAGATTTCTTAATTTTAGTTGAAGACTACAAAGCTTTAGAGAAAGAGGCTAATGAAATGATTAAGTTAGATAAAGTAAATCCTAGAATTTTTAGATATTTAGGATATGCTGCTTACGAAAATGGTAATGTTGATGTAGCTATTAAGTCGTTAGAAGATTATGTAAAGAATCCTTCAAACAAAATTATTGCTAAAGATTATTTGTATTTAGGTTTTGCGAAAATTAAAAAAGGAACAAGTGCTGATGGTGCTTCAATCGATCCAGCAGCATTCGAAGCAGGGTTAGTTGAAATTAGAAAAGCTGTAGCAATGGAGCCTTTAGCAGTTCAAGATTTAGGTGATCTTGGAAAAGCATTGTTTGGAAAAAAACTATACAAAGAAGCTGCTGCTCTTTTTGAATTTGGTACTAAAGTTCCAGAATCTTCAACTTACTTAGATGATAATGTTTATTATGGATTATCTATATTCTATGATAATAATAAAGCTAATGTTAAGCCAGATCCTATTGCTTTACAAAAAGCAGATGCTGCATTTGTAAACGTACTTACGGCTTCACCAACATATCAAGAAGCTTACTTATACAGAGCAAGAACAAATAGATTACTTGAGAATGATGAAGTAATGACTAAGAACTATGAAGAGTATGTTGCAAAAACTACTGAAAAGGGAGCTGAAGAGCTTGCGAAACCAGCAGTTAAAACTAAATTCATAGAAGCTTACAATAATATTGCTGCTAGTTATGCTAATACAGATAAAGCTAAAGCAATTGAATATTTTAATAAAACGTTAGCATTAGATCCTACTAACGCATACGCAACACAGTCTTTGAATACTTTGAAATAATTTAAAGTTTACAGATATTTTTAAACCGATAACTCTTTGAGTTATCGGTTTTTTTATTGTTCCATTTTTTATTGACTATCTTTGCACTTTAAATTTTAGTAATGTTATCAAAAGAAATGCAATTAGAAGTAAATAAAGGTGCGATGTTGCCCTTGATGGAAGAGTTTTACACGATTCAAGGTGAAGGATTTCATACAGGAACAGCAGCTTATTTTATCCGTATTGGTGGGTGTGATGTAGGTTGCCATTGGTGTGATGTTAAAGAAAGCTGGAATGCAGAATTGCATCCGCCAACAAGTGTTGACTTAATTGTGAGTAATGCTAGTAAATATGCTGATACAGTTGTTATTACTGGTGGTGAGCCATTAACATGGGACATGACTGTACTGACGAAGGAATTGAAAAATAAAAATTTGAAAGTCCACATCGAAACCTCAGGAGCTTATCCGTTAACAGGAACGTGGGATTGGATCTGTCTTTCGCCAAAAAAGAATAAATTGCCTACACAAACAGTTTATGATAATGCTCATGAGTTAAAGGTTATCATTTATAATAAGCATGATTTTATCTTTGCAGAAGAACAGGCTGAATTGGTAAATGGAAACGCAATATTATTTCTTCAGCCAGAATGGAGTAAGAAAGAAGAAATGACGCCACTTATTGTTGAGTATGTGATGAACAATCCAAAATGGAGAGTATCACTTCAAACGCATAAATATTTAAATATTCCTTAAAGGGTGTTTATATAATAAAGAAAGCCTTTTCATATGAAAAGGCTTTCTTTGTTTTTATTGCGAAAGATGTAAAAGAGGTATTGGCTAAATAGTATATGTTATGTGTAAAGAAGGTTCAATTTATATTTACTTAATGATCCTTTTTTAACCGTTACCATTCTTTGTGTTTTTTTAATGTTGTAATATGTGTCAGGTGATGATTTCCATGCCAAGCGTAGGTTCCTATTATTTGTTTAAGAGACACAATCGAATTGTTTTCAGGATGAATAAAGGTTTTTTCAAGGTCAGCTTTGGATATGTTTTTCATAATATAGGCTAAACGAAAGTGCAATCCCTCTAGTAATGACAAAGTAGGTTGAATTGGCATTGTTAAATCGTCAGGTAATTCAGCCCATAAATCTTCATGATACCCTTTTATTATCGGATTGTCTTCTGTTAAAGTCCATTTTATTCTAATAAAACAATTCATGTGACTTTCGGCACAATGATGAATGAGTTGTCTTACCGACCAGCCATCTGGGCGATATGGAGTATTAAGTTGTTCGTCGGATAAATTAATAACCTCTTTTTTTAATCTTTCAGGAAAAGATGAAATCTCTTCGATTTTGTTTGAAATATATACAGTTGAATAAACATCAGGTGCTATGAATTTTCCGATAGGATATTTTAATTTCTCTAAATCTAAATTTTCCATTTTGTTATGTTTTATTTTAAACAGTAAGTCTGGCTAAATAATCATAATGTTCTCCTTCTAAAACAAGTTCACATTTAAAACCGTTTGCCATGGCGGCATTTTGTAGTGTGTTGTAATCTAGATATAACCATTCAAAAGCATTTTCTTTTTCTCCTTTATAAGAGATGTTGAAAGTAACTTCTCCATAATACTCATTATCCGATGGAATCCATTTCCCGCCGTCCTCGTCTTCGTCAAACATATATATAATGTCAGAGCTGTCTAGTAAGATTTGTCCTCCTGGATTTAAGAGAGATTTAAGCTTGGTTAAAAATTTATTGCAATTTTCTAGTTTTCCAAAAATCCCCACACCATTCATTAATAATATAATTGTATCGTATTTTTCTCCTTCAAGAGTTAGTATATCTTGTACATTCGCATTTATTACCCCACGAAGTTTACAAGTTTCAATTGCCTTTTCAGAAATATCTATCGAGGTTACGTCAAGTTTCTTTTCATTCTGCAGATACAAACTGTGACTTCCTGCGCCGCAACCCACATCAAGTACTTTTCCTTTAGCAAGTTCCAATGCTTTTTGTTCTAGTTTAGGCATTTCTTTAAAAGAGCGAAATAAATAAGCAACGCTCATTTCGTCAGCCTCAGAAATTGTAGTTTCGGTAATTAAATCCTCAGGTGAATTATTGGTCTGGAAATCCAGCATTGCTTTCCCAAAAAGGTCTTTCATCGTATTTTAGTTCAAAGTTTAAGGTTTCGAGTTTAAAGTTGTTTAATTTTGCAGTTCAACTTTAAATCTTAAACTTGAAAGAAATTTTAAACAACTTAAATAAGTTGGCCAAAGATAAGCATATCGAAAACAAAAAGTATTTCGATAAGCTTAAAAAGAAACAACCTAAAAATTTAGATTACGTAATGCAGGAATTACATGATGCTGAATTTAGGAAAACAGATTGTTTAAAATGTGCTAATTGTTGCAAAACAACAGGGCCATTATTTACAGATGCTGATATCGAGCGTATCTCAAAACATTTACGACAAAAGCCGCAACAGTTTATTGAGCAATACCTTCGTATAGATGAGGATAAGGATTATGTTTTGCAAAGTGTTCCATGTACTTTTCTAGATAATGAAAACTATTGTATGATTTATGATGTGCGACCTAAAGCATGTCGTGAATTCCCGCATACAGATCGCAAAAAGTTTCAGCAAATTTCAGACTTAACACTTAAAAACGTTGCAATGTGCCCAGCAGCATTTAATATTGTAGAAGCAATGAAAAAACGCTTGCCTTTATAAGGAAGACTTTTGCCTTAAATATTTCGTAATTGTTTTTGCGAGTAATTTAAGTTTACTTATTAAACCGTATTTTTGAACTTATAAAAAGACACCCAATTAATTTGAATCTAGAATATTTTATAGCCAAAAGACTTATTACTGCCAAGGATCATAAAAGCAGTATCTCTGCGCCAATTATAAAAATTGCAATCTCGGCTATTGCAATCGGAATAATAATGATGTTGGTTTCGGTAGCAACTGGAATTGGATTGCAGAAAAAAATACGTGAAAAAGTATCGGCTTTCAATGGACAGGTAATAATCTCTAATTACGATAACAACCAGTCGGAAGTAACAATCAGTCCAATATCCATAAAACAAGATTTTTATCCTAAGTTTACTTCAGTGCCAGAAGTAAACCATATTCAGGCAATAGCAAGTAAAGCTGGAATAATAAGAACCGAAGCAGCTTTTGAGGGAATTATATTCAAAGGAGTTGGTGCCGATTATGATTGGAATAATATAAAGGAGTATTTAGTTGATGGTAAACTTCCAGATTTCACTAAAACCATTAATGAAGAAGTTTTGCTATCTCGGTTCCTTGCTGATAGGTTAAACCTGAAAGTAGGGGATGCGTTCAATACGTTCTTTATAAAAGAAGATCAAAACAAATTACCAAATGTTCGTAGATTCAAAATTGCAGGAATCTTCAATTCAGGATTTCAGGATTTCGATGCTACCTATATAATAGGGGATATTCGCCATATACAGCGTATTAATAAATGGGCTCCAGATCAAGTTGGAGCATTTGAGGTTTTCTTAAAAGACTTTGGAAGTATAAAAACTACGGGAGACAAAATATATCAGCAAACATCATCAACACTCGACACAAAAACCATTATCGAGAAATACAGCTACATTTTTGATTGGTTAGAGCTTTTCGATTTTAATATAATAGTTATTCTAGGTATTATGATTATAGTAGCAACTATAAATATGGTAGTTGCATTGTTAGTTTTAATATTAGAACGTACACAAATGATAGGTATCTTAAAAGCATTAGGTGCTAACAATTGGGTTATTCGGAAAATATTCCTTTATAATGCGCTTTACCTAATAGTAAGAGGATTGTTCTGGGGTAACCTTATTGGGATTTCACTTTTGTTAATCCAGCAGCAGTTTGGGATTATTCAACTTAATCCTGAAAACTATTATGTCAATCAAGCGCCAGTTTATCTCAATTGGGGATATGTGTTATTGCTGAATCTGCTTACCATAACAGTTTGTTTCTTGGTACTATTGATTCCTTCCTATATAATAACGAAGATTTCTCCAGTCAAAGCAATACGATTTGATTAATTTCTAGGAGCTTTTACCTGCTATGCGCTTCAATCTTGTCCTTTTTAAAGAAAAAAGGGCAAGGATTTCCGCTTCTATCAGGGCTAGGAGGGGTAAAATAGAGGATAAACGACATATTTAACGACAATATAATAAGCTTGTGTCTTTGCGTCTTCGCGAGAACCCCAGTAAAAGCGAGTGAAAACAAGGAAAGAGAATGCTACCCCACAGAAAAACCTCATAAAACGCAAAAACACCCAAATGTTAAAATTAACGTTATCAATACATTAAGAAATAATCAAAAAATAATCAAAAAATAAACGCAAAAACACAAGCGGAAAGTATTGTTTATCTATAAAAAGGTGGTAGTTTTGCACCCGCAACAAATAAGACGTTCACTGAAATACTGACAAGCAAATAATCAAAATTAGAAACGAAAGTTTTAAAAATAAAGATTAAAAAAAGCTTGTGAGTTTGGAAAACGAAAGTTACATTTGCACCCCGCAAAAGAAGCGAAGTTCCTTGAAATACTGCTAAGATAAGAAGTGAAATTAGAAATAAAAATTTCTAAAAAAAACTTCAAAAATATCTTGCCAGTTAAAAAGGAGTTCATTACTTTTGCATCCGCTTTGAGAAACAAGCGATACAAAAATAAAGAGAAAGTTCTTAGACATATTGAATTGACAGCCGTTTCGAAAGAGATTTCGAAACAAATAATAAAGAGTAATAGAATCGCAAGATTTGAATATAACCGATAGAATCTGAGTCGCAATATAATATAAAAAATATACGATGAAGAGTTTGATCCTGGCTCAGGATGAACGCTAGCGGCAGGCTTAACACATGCAAGTCGAGGGGTATGCTTCTTCGGGAGCAGAGACCGGCGCACGGGTGCGTAACGCGTATGCAATCTACCTTTTACAGAGGGATAGCCCAGAGAAATTTGGATTAATACCTCATAGCATTGCAGAATGGCATCATTCAGCAATTAAAGTCACAACGGTAAAAGATGAGCATGCGTCCCATTAGCTAGTTGGTAAGGTAACGGCTTACCAAGGCTACGATGGGTAGGGGTCCTGAGAGGGAGATCCCCCACACTGGTACTGAGACACGGACCAGACTCCTACGGGAGGCAGCAGTGAGGAATATTGGACAATGGGCGCAAGCCTGATCCAGCCATGCCGCGTGCAGGATGACGGTCCTATGGATTGTAAACTGCTTTTATACAGGAAGAAACCCTGGTTCGTGAACCAGCTTGACGGTACTGTAAGAATAAGGATCGGCTAACTCCGTGCCAGCAGCCGCGGTAATACGGAGGATCCAAGCGTTATCCGGAATCATTGGGTTTAAAGGGTCCGTAGGCGGTTTAGTAAGTCAGTGGTGAAAGCCCATCGCTCAACGGTGGAACGGCCATTGATACTGCTAAACTTGAATTATTAGGAAGTAACTAGAATATGTAGTGTAGCGGTGAAATGCTTAGAGATTACATGGAATACCAATTGCGAAGGCAGGTTACTACTAATTGATTGACGCTGATGGACGAAAGCGTGGGTAGCGAACAGGATTAGATACCCTGGTAGTCCACGCCGTAAACGATGGATACTAGCTGTTGGGAGCAATCTCAGTGGCTAAGCGAAAGTGATAAGTATCCCACCTGGGGAGTACGTTCGCAAGAATGAAACTCAAAGGAATTGACGGGGGCCCGCACAAGCGGTGGAGCATGTGGTTTAATTCGATGATACGCGAGGAACCTTACCAAGGCTTAAATGTAGTTTGACCGATTTGGAAACAGATTTTTCGCAAGACAAATTACAAGGTGCTGCATGGTTGTCGTCAGCTCGTGCCGTGAGGTGTCAGGTTAAGTCCTATAACGAGCGCAACCCCTGTTGTTAGTTGCCAGCGAGTCATGTCGGGAACTCTAACAAGACTGCCAGTGCAAACTGTGAGGAAGGTGGGGATGACGTCAAATCATCACGGCCCTTACGCCTTGGGCTACACACGTGCTACAATGGCCGGTACAGAGAGCAGCCACTGGGCGACCAGGAGCGAATCTATAAAACCGGTCACAGTTCGGATCGGAGTCTGCAACTCGACTCCGTGAAGCTGGAATCGCTAGTAATCGGATATCAGCCATGATCCGGTGAATACGTTCCCGGGCCTTGTACACACCGCCCGTCAAGCCATGGAAGCTGGGGGTGCCTGAAGTCGGTGACCGCAAGGAGCTGCCTAGGGTAAAACTGGTAACTAGGGCTAAGTCGTAACAAGGTAGCCGTACCGGAAGGTGCGGCTGGAACACCTCCTTTCTAGAGCCTTAGTGTTAGCTATATGCACGCTAGGGAAAGAAGACGAAAGATACTAAAGGTTCATCTCTAAAGATTATATTACTCTGCTGTTAGTTCAAATAATAAATTTAAGTAAAACAGAGTCTCGTAGCTCAGCTGGTTAGAGTACTACACTGATAATGTAGGGGTCGGCAGTTCGAGTCTGCCCGGGACTACTATTTAAAACTTAAATAAAAGGAAATTTTAGAAGTTGAGCATTTATGAGTGAATTCATAACTCATAATTCATCATCATTTTAAAAATGGGGGATTAGCTCAGCTGGCTAGAGCGCCTGCCTTGCACGCAGGAGGTCAACGGTTCGACTCCGTTATTCTCCACTATCTTTAAGAAGATAGAATATAGAAAAAAAGAATATAGATTAAGTCTATACTCTAATCTCTATTTTCTTAATCTAAAAAGAAAAAGTTCATTGACATATTGAGATAAGAAAATAATAAAAAGTAGAAAGCGTTTTTATTGAGTAGCAATACAAAATATAAAAACAAAAAAAAACGGTCATATTAAATTATGATTGGTACAATAAGCAAAATAAGGGCGTATGGGGGATGCCTTGGCTCTCAGAGGCGATGAAAGGCGTGATAAGCTGCGAAAAGCTACGGGGATCGGCACACACGAATTGATCCGTAGATACCTGAATGGGGCAACCCACTATGTTGAAGACATAGTACACCGATAGGTGGGCAAACCCGCTGAACTGAAACATCTAAGTAGGCGGAGGAGAAGAAAACAAAAGTGATTCCGTAAGTAGTGGCGAGCGAACGCGGATTAGCCCAAACCAACCATGTTACGGCATGATTGGGGTTGTAGGACCACGAGATTTCTTGCACAAAGAATTAGAATCTACTGGAAAGTAGAACCATAGAGGGTGATAGTCCCGTATAGGTAATGAGTGTAAAGGATAGTGGTATCCTGAGTAGGGCGGGGCACGTGAAACCCTGTCTGAATTTGGCGGGACCATCCGCTAAGGCTAAATACTCCTGAGAGACCGATAGTGAACCAGTACCGTGAGGGAAAGGTGAAAAGAACCGTGAATAACGGAGTGAAATAGATCCTGAAACCATACGCTTACAAGCGGTCGGAGCCCTTTCGTGGGGTGACGGCGTGCCTTTTGCATAATGAGCCTACGAGTTAACGTTGCTGGCAAGGATAAGTGGTTAAGCCACGGATCCGTAGCGAAAGCGAGTCTGAATAGGGCGCTTTAGTCAGTAGTGTTAGACGCGAAACCGTGTGATCTACCCATGGGCAGGTTGAAGCTGTGGTAACACACAGTGGAGGACCGAACCGGTTGACGTTGAAAAGTCTTCGGATGACCTGTGGGTAGGGGTGAAAGGCCAATCAAACTCGGAAATAGCTCGTACTCCCCGAAATGCATTTAGGTGCAGCGTTGTGCATAAAGTTATATAGAGGTAGAGCTACTGATTGGATGCGGGGGCTTCACCGCCTACCAATTCCTGACAAACTCCGAATGCTATATAATGTTTCACAACAGTGAGGGCTTGGGTGCTAAGGTCCAAGTCCGAGAGGGAAAGAACCCAGACCATCAGCTAAGGTCCCCAAATATATGTTAAGTTGAAAGAACGAGGTTTGTCTGCCCAGACAGCTAGGATGTTGGCTTGGAAGCAGCCATTCATTTAAAGAGTGCGTAACAGCTCACTAGTCGAGCGGACGAGCATGGATAATAATCGGGCATAAACATATTACCGAAGCTATGGATTTACAGTTTACTGTAAGTGGTAGGGGAGCATTCTAACAGGGTTGAAGGTGTATCGTAAGGTATGCTGGACTGGTTAGAAAAGAAAATGTAGGCATAAGTAACGATAATGCGGGCGAGAAACCCGCACACCGAAAAACTAAGGTTTCCACAGCTATGCTAATCAGCTGTGGGTTAGTCTGGTCCTAAGGCGAACCCGAAAGGGACAGTCGATGGCTAACGGGTTAATATTCCCGTACTACTAATTACTGTGATGGGGTGACGGAGTGATGAAAGCGCCGCGAACTGACGGAATAGTTCGTTGAAGTACCTACCTATAAGCTGTGCAGGCAAATCCACACGGCTTGGGGAAATACGATAGTACTCGGAGACTTCGGTTGAAGAGATAGTGCGCCTAAGGGCTTCCAAGAAAAACCTCTAAACTTCAGGTAATTAGTACCAGTACCGTAAACCGACACAGGTAGTTGAGGAGAGAATCCTAAGGTGCTCGAGAGATTCATGGCTAAGGAATTAGGCAAAATAGACCTGTAACTTCGGGAGAAAGGTCGCCAGCAGCAATGCTGGCCGCAGTGAAGAGGTCCAGGCGACTGTTTATCAAAAACACAGGGCTCTGCAAAATCGTAAGATGAAGTATAGGGCCTGACACCTGCCCGGTGCTGGAAGGTTAAGAGGAGATGTTATCTTCGGAGAAGCATTGAATTGAAGCCCCAGTAAACGGCGGCCGTAACTATAACGGTCCTAAGGTAGCGAAATTCCTTGTCGGGTAAGTTCCGACCTGCACGAATGGTGTAACGATCTGGACACTGTCTCAGCCATGAGCTCGGTGAAATTGTAGTAGCGGTGAAGATGCCGCTTACCCGCAGTGGGACGAAAAGACCCTGTGCACCTTTACTATAGCTTAGTATTGACCTTGGATAAATGATGTGTAGGATAGGTTGGAGACTGTGAAGTGGCGTCGCTAGGCGTTGTGGAGTCATTGTTGAAATACAACCCTTTGTTTATCTGAGGCCTAACCCCGTGATTGCGGGGGACATTGCTTGGTGGGTAGTTTGACTGGGGTGGTCGCCTCCAAAAGAGTAACGGAGGCTTCTAAAGGTTCCCTCAGTACGCTTGGTAACCGTGCGTAGAGTGCAATGGCATAAGGGAGCTTGACTGAGAGACATACAGGTCGATCAGGTACGAAAGTAGAGCATAGTGATCCGGTGGTTCCGCATGGAAGGGCCATCGCTCAAAGGATAAAAGGTACGCCGGGGATAACAGGCTGATCTCCCCCAAGAGCTCATATCGACGGGGGGGTTTGGCACCTCGATGTCGGCTCGTCACATCCTGGGGCTGGAGAAGGTCCCAAGGGTTGGGCTGTTCGCCCATTAAAGTGGCACGCGAGCTGGGTTCAGAACGTCGTGAGACAGTTCGGTCTCTATCTACTGTGGGCGCAAGAAATTTGAGTGGATCTGATTCTAGTACGAGAGGACCGAATTGGACAAACCTCTAGTGTATCTGTTGTTCCGCCAGGAGCACCGCAGAGTAGCTACGTTTGGAAGGGATAAGCGCTGAAAGCATATAAGCGCGAAACCCACCACAAGATGAGATTTCTTTTAAGGATCGTGGGAGATGACCACGTTGATAGGCTATAGATGTAAAGGCAGTAATGTCATAGTCGAGTAGTACTAATAATCCGTAAGCTTATGTACACCTTTTCCCCACACTACGGTGTGGGGGAGAAACTTTCTAAATAAATTATATTTTTTCTTTATCTCAGTGTGTTAAGATATTGTTCACTTGATAATTACTAAACAAGAATTAGTAATTAACACTTGAAAAGTTGTCCAAAGCAACTAACGACCTTAAGGTGGTTATTGCGGCGGGGCTCACCTCTTCCCATCCCGAACAGAGTAGTTAAGCCCGCCTGCGCAGATGGTACTGCAGTTATGTGGGAGAGTATGTCGTCGCCTTTCTTTAAAACCCTGTTTTAACCAACAGGGTTTTTATTCTTATCTATGAATAATAGATTAGGTACCTTAGCTCAGATGGTAGAGCAATGGACTGAAAATCCATGTGTCCCTGGTTCGATCCCTGGAGGTACCACATAATGCTCGGATGGTGAAATTGGTAGACACGCTGGACTTAAAATCCAGTGAACAGCAATGTTCGTGCGGGTTCAAGTCCCGCTCTGAGTACTAAAAACTCCAATTGGCTTTTGCTGATTGGAGTTTTTTTATTTTCTCTAATTACTAGGAATAATAGAGTATCATGGGGGATCAGGTTCAAAAGTTGTGTTTATGCAAAAATGTTGGGTCAAAACGAATACGGATCAATACATAAACCTGCGATGTAGCAAGAATTTTTTTTGTCGAAATTTTTTTAACCACAATCTTGTCTTTCTGAGGTACGAAGAATCTCGGATTAAGCGTTATTTTTGGGGACTAGTATAATTATGCATATAATTTAGTTAATCTATAGAGAAAGAATTCAATATCTCTTACACCTCTGAACTGAGCTCTAAATTCCTTTATTTTGGCATTAAAAGATTCTGCCGAAGCATTTGTACTTCTATTATTAAAATAGTTCAGAATCGATTCGTAATGTATTTGTATTGATTTTGCGATGGTATTGAAAGACCTAAATCCAGAATCTTCTACTGTATTATACCATTGGGCTAATTTTAATCTTGCTGTATTTTTATTGGTATTGTTCTCGTAGATATAACATAGACCTTGCGCTAGTTTGTAAGCTTTTTTAATTGATGGATATAATTCAAATAATAGCTGTGCTCTAAGGGCTTGTGAAGTCGTCCATTTGTTTGGAGTTTTAAACAATACATATCTAGAGCGTGCTAAAAGCTGTTTTTTAGTATCTCCGTTTGAGAGTAGTTCTGGACTGTATGGTTTTCCTGTATTTTTACTTCTTTCGTATTGAATATTCTCTTGTTCTATAATCTCCCATCTTAATTTTATTCGCTCCTCTTGAACAGCTTGAGTAGCTAGTTTTTGTACATGAAACCTATCAGTGACAATTCGAGATTTAGGGAAACATTTTTGTCTTCCCACTGGTTTTCATATTGATCCCTTTGAACACAAAAAAAAGCAGCGCTTTTTTCGTGTTTTAGAACGCTTTAATTGCTTTCATAATTAATTAGTGTATCTAGAGGAAAATGCTTTAAAATTAAGCTAAACGAGTATTGGCTCTTATGTATGCATAAAAAAAGCCCGCTCAAGAGCAGGCTTACTATTTATTTGAAATTCTATTTATCTTCAGTGTCTTGAGTTTCTTCTAGATCTTCTGATTTTCTACCTATTTTTATTTTAGGATTATCTTTGGTTCCTTTGATTATCATTGGAATTCCTATGATTCCTAAAGGGGGTAAGCCTAATCTCATTTTAATATTTAATTTACCATCTAAACTAGTCGTTCCTTCTATTCTTGGTCTGAAACCTGCAAATTTGAATTTGAATCGTTCTAAGGTAATTATATTGTTTTTTATGCTACTCTTAATGTCAACTTTAGTGATTTGTGGATTTTTAATCGCTTCATGATTCGTTGTCTTGCTAACTGCATTGAACATTTTCATGCCATAAAGTTTAATGTCTTTTACAGAAATTACACCTTCACCAACTATCGACGGATAAACAGGTTCCATATTGGCATTAAGACGTCCTTTTAATTTGTAATCTAAAGAAACAGTACCTTGTGCTTTCTCTGCTGCACTTGCCATTTTTCTAAACATTTCAATCTCATTATAAGCTTTTTTAACGTCAAAATCAGTTGCTTTGATGCTGTAGTCAAATAAAGCTTTTTTCATCGTTAAAGATTGATAAGTGGCGTCCATGGTTACGTCACAACCTATTAAATTAAAACCAGTATTTTGCATGGTTAAAATTCCTTTATTCATCTTAAGATTTCCTTTTGCATTATTTAAAGCAAGTTTGTCAAAGTTAACTTTTTGCGCGTTTGCTTGAAATTGTAAATTAAAATTCTTCGGAATTATGATAACTCCCGTTTGTGTAACCTCTACTTTAGGAGTTTCGATAGTTTTTGTACTAATACTTTCTGTCGTATTACTTGTTTCAATTGTTGTACTCGACATAAATTCATCGACATTGATATACTTTGAATTTATAGTAAATGATCCTTTTAAAACACCATTTTTGGTTGTCATAAAATTAAAGACATTTTGTAAATATCCATTCATTTTAAAATCTGACTGACCATAGGTTGACATAAAGTTTTTGAAAAACATTTTGTCTTGGTTTATTTTAAAAATCCCTTCTTTGATAATGAATTTCTTAGGTAGGTATTCAGATACAATACCAATATTTTTTATTGCTAGAGTTCCTTTGTTATTGAGTTTGCTATAGTTTCCTTTTTCTGCATCACTTTGTTTTCCTTTTAAAACTAAGTCAGCTTTAATCGAGCCATCTAAATCTAGTCCTTTTTGTGAAAAAACTCTATATATTTTGCTTATATCTAATTCTCCTTTTGCTTTAATATCATAAGCAAGATCATTAAAGTTACTTAAGTCTGCAGTAATAAAAAAGGGTTTTCCTTCGAAGGTTATTTGCGCAGGAGCTAATTTGACTTTCAAATCATCAAAAGTTCCTTTTTTATTATCAATTTTTGATACAATATTTATGTCAGTAATTGGATTTGGATAATACTTAGTCTTTATATACCCGTTTTTTAGGTCTATACTCCCTGAAGTTACAGGGAAAAGTTTCTTTTTTAAATCAAATATTCCTTTTGCTTTAACATGTCCAGTAAGATTCCCTTTTAATTCAATGTCTGGAATTCCTAATGCTTGAGTTAGTTTTTCTAGATCTATCTGGCTGTTTAAATCTACGTCTACTTCAGGAGTATTTACTCCTTTTACATAAAATTTAGATTTTAAATGATCTTTATTGATATTTAAAGCTAAGTTTTTTGCATCAACAATTAAAAGATCAGGATTTAATGAAGGTAATTTTGTGTTTACATCTAGATTTAAATTTGAAACAGGAAAGGAGCTTTTATTATAGTTCACAAACCCATCGTTTATTTTTAAATCGACATTTAAATCAGGAGCAATGTTTTGTGAGGCAATATATTTACCTTTTAAAGTAAGTAATAGATTTGTATTTCCTTTTAAATCTGTTTTTGATAGCCAGGTAATGAATTTAGGAGGGAATGCTGTGAAAACATCGTGTAACTGACTATTGTCGGATTTCACGATGAAATCAATATTATACCCATCTTTTAAGAAATCAAATTTTCCTTTAAAATCGACTATAAGCTGATTTATTTTTAAATTGTTTTGTTCAAAAAGAAAAGATAATGAGTTTATATTTACTTTGGTGATCAAGTCAGCATCTACCTTTTTATTCATTAAATAAGGTTCGTTCTCATATAAGATATTAAGTTTTTCAATTTTTGCTTTAGAATATAAATCGAAAATATCTTTACTTAAATCTCCTTTTCCAGTGTAATTAAATCCAAAAATATCAAAATGTAGCTTTGTTGATAAATCATCGTAGACTATTTTACTATTAATGATTACAATTTTCTCTAATTTTAAAGAGGAGTCTTCGTTACCACTCTCAGCTGTTTTTTCTGCTTCAGACGATTTATAAACGTTATAATTTGCTTCTCCATTTTTATTAACTTTTACATTGATAAAAGAATTAGACAAATATATTTGGTCGATACTGACAGTTTCTCCAAAAATCAAACTACTTATATTGATACCAAAAGAAACTTCTTTTGCAGTAACAAAGTTTTCTTTTTGAAATGGAGCCGATCCATTTAATTTTAAATCATTTAAAGTTAATGTCAGTGATGGGAAATGATGGAAGAACGAAATAGTAGCATCTGAGTAGTTCAACTCAGCATTAAGTTTTTTATTTGCTGTTTTTTTTATCTCTTCTTTTATCTTGTCCGAAAATACATAAGGAGTTATAAAAAGCAATGCTAAAATAACAACAAGCCCTATTCCAATGTATTTTACTATTCTGTATAAAATGGGTTTCAAATTACTATTTGCCATAATATGGGGGGAAATAAATTAGTTTTTATCCGTGAATAGTTTCTTGTTTGCCATAATTGGTAATAATTGAAGTTTCAAATTCAATCCATTCAGCCCAACGTTTATCAACATCTATGTTGTCTGTGTACTTTCTTGCAAAACCAAGGAAAGTAGTGTAATGTCCAGCTTCTGAGATCATTAAATCACGATAGAATTTTGCTAATTCTTGATCTTGGATATTTTCTGAAAGAACTTTAAAACGCTCACAACTTCTTGCTTCTATCATAGCAGAAAACAACAAACGGTCAACCAATGCATCTTTTCGACTACCATCTTTTTTCATGAATTTAAATAACTCATTTACATAATGATCCTTACGCTCACGGCCAAGAGTCAATCCTTTTCTTTTAATTAAATCATGCACCATTTGTAAATGTTCTAATTCTTCTCTTGCAATTACTAGTAGTTCTGTTACTAATTCTTCTAATTCTGAGTTGTAAGTTATCAGACTTATAGCATTTGAAGCAGCCTTTTGCTCACACCACGCATGGTCGGTTAGAATCTCTTCGATGTTCGATTCGACAATGTTTACCCAACGAGGGTCTGTAGCTAATTTTAATCCTAACATGATATCTAATTTATAACCTACAAAATTAGTGTTTTATTCCTGATTTTTGGATTATATGATGAATTTGCCACTTAAATAGTATTATTTTGTAGCTGAAATAAAATAGAATATGAGTGAGCTTAAAAGGCTGTTAATAATCGGTTTTGTGTGGCCTGAGCCTAATTCATCGGCGGCGGGTGGAAGAATGATGCAATTAATTTCAATTTTTAGAGAGCAAGGGTTTGATATTACATTTGCTAGTCCAGCTTTGGATAGTGATTTTATGATTGATTTACCTGCATATGGAATTGAAAAAAAAACGATTGCTTTAAATTGTTCTAGTTTTGACGAGTATGTAAAAGAACTAAATCCATCGATTGTTTTGTTTGATCGGTTTATGATAGAAGAACAATTTGGATGGCGTGTGTCTGAAAATTGCCCAGACGCCTTACGTATTTTGGATACAGAAGATTTACATTGTTTACGTCAAGCGCGTCAAAAAGCATTTAAGGAGAATAGAAGTTTTGTAATTACTGATTTATTGACTGAGGAAGTTGCTAAACGTGAAATCGCTAGTATTTTGCGTTGTGATTTGTCATTGATGATTTCTGAATTTGAAATGGAGTTGTTGCAAACAGTATTTAAAATTGATGCTTCATTATTATATTACTTACCTTTTTTATTAGAACCAATTTCAGAAGAAATACTAAATGAATTACCTTCTTTCGAAGAAAGAGATAATTTTATTTTTATTGGTAATTTTTTACATGAACCCAATTGGAATACAGTTCAATATTTAAAAGAATCAATTTGGCCTTTGATAAAAAAGCAATTACCCGATGCTGTATTAAATATATACGGAGCTTATCCGTCGCAAAAAGTACTACAATTGCACCAGCTTAAATCTGGATTTTGTATTATGGGGCGTGCAGATGATGCTCAAGCGGTAGTAAAACAATCCCGAATAGTTTTGGCTCCAATACGATTTGGTGCTGGTCTAAAAGGGAAATTAGTCGAAGCTATGCAAGTTGGAACACCGAGCGTTACTTCAACCATAGGTGCAGAAGCGATGTGTGGAGATTTGCCTTGGAATGGTTTTATCGTTGATGATCCTTCTGATTTTGCAAATGTGGCTGTGACTTTGTACCAAAATAAAGAAATTTGGAAGGAAGCGCAAGTAAGGGGGATTGAAATTGTTAATTCTCGTTATTTAAAGGATGATTTTGCTTTAGATTTCATCAATAAAATAGAGTATTTACAATCTAATTTAATCTCACATCGTATTAATAATTTTATGGGAAGCATATTACAGCATCATACCTTAAGAAGTACAAAGTATATGTCTAAATGGATTGAGGCTAAGAATAAAATTTAAATCATAGTTTTATTAAACCCTACTGTTTCCTGATGCAATTATGGTGTTACAGTAATTTTTGTTGAATTGCATCTTGTGATATTGCAAAATTTGATGATGCTTCATCTTAGTGCATTGAGAATTTACGTTATGAAATGGCTAATTTTTCTGAGTATAAAAAATCCCGATTACTATGAGCAATCGGGATTGTATAAGACTATTTGTTTAGTAGGTTTTCTACACTCTGAATTGTTGTAGCATGATAACCAGATTTTGCTTTATCAAAAATTTGCTTTGCCCAAACTTTGCCTTCAGGAGTTTTTACCATCTCTTTATAAAGTGTCATTAAAGATCCTGTTCTACTAGTGGCAATCATAAATTGTTCTATCGCTGGATAAGCTACGGTGTATTTATGACGAATTGCAGGAACAAACCATTGGCGCTTAATTACAAAGTTACCGCCTTTAGTAAAATTGAATTCAGCATCGATTTCGGCCATTTCTTTAGGAGTAATGTCCTCTGGGAGGTAATCTATGAAATGTTGTTTTTCTGTAGTTGATTTTATTTTTTGGCTAAGTCCTTTAATACCTGTTTTTCTCCAAGTTTTTTGAATTTTGTCTATAGCATTAAAATCTTCAGAATTTACAGGAGTTATATTTGATGGTACTCCAGGTTTGTAAATCCAATCTTCAGCTTTTATTTTATCAGCTAAAGCTTTATCATTTTTTATAAGATTTTCGTTTAGGTAGTTCACGAAATCTTCTGTTGTTATTGATTTAAACGCATGTGCATCAAAATAATTTTTAATAAAAGCATCAAATTTTTCACGACCAACGGCATGTTCGATAACTTTTAAAAATTCATATCCTTTTGCATACGGAATTTGATTTATTCCATCATCAGGATTTTTTCCGGTAAGTGATACTTTTAAACGGCTATCTGGATTAGTTTTTCCAAATTCTGCGATATTATCATCTAATTCTTTACGGCCTATAACATCTTGCATTTCGGCTTCTTTCTTTCCGAAAATTTCTTCACCAATTCTATGTTCTACATAGGTAGTGAATCCTTCGTTAAGCCAAATATCATCCCAAGTAGCATTGGTAACTAAGTTCCCGCTCCAGCTATGTCCTAGTTCGTGTGCTAATAAACTCGTAAGTGAGCGATCTCCTGCTAAAACTCCAGGAGTTAGGAATGTTAAGTTTGGATTTTCCATTCCGCCATAAGGAAAACTTGGAGGTAAAACTAATACATCATATCGTCCCCAACGGTAGGGTCCGTATAATTTTTCGGCAGCAACTACCATTTTCCCTAGTTCGGCAAACTCCCAAGCTGCTTTTTTAAGTACAGATGGTTCTGCGTAAACACCTGTTCTGTCATCTATAGATTGAAATTGAATGTCTCCAACTGCAATTGCCATTAAATAAGATGGTATTTCTTTGTCTTGTTTAAAAGTGTAAACTCCTGTGTCGTTTTTCTGTTGTGGATTTACAGCACTCATCACAGCCATTAAATCTTTAGGAACAGTAACTTTTGCAGAATAGGTAAAACGAACACTAGGGGAGTCTTGACATGGAATCCAAGTACGTGACCAAATGCTTTCGCCTTGCGAGAAAAGAAACGGATGTTTTTTATCTGCTGTTTGTTGTGGCGTTAACCATTGTAAAGCAATAGCATCTTTGGTTGTGTTGTAATAGATGTTTACTTTAGTAGTATTTGGTTCTATTGTTATATGTAGTGGTTTACCGTGTAATTCAACTGCTGTACCAAGCTCAAATTTGGTTTCTTTTTCATCATCACCTAATGTAACTTTGGTAATGTTAAGTGTATTTTCGTCAAAAATAATTTCGTTGCCTTTGCTAACATTGTCGATTAACCAAGAAGCTTTTCCTGAAATTGATTGTGTTTCAAAATCAACTTTAATATCAAGATCTAAGTGTTTTACTACGGCTAAATCAGGTTTTGAGAAAGAGTGTTCGTCTTTAACAATTGTTGGTTGTTTTGCTTCTTCTTTTTTCTGACAAGCCAGAGCTACCAAAAAGAGGGTTAGTAGAAATATTTTTTTCATTTTTATAAAAAATTGGTTTAAAATGTAAATTAAATAAAAAAATCCCATTTTGAAAGTTCAAAATGGGATTTTTAATAAATATAACCTTCGATTTCGCTCAGGTTGGCAAAATTATGCCAACATTGTAACTGGGCTTTCGATGTATTGTTTCAATGTCTGTAAGAATTGAGCACCTGTTGCACCATCAATTGTTCTGTGGTCACAAGCTAATGATAACATCATTGTGTTTCCTACTACAATTTGACCATTTTTAACTACTGGTTTCTCTACAATTGCACCTACTGATAAAATTGCTGAGTTTGGTTGGTTTATAATAGAATTGAATTCTGTAATACCAAACATTCCAAGGTTAGAAACTGTAAAAGTACTTCCTTCCATTTCTTGTGGTCCAAGTTTTTTGTTCTTAGCTCTTCCAGCAAGATCTCTAACGCTAGCACCAATTTGAGATAAGCTCATAGCATCTGTGAATTTCAATACAGGTACTACTAATCCGTCTTCAACAGCTACTGCAACACCAATATTTACATGGTGGTTGATGATGATAGCATCCTCTTTCCACTGTGAGTTAATTTTCGGGTGTTTTTTCAATGCTAAAGCACAAGCTTTAATTACCATATCGTTAAATGATACTTTAGTATCTGGAACGCTATTTATTGTAGCTCTTGATTGCATTGCTTCATCCATGCTTACTTCGATCACTAAGTTATAGTGTGGAGCTGTAAACAATGATTCTGCTAAACGTTTTGCAATAATTTTTCGCATTTGCGAATTTTTGATCTCTTCGGTGAAAACTTCACCAGCAGGAACAAAAACTTTTGGAGTAGCTACAGTAGCTTCTGGAGCTTTAGCAGTAGTTGCGGCTGGTTGTGCAGGAGCAGTAGTAGCGGCAGTTGCAGGTGTGAAGTTTTCGATATCGCTTTTTACGATACGTCCGTTTTCACCAGTTCCTTTTACTTGTGATAGTTGTATTCCTTTATCCGAAGCAATTTTCTTAGCTAATGGAGAAGCTAAAATTCTTTTTCCATCGCTAACTACTTCAACTGTTTCTGCTGTTTCTTGAGCAGGGACAGTTTTAGTTTCTTCTGTTGCTTTTGCAGGAGCAGTTCCTCCAGCAGTATAGTTTTCGGCAATACCAGAAATGTCAGTTCCAGCAGGTCCAATGATAGCTAATAAACTATCAACAGGAGCTGTGTTTCCTTCTTGTATTCCAATGTATAATAATGTTCCTTCGTTAAAAGACTCAAATTCCATTGTTGCTTTATCTGTTTCGATTTCAGCAAGAATATCGCCTTCAGCAACAGCATCTCCAACTTTTTTCAACCAAGTCGCAACTGTACCTTCGGTCATAGTGTCACTTAAACGAGGCATAGTAACTACAACAACACCTTTTGGTAATTCAGTTGCAGTTTTTGCAGGAGCAACAGCTTCTGTAGTTGCAGCTGGTGCAGCTTCAGCTTTTGGAGCTTCAGTAGCAGGAGCATCTCCTCCAGCGATTAATGCCGTAACATCTTCGCCTTCTTCTCCTATGATAGCTAATAAACTATCAACAGGAGCAGTTTCTCCAGCTGGTATTCCTATATATAAAAGAGTTCCTTCGTTGAAAGACTCAAATTCCATTGTTGCTTTGTCAGTTTCAATTTCAGCAAGGATATCACCTTCGCTAATTTTGTCTCCTACTTTTTTAAGCCAAGTTGCTACCGTTCCTTCCGTCATAGTATCGCTCAAACGAGGCATTGTTACTTTTATCGCCATAATATTTTATAGTTTATGAGGTGTAAATGGGTAGTTTTCTTGTGCGTATACCACATCATAAAGTTGTTGTAAGTCTGGATATGGAGATTCTTCAGCAAATTTCACACATTCTTCTACCAAGTCTTTTACTCTTTGGTCAATAGCTTCAATTTCTTCTTCTGTAGCAAATTTTTGATCAACAATTACGTCAAGAACTTGTGTAATTGGGTCAATTTTTTTGTATTCTTCTACTTCTTCTTTAGAACGATATAATTGTGCATCAGACATTGAGTGTCCTCTGTAACGGTATGTTTTCATTTCTAAGAATGTTGGTCCATCACCACGACGAGCTCTTTCAACAGCTTCGTACATTGCTTCTGCAACTTTCACTGGGTTCATTCCGTCAACTGGTCCACAAGGCATTTCGTAACCTAAACCAAGTTTCCAAATATCAGTATGGTTTGCAGTTCTTTCAACTGAAGTTCCCATTGCATATCCGTTGTTTTCAACAATAAATACAACTGGAAGTTTCCATAGCATAGCCATGTTGAAAGCTTCGTGAAGAGAACCTTGTCTTGCTGCACCATCACCAAAATAAGTCATAGTTACACCACCTGTTTCAAAATATTTATCTGCAAAAGCTAAACCAGCTCCTACAGGAATTTGTCCACCTACGATTCCGTGACCTCCGTAAAAACGGTGTTCTTTTGAGAAAATGTGCATAGAACCACCCATTCCTTTAGATGTTCCTGTTGCTTTTCCTAAAAGTTCAGCCATTACACGTTTTGGGTCAACACCCATACCAATTGGTTGTACGTGATTTCTGTAAGCAGTTATCATTTTATCTTTTGTCAAATCCATGACATGCAATGCACCAGCAAGTACTGCTTCTTGACCATTGTATAGGTGAAGAAATCCTCTTACTTTTTGTTGGATGTACAATGCTGCTAGTTTGTCTTCAAACTTTCTCCAAAGTAGCATGTCTTCATACCACTTTAAATATACCTCTTTTGTAACTTCTTTCATCTGAATTCTTTCTTTTGCTAAAGTGTTTCTGTTATCAATTGTTGCCTATAGCGCAAAATAGTTTCCTCCCACAAATTTGCGCCCGAATGGGTCGGGATGCAAAAATAAGACATTCCTACTTAGAACTAAAATTTAAACGCTACTATTTGGCTTTTTTTACAAGAACTTTTTATCAAACATAAAAGGAAGTAAGTTTTTTAGTGATGCCGATTGGTAAACTGCGCCAATTTCGCCCATGAAATAAATTTCTATTGGAGTCTCTTGTTTTATTTCATATTCTGCAATTGATTGTCTGCAAGAGCCACATGGTGGAATAGGGGCTTTTGTCTGGTTTGTATCTGAAGCAGCTGAAATTGCGATTTTTAAAATTTTAGCTTCTGGGTAAATTGCTCCCGCATGAAAAATCGCTACTCGTTCAGCACAAAGACCTGAAGGATAGGCTGCGTTTTCTTGATTTGAACCTAAAACAATTTTACCATTGTCTAAAAGTAATGCTGCACCAACTCTAAATTTTGAATATGGAGCATAGGCTTTTTTGCGAATAGCAATTGCTTCGTTCATTAAGTCTTGAATGTCTTTTGAAAGTTCTTCGATAGATTCAAAAACTGAAAACTGGGTTGTAATAGATATTTCTTTCATTATATATTTAGGAAAAAAAATCCAAATTTCAATAAGTTGAAATTTGGATTGTTATGTTTTTATTTGTTATTCGGTATTAATATACTTCGTATTTTTCGCCAAAGTTAAACGTTAGAGAGAAACGAAGTGTGTTTTCTAATGGATTTTTTACGTTTGATGTTGAAAATAGGTATGAAACATCTACTTTAACAACGTTGTACTTGAATCCAGCTCCTAAAGAAAAGAATTTTCTTGCTCCTTTTTCTGGGCTTTCATGAAAATAACCAGCGCGAAATGCAAATGAATCTTGGTACATGTATTCTGCACCAATGCTATAAGTGATCTCTTTTAATTCTTCACTAAATCCGCCTGGAGCATCGCCAAACGATTTGAAAATACCAGGTACCCAACCGATTGATCGGTAGTTTTCTCTGTTTTGGTTTATTTCTTCTTTTGTGGTTGTACCGTCTCCGTTTAAATCTGGGTTTTGAGGTGTTGGTACTAGTAGTTTACTAAATTCTACACCTATACCAATTTTATTATAATCGTCTAAGATGAAATCAAATCCTCCTCCTACTTTTAGATTAGCAGGTAAAAAATTAGCATTGAATTCGTCATTGTCATATTTAATTTTTGGGCCAATGTTTTGAATATTGAAACCACCTCTCCATCTTCCGTTAAAATCGTTATAAGCAATTTCTTCAGACTGATAGAAACCGGCAACATCAACTGCGAATGAACTTGCTGGAGATGCATCTATGTTTTCTGAAGCGATTTTTAGATTGGAACGGATGTATCTTCCAGCTACTGCCATTGAGAATTTTTCACTTAGTTTTAGGGTGTAAGATCCGTCAAGAGCAAATTCATTTGGAGATACAATTCTTGGAACTTCTTGTTGGCTATCTGTTTCTCGTAATTCAATATCTCCAAAACCAAAATAACGAAAACTCGCAGCAAATGCATTACGGTCGTTTATTTTGTTGAAATAGGTAATTTGTCCTAAAGAGACATCATTTACTAAATCGGTAAGGTATGGAGTGTAACTAACAGAGAATCCTTGTTTGTCTTCTGAGAAGGCATACTTCGCGGGATTCCATTGTTGAGAAAAAGCATCTGCAGAAGTGGCGACTCCTTGGTCGGCCATACCAGCTGCTCTAGCGTCGGCAGCTACTAGTAAAAAAGGAACTGCGGTTGTAATGGTTCTTTCTTGTGCCTTTGCTAAAATAGTTGTAAAAAGGCAAATTAAAATGAGGGTAGTTTTTTTCATCTAAGTTTTTAATAGTAAACAAATATAATATTTAATTAAAGTATGACAAGTTTTTCGAATTTTTCTGCCTTTTTATTTGTTGTGTTCGATTTGACTGTAAGTTTATAGATATAAACTCCTTTACCAATTCGATCTCCAAAATCGTCTCTTCCGTTCCAAGTTATATCCCGAGATAAAAAGCCTTCGGTAGTTATGATTTGATTTTTTGTCCAAACAATTTTCCCTGTAATTGTCATTACTTGTACTTGAACCTCTAAGGGTTCGTAGGGTTTGTTGTGTGAAAACCAAAACTCAGTATAGGTTGTGAACGGATTCGGGTAATTTAAAACATGTGTTAATGTAATTGAATCATCTCCCGATACTACAAATTGAATCTCAGTGGTTACGGGATTGTTGTAAACATCCCATGCTGTAACTGAAACAGTGTGTAGTCCTGTTGCTAGATTACGAAATGGAAAGCGTAATGTTCCATGTGTGTAATCATCTAGCTTGGTTTGGTAGTAATCGTTTAATATGTAAGGATTACTGACGTCTCCATCTAGAATTGCAACTATATCATGTCCGATTCCACTTGCTGTATTTATTCCATTTTCATCTTCAAGGTTTGCAAGTAAAAAAGGTGATTCATTTGTAACCCCTCCTGATACAAATGTTTCATCATTCATATATAACTGAACTTTGGGACTATTATTGTCTTTGGGTGCATTTTCATTTATTCCACCTATTTTTACTGTAGTGTTGTAGCCTGTTTGGTTCTCAAGAAGCTGTTGTTTTTTTGCATAAAAGCTAATTTTTCCATTTCCCAACGGAATTCTAATATCTCTTGGTACGACAAAGCTAAATTCGAATAGCCCATTTGTTATTGAGGCACTTCCTCTAAAAATAGTTTCCCCTAGAGTGTTGAATTGCATTGCGGGGCTAAATCCATTGTTGTTTAGAGTCGAAGCTGTGATTGTTTTATCGAATATAGCGGTTGTTAATTCTCCGTTATAATTCGTTAGTAAATTGTTGTTTTCATCTGTTATTTCACCTGATAATTTAATTTTTGCAAGTGATTTAAAATCGTCAATTGGTTGGGAAATAATAACATCGTTTACTTTTGTTAAGTTTATTTTAGGTTTTGGAATTGCGAGCATTAAGGCTGGGTCTCCAATGTATACAATGACATTGCTAGATGAACTTGGGTTACTGTTTTTGGATATACGTAATGATTCCGAAATGGTATTGTATTGATTCGATCCGTATGACAATAAGTTTTTAGATAAGATGTCATTGAAGTTTTCGGCACTAAACTGTCCGATTGATCTCGTGGTAGTCAGCATTGCGATGGCCCCACCTTTTGGGTTCCAGTAGGTGTATTCTCCTGCGGTTGGTCTAGTGGGGTCATCAAATCTTGAGAATTCACAAGTGATTGTTATGAATAAAGGATATTTGTATTGATTGTTTAGGTTTTGTCCGTCTGATTTTCCCCAAATTCGTTCTCCTGCTAAGCCATCTTCGCCTCCATGACCGAGGTAATTAAAAACGAGAGCTCCTTTTTCGAATGCTTCAAATAAATCGGTTCTTGCTTTAGGATATCTTGCTCCTCCAGATGAAGCTTCTTCTACGTAAGAATCTAGAAGTATTTTGTCTACATTAAAGAATGGCTTTTCGGCAGTGATAACATCTGCTAATTTATTTTGACGACTTTGTAATGTAGCATCAGATGCTTTGTCGGAGTCGTCTGCTATTAATACGAAATTATTTTTCCAGTTCCCGAATGATTTTATATCGTGGTATTCGAGTACTTTATTAACCATTTCGCTTGCTTGTCTTGCGTCATTAACAAGCATTCTTCCAACTGCGATGTCTATTCCTCCGTAGAAAGAAGTTATGTTTCCTTCATTATTATCCATTAGTCCATAAAAATCATCAGATGCAAATGAAGCTTCTCCCGAAGTGTTACTTCTTAGTGAGAGATATATAGGTACAATATTTCCGTTATTGTTGGTTCGGTCTTTGTAATCGTAAGATGCATCGCCAAAAAGATTGACATATTTAATTCTTTTTTCAGAAGAAGATGCATTGTCGTAAATGTATTTAATGCAATTTCGAATCGCGGCTATGTCTTGTTTTCCAGATGAAAATTCTTGGTAGATAGATTCTGTAGTAATTACTTTTACATTTAAATTAGAGTGAGATCTATGAAAAGCAGCTAGTTTTTCGGCTTGATTTGATAAAAAGGAAGGGGTGATGATGGCATAATCAATGTCTTGAAAAGTACCTTGGTTGTTCTTTAATAATGTTCCTTTTAAATTTTGATTTGAAATTTTAGTCTTGTTTTCTTTAAATGGAGTGTAATAATCAGAAGGATCCAAGGCTATATATTTTCGTACTTCGCCTAGTTGTGCTTTAAAGCTGATTGTGCTTTGGTTTTGGTTTTCAAGAGTTGTTATATTATATAGGTCTGTAATGTCCCAGATTTGATTAATTCCAGTTGTGTTCGTTAGGTTGTAACTTGCGATTCCGGGAGTTGAATCTGCGAGGTCATATTGAAAAAGAAACTGTTTCCCGTAACCTTGTAGTTTTCTTTTTGCAATTAGACTAATTCGGTCTAAGTATCCTTTAGAGCCTGGGATACCACCGTTGTTGTAGTTAAGTTTTATTTTTATGTTTTCGGTTCCAGTAAATGTTTTGTTTGAGCGAATGGAATCGGTGTAGAATTTAATTTCGGAATTTGCGGTTAGTGCGCTAAAATTAGTGTTTTCTATTTCTTGTTGGTTTGCTGTGATTTTGAAAGAGGTGGTTGTAAAGGAAGCAGATGCTGTTTTAACTTGTATTTTGACAGGTGTTGAAATGTCAATATTTGGAAAGTTAAAGTCAAATTCTTGTTCATTGTTAATTTCAAATGCTTCGCCGTACCATTCACGTCCTAAATGTGTGATATTTACAAGGTCTTTTTCGTGGTGCTTGTGATCGTCAAATGTTGATATGTTTATTGTGCTACTTCCTGTTGGGAATTGCATTTGTGAAATTCTTTTCCCGTCTCCTCCTTGAGTTGTTATATAGTAGTACGATTTGTTGTCGTATAAGTTATTAGAGGTTCTGCTTTCGTTGTTCCAAGTGTCTGTACCCTCGGCGTAAAATAAAATATAGTCGTCATTGTCAAAGCTTCCGTCATTTTCGCCTATAATTTGAATTGCATTTTCTGTTAGGTCGTTTGGGTAGTAGGTTGCATTAGATAAGGGAAGCATTCTCCCTCCGTTACCGTATATTTTTATCTTTTTAGGATTGGTCTTTATTAAGTCCGAGTTTAAGCTTTGTAAGAAGCTTTTTGATATTTTGTACACTCCTGATTTTTCAATGTAAAATCTATACCAATCTCCGGATGCTAATACTGAATTGGATATGGCTGTATTCTTTCGGGCTAATGCTTTTCTTGATGAAGTATTGTCTTGAGAATTTGTTATTATATTATAGGTAAAGGATTTTATTCTTTTGTATCCATTTCCATCATTAATTATTGGGGATAAAGTTAGTAAGGCTTGGTTTATTCCTCTTGCAGAAGAAATTATCAATGATTCATTGGGTTTTTTAGGTACGTTTTTTAGGATTAAATCACCAAGTTGATTTTCTGAAATTGTTTCGTAGATTATATTTGATAACTGAACTGTACTGCTTTCGGAATAATTAGATTGTGTAAGGTTTAAAGTGTATGAAATAGTCCTTGTGTCGGAGTTCAAATGATAGTTGTTGCCCGAAAATAGAGGGGCATTTACTTTAAAGTCACCAAAATACATATCTTTTTTGTCAAGCCAATTTAAAGTGATGTCTTCTTTTGTTTGTGCAAAAGAATTGATATATAGTAAGATAAAAAAAGTTAGTAGTGTGTTCTTCATTGTTTATTTTAACGATAATAATATTGTTATATTATAGTTAGTAAAAATATAATATTTAGTGTTATAGTAAATAATAAAAAGTATATTTTTGCGTTCGAATAATGAAAGATGATCTGATAACAATCAGGTACATGAAATATTTATAATTGTTTTTATAATTGATGTTGCGAATTAATTTTAATTATTATATTGCAACACCTAAATTATTACCTACTAAAGAGTATGAAAGTAAACAAAATTATGGCCTTACAGTTAATGTTATCTATGACATTAGTTCTGGGAATGGCTAGCTGTAGTAAAAAATCTAGCTCAAGTGCATCAAGAGCTACGGGTTGGGACGTTAAGAGTATTAACGGAACAGCACAAAACGTTTCTAATAAAAAACAACAAGCAGGACCAGGATTAGTTTTTGTAGAAGGAGGAACATTTACCATGGGTAAAGTTCAAGATGATGTTATGCATGATTGGAATAATACACCGACACAACAACACGTTCAGTCTTTCTATATGGATGAGACTGAGGTAACAAATATGATGTACTTAGAATATCTTGAATGGTTGAAAAAAGTATTTCCACCTACAGAAGATAACTACAAACATATATATGAAGGAGCTTCACCAGATACTTTGGTTTGGAGAAATCGTTTAGGTTACAACGAAACAATGACTAATAACTACTTAAGACATCCTGCATATGCAAACTACCCAGTAGTTGGTGTAAACTGGATTCAAGCAGTTGAATTTAGTAAATGGAGAACAAACCGTGTAAACGAAGCAATTCTTGAGAAAAAAGGATACCTTAAGAAAGGGGCTAAAACAGATGATGTAAACGCTGAAAGCAACTTTAATACAGAAACATATTTAATTGCACCTACATCTACATTTGGTGGAAACGATGAAATTGTTTTAAAAGAAGGTAAAAAAGTAAAAAGAGCTAAAAAAGGAGAAACTGCTGAGGAGCCTAAAAATGTTTATGCACAGCGTTCTTCTGGAATTATCTTACCAGAATATAGATTGCCTACAGAGGCTGAGTGGGAATATGCTGCTGCTGCTGATGTTGGACAAAGAGAATACAATATCTATAAAGGTCAAAAGAAATACCCTTGGTCTGGAGATTATACTCGTTCTGCAAAAAGAGCAACAAGAGGAGATCAATTGGCTAACTTTAAACAAGGAAATGGAGATTACGGTGGTATAGCTGGATGGTCTGATGACGGTGCAGATATCACAAACGAAGTTAAAAAATATCCTGCAAATGATTTTGGTTTGTATGATATGGCTGGAAACGTAGCCGAGTGGGTTGCCGATGTTTACAGACCTCTTATTGATAATGAAGCAAATGACTTTAACTACTTTAGAGGTAACCTTTATGCTAAGAACAAAATTGGTAAAGATGGTAAAGTAGAAATCGTTACTAAAGAAACTATCAAATACGATACATTAAGTAATGGTAAAATTGTTGCAAGAAATTTCCCTGGAGATATTGCACAAGTACCAGTTGATGAGCAAGAAACTTATTTAAGACAAAACTTCTCTACAAGCGATAACATCAACTATAGAGATGGAGATAAACAATCTACTAAGTATTATGATTTTGGTGGATCTGGTGAGGAAACTGCAGCAGAAAAAGCAAAACAAGCGATGTACAATTCTCCTAAACATAATGTAACAACAGATAGTTTAGGTAACATGGTTAGAAAATACGATAAGTCTAGCAAAAGAACGACTTTAGTAAATGATAATGTTAGAGTTTACAAAGGAGGTTCTTGGAGAGATAGAGCATATTGGTTAGATCCAGCTCAAAGAAGATATTTCCCTCAAGATATGGCAACTGATTACATTGGTTTCAGATGTGCAATGTCAAGAGTAGGACCAAAATCTGAAAAAAGAAAATCACCTAGAAATTAAGAAATTTAATAATAGTAATAAAAGCCCTTTGATTAGGGCTTTTATTGTTTTAAATCTGTTTTAAAATGGATATTGCTCACATTCATAATTTATTTTTACAATGTCAATCAGTTTCGACTGATACCCGTAAAATAGCATTAAACTCAATGTTTTTTGCTATAAAAGGAGATAATTTTGATGCCAATACATTTGCAGATGAGGCTTTGCAAAAAGGAGCTCTATTTGTAATAATTGATAATGCATCTTACTTTATCGATCAAAGAACAATTTTGGTTGAGGATAGTTTGATTGCTTTACAGGAGCTGGCAAAATTTCACCGAGCTTATTTGCAATTGCCTATTATTGCCTTAACGGGAAGTAATGGTAAAACAACTACCAAAGAGCTAATAAATGTTGTGCTTTCTAAAAAGTACAAAACCAAAGCTACAGTTGGAAATTTAAACAACCATATAGGTGTTCCATTAACGTTGTTATCGTTTACTAAAGATACCGAAATTGGTATTGTGGAAATGGGAGCTAATCATAAAAAGGAAATTGAATTTTTGTGCGAATTGGCACAACCTGATTTTGGATATGTGACTAATTTTGGTAAAGCGCACCTTGAAGGATTTGGTGGAATAGAAGGAGTAATAGAAGGAAAAAGCGAATTGTATAAATATCTTTCTGCAAATAATAAAATTGCTTTTGTTAACCTTGATGATGCAATTCAGGTTGAGAAAACTAGTGCAATAAAGAGTTTTACATTTGGACATAAAAAAGCCAATGCAGATGTTGTTATAAGTACCATTACAGCTAATCCTTTTGTAGTTTTAGGTTTCGATGACCAAACTATTACTTCACATTTGATAGGGCTTTACAACGCTAATAACATAAGTGCTGCGGTAGCAATAGGGAAATACTTTAAGATTGAAGATTTGGCTATTAAGGGAGCTTTAGAAAGTTATATTCCGGAAAACAATCGCTCACAATTATTGATTAAGGGAACAAACGAAATTATTCTTGATGCGTATAATGCAAACCCAAGTAGTATGGCGGTTGCTATCGAAAATTTTATCCAATTAGAGAAGCAAAATAAAGTTATGATTCTGGGGGATATGTTTGAGCTTGGTTCTGAAAGTGAGCAAGAGCATAAAATTATTGTGACATCATTATTAAATGAAAGCAAAACGAATTGCTATTTTATAGGTCCTTCGTTTTATAAACATAAAATTGAAAAAGAGAATTTACATTTCTTTGATTCGTTTGATTCATTCGTCGCTTATTTAAAAATTATAACTTTTAATGAACAGACAATGCTTATTAAAGGTTCACGAGGAATGGCGCTAGAAAGAACATTAAATTATATTTAAAACGTTATAAATACAGCAAAAATCCATCTATACAGATGGATTTTTGGTTTAAATACTCATTAAAAACCTTAATTATGAAAAGAATAAACAAATTAGTTGTCCTAGTGTTGTTTTTGTCCCTTTGTGGGACTTATGGTCAAAATTTAAAAATAATGACATACAATATCCGTTTAGATGTTGCTTCAGACGGAGAAAATGCATGGCCTAACCGTAAAGATTTTTTTACATCACAAATACAATTTTATGCTCCTGATGTATTTGGAGTGCAAGAAGCAATGCCAAATCAAGTAAATGATATTGCTTCGGCATTACCTTCTTATACTCATATAGGTACCGCTCGTGAAGGAGAAGGTAAAGGCGAATCATCTTCTATATTCTATAAAAAAGATAGGTTTTTAGTGCAACAATCCAATACATTTTGGCTTTCAGAAACTCCAGATGTAATCTCAAAAGGTTGGGATGCTGCTTACAACAGAGTTTGTACGTATGCACTTTTTAAAGATTTAAAGACTAAAAAAGTATTTTGGGTTTTTAATACGCATCTTGATCACATTGGCGAAGAAGCTAGAACAAAAGGATTAGAGCTTATTCTTTCTAAAATGAAAGCTGTAAACACTAAGGGATATCCTGTTTTTCTTATGGGAGATTTTAATTCAGAGCCAGACACAGAACGTATTATCTCTTTAAAAAAAATAATGAACGATACTCGTGATATTTCAGAAGAAAAGCCATTTGGCCCATCAGGAACTTTTAGTGATTTTAAACATGATAAACCAGTTACGCTATTATTAGATTATATATTTATTTCGAAGAACAACAGTTTAAAAGTAAAGAAACACGCTGTTTTAAGTGATTCTGTAGATTTAAAATATCCATCTGATCATTTTCCTGTCTTAATTGAAATTTATTAAGCCATGCTTTTATAAGCTTCAAGCTATTTAAGGTTTTGGGTTTTGCCAAATAAAGGCAGTATCGTGAGAGATCAATAAATTATAAAAAGCAATATCAAATTAATGTTTCTTTTCAGCTAAAGAATGCTGGAAAAGTTGCTGGAGAAGAAGTAGTTCAATTGTATTTAAAAGATAAGTTCGGATCTGTTGTAAGACCAGTTTTAGAACTTAAAGATTTTCAGAAAGTGAAATTAAATGCAGGAGAAACCAAAACAATTCAGTTTACAATTGGTAATGAAAAATTATCTTTCTACAATGATAAAATAGAGTAGGGTTCTGAGCCTGGAGATTTTGAATTGATGATAGATTCATCATCTGCGGATATTCGTTTGAAATCGAATTTTGAATTAGAATAAGAATTTATCGGATAAAAAAAAAGGGGTTTTTAAAACCCCTTTTTTTTTTTAATAATAGCAACGATGCTTATTTAAATATTTTTTTGAAATTAAATTTCAAGTTATTTATAAGTCCTTCTTCTACAATATCAATTCCAAGACCAGTATTACTATCTGCAATGGTATGATGAGCAGATCTGAATTCTTCGTAATCTTTTTCAGGGATTTCTAAGTTAACCAATGGTTTGTAATCTACATATACAGTTCCACCATTTTTAGTAATTTTTTTGCGTGTTACATAATCAAAATAAGGATTGTTAATAGTACACTCTTGAATTGTGTATTTTTCTTGAGTATCTATTTTTTGATCCGTATAAACGTTGATTTCATATTTCTCATTATCAAAATTATGCCAGAAAGGAAAGTCCTTGTGCATAAAATCTCTTGCATTTTCTTTAACCATGTTTCGGTCAAAATACATCATAAAACGATTCTTTTGATCGTCTACGAAATACGGATTCTCGATAGTTGCATTGTATTGAATGGTGAATTCATTTAGTTTTTTATCATCACTAATAATCTCAATAGCGGCATCGGTAAAAATATTTCTAATATCAGTTCCGTTTCTGTCATTATTATAGTTCAGTGTATAAAACAAGAAATTATTCCAACTGTCAATCACCTCTCTTTTGTTAGTATTCTTAAAATACCTACGCATGCTATTGGCACGATTTCCTTTATAAGTAGTTGTTAGTTTTAAATCTCCAGTAGTGTTCTTTGCATTGAATTCTACTTTTTCATCTATACAGTAATAAGGGAATTTATGAGGTTTTCTTACTTGTAATTCTTGATTTGGTTTTATTTCTAGATAATGTCTAAAAAAGATAAAACCACGATTTTCAATTAAACCAAATTCATCACGAATAGTAGCATCAATAAAATAAGTCTCTCCATTATAATTGATTTTAACAATTACATGATTGAAAGTAAGAAGGGATGGCAAATAATATTTAATGTAATAATCAGTATTAAAATTGACTAAAACTATCGAAGAATCAACACCAATATAATCTAAAATTACTTTTAATAAAACAGATTTTGCTTTACAATCTCCTTGCTTGTTCTCATAAGTAACAGAAGGTTCTTGTGGTTTATGACCGTTCATTTCATGAGCATTATAAACGTAATAAACATGATTTTGAACATAATCTATAGCAAACTGTAATTGCTCTCCTTTATCAGTTATTGCATCTAATTTCTCTACTAAGTTTGGTGCAAAATCTACTAAAGATGATTTGTTATAAATTTCTTCATATATAGGATAGATATAATTAGATAAATCGATCCAATTGTTATGAGTTGCAAAATCAATAAAAGGAGACAGCTCTCTATTTATGTCAACAGTATTTATATAATTTTCCTTCTCAATCGTATATCTTTCGCCTTTTTTTAGATGGATGATTTCTGGCTCCAATAGATTTCCTTCTTCATCTCTAAAATAAGTTTTTTTGTATGAAATGGTTTTCTCACGATCATTAATAAAAGTGAATTTATAATTCCCATAAGCCCAATAAGTATCAGGACTAATCCAAACAAATTTAGAGAACTCTTTGCGTAAGAAATCGCGTTCTGTGAAAATCTTTACTCGAGAATCTTCCATGATTAAAACATCGTACAGGCGAAGATCTTTGATCGTAATATTAATTTTTTTATTACTATTCAAAATACCACCGCTACTCTGGTTTTCACTATCCAGAACTTTAATTTTGGTGTCAGCAATTTTGTCTATTAAAACCCCTTCGCGTAAAACACTTATTCTATGAATAATGTAAGTTTCATTTTCTTCTACAACAACGTCTGTTACAGATGCTCGTTCAAGATTGGCAGGCTCATTAAGAGTATAAGCTAAGCAGGCATATTCACTGCTTTCATTTTCATTTGTATAATATATTTTATCCAAAAAAAAGCAATAATCTCGCCCTTCTTCTATTTGCTTATTAGAAAAATCTGACTCCTTTATTAGGTCAATAAGTTGGTTATCATTTATATCGGTTGCCCAATGTTGGGGTTTTTGAATTTTGTAGTGTTCTAACTGAATTAGGTTTTCCATATTAGCATCCATTATCTAAGTAAAATCTTATTTTTTGTTAATTGCAAAAATATGAAATTTATAAGTATTTCCTACTCTTTATAATTGAGTAAAATTCAATTGTTTGAATGAAAAGCTTTATCCAGTAAGGTTTTCTATCCAATTTTAAATAAATGTGGATACGATGATGAGATAATTGATAATCTTATAAAAGTTATAGAATCAATGCCATTGAGTTTGTCTTTCAAAATCGATGGATTTGAAAAGTAAAAATAACATGAAATTTATGCAACAATAGATCTAAAAGTTAGATTAACTCTTGGTTTTGATGTAGTTTTTGTTGGAGGTAAACGGTGGAGCCAATGCGTTTGAGTTGTATCTTTCATTACCAACAAACTTCCGTGTTCTAAAATCAAAGAAATAATCTCTTTGGTCTCTTTGTGCTTGAAAGCAAATTTTCGCTCAGCACCAAAACTAACCGAAGCAATAGCTCCATTTTTCTTTAAATCTTTTTCGGCATCGCTATGCCACGCCATTCCTTCGTCGCCAGAATGGTATAAATTAAGTAAGCAGGAATTAAATGTTTCTCCAGTTTTCTCTTCTACAAAAGCTTTTAATTCCAATAATTCTGGAGTCCACGCAAGTGCTTTTTTTGTAGTATTAGAGTAGGAGTACTCAAAGCTAGAATCACCGTACCAAGCTACTTTTCTTTGGGTGATTATCAATTTTCCAAAAATAATAGCTTCATCATTTTTCCAGTCGATAGTATCTAATAAAATATCACGATAGTAATTCGCTTGCTCACGAGAGAATAACCTACCATAATAATTTACAGTTCCATCTTTGGGTAATAAATTAGTGTCTTCGTTTATTTGAGGATTAAATAAGTCCATTCTTCTATTTTTGATATTTGGTTTCGGCTAAAACAGCTTTCTGCATTTTATAATTAATGAGTTCTACTCCTAATTTTTCTATTCTTTGTTCTTTGATTACAATAAAACCTTTCTTTTCAAAAAATGGTTTAGCCGTTATGCTGATATCCGAAGTTATTATTTTTGAATTTGATTTTTTAGCTTCGATTTCTAGTTTGGATAAAATTTTATCTGCGATTCCTTGTCGCTGAAAGTCTTTATGAACGTAAAAGAAATCAATATAATTACCGTCTTTCAAAGTACCGTAACCCACAATTTTATTTTCGATAATTGCTAATAAAACAAACTGAGTGTTAATAACGTTAATCCAACGTTCTGTATTGCTTGCGCCTGAGGTCCAAACCTCAATTTGCTTGGGATTATAATCTTTCTGACAAACGTTTTTAATTGTATCGATAAACAATTCTTGCATTTCTTTTAAGTCTGAAAGAGTGGCTGTTCTGAAAATCATTCTTTTAAATTTTATAGTAGTATATACTTTGCTTTATTCTGACTTCCTTCGATGGTAAATAATTTTAGTTCTACACCTTTTTTTAAGTCTCTGCTGGCTGTAGCCGAAGAAATATCTTTAAAAATATTCATATAGTCTTTTCGGCTAAATTCTTTTAGACCTAGCATTAAAAAATAATCCAATCGGTCTATATCTTTTAATGTTCTGTTATTATAATTAAGTAAACCTTCTAGAGATTTATTAATTACATTAAGCATATATTCTATAAAAATTGTTGATTTTCCTGATTTATCGCTTAATGCAAGTGCTTGATAATAGTTTTCTTGTGTTTGGCTTATTAAAGTTTCAAAAGGTAAAAATTCAAAAACTGGATATTCTGCGGTTAGAATTAATGTCTGCCACAATCTTCCCATTCTTCCATTTCCATCTAAAAAAGGATGAATAAATTCCATTTCATAATGAAAAACACAACTTTTGATTAGCGTTAATTCATTTTTATCTTTTAGAGATTCAAATAAATCATTCATTAAATACGGAACATTTTGATGTGGCGGTGCTATATGTTCCACTTTTGTACCTTTAACTATTCCAACGCTTTGATTTCGATATTTTCCTGAATTTTTGATCAGACCCTTCATTAATTCCGAATGTGCTTTTAGGAAGCTTTTGTTAGATGCAAATTCATATTGCTCTAAGTTTTCATATACTTTTATTGCATTTAGAACTTCAAGAACGTCTTTTTCGGGGCCAATGATTCGCTTGTTTTCTACTAAGGCTGTTATTTGTTCTTCTGATAAAGTATTCCCTTCAATTTGTAATGAAGAATGTATCGTTTTTATACGGTTTTGTTTTCTGAGTTGTGGCGATTGCTTGTTTAAAAAGGTTGCATTTATCTCGCCAATCTTTACAGATATAGAACTTACAAGTTGTAAAATAGTTGGTGTTATATCGTAAGGAGGTTTCATGATAGTATCATTTGATACTATCAAAAATACTGTTTTTTTAAATTAATGAGCAGTAGTTTGCGAGAAAACATTAATTACAATAACACCAATTAGTATTAATGCCAATCCGATAATTGCTGGTAAATCGGGAATCTGTTTGAAAAACACGGCGCCAATTATTGTAATTAAAACAATACCAACACCAGACCAAATTGCATAAGCAATTCCTATTGGAATAGTTCTAATTGCAAAACTCAAAAAATAAAATGCTCCAAAGTAACCTACAATCGTAATGATACTTGGAATTAGTTTAGTAAACTCTTCAGATTTTTTTAGTGCAGAGGTTGCAATGATTTCAAAGATTATAGCGACAGCTAAGAATAAAAAGTTTTTCATATTCACGTTTTTTACAAAGTTAAGATTTGTATTTAAGTGAAAAGAAGAATTAGTTTTATTTATTCTTTTTCTTGTTTTCAAGGGTTTGTTTTTATAAAAACGAATAGTTGTCGTACCACATAATCTAAGATTGTTTTATTTCATTTAAATCAACTTTCTGAAGGAGTTCTTCGGAATTTGGATCGTAATAACGATAAGGGATGTTGGGACCTAATGCACGAAAAGGACCATCCTTGTGATTTAAAGTAGCCGAAAATCTTCCGCAACATTCTAATGTTATGTAGCTAAAATTAGAATCGCAACTACTAACTTGAACATTAATCCATTGTGGGACTTTGCCATTTCGCCATAAATAATCAATTACAGTCGATTCAGTAGCAGGATTAATAAAACTGGTTTCGTCGATTTTATCATCAGGATAAACTTCTTCATCGGCCGTTAATTCATTACCATCGTAAGAACAATTGGTTTTGATTATAAACTTATATTCATGCGGTAGTTTGTTTGTCACCATTTCTTGAGTGAAATCGATAAGTCCATCAAGAGCTTTTTTTAGATTAATCTTAAAATCTTCCTTCTCCATAATTAATTGCGATTTAGTACAAAAACTATTTAAGTTCTCCTTTTCGTATTGTCACACTTATTAATTTATAACCATTTTCGGTTCTTAAAAATTCAAAATGATCTTGAGTCATGTCTTTTTTATCTCGATGCGAAACAACAATGTTTTTTACTGGATAAATCCATTCTTTGGCTTGATTACAATTGTCAAAATAATTCTCGTATTTCGTACCATCATAAATAAATTGATTTAAACTTTCATTAAAAATGGTATAATCACAACTAGCCGATTTAAGTGCTGCTAGTTTGCTTTTTATTAGCTTATAATTACGTTCTATAAATGCTGTATTCGGTTCACTAATCCAACCATTTGGTTCTTTCCAATAAAAGATTTCTTCGTTAGAATGTTTTACTAAATTGTTTTGAGATAAATCTTTGAGTAAGTTGTCTTTTAGGAAAGACTTAAACTCTTTGTCATAATTTATAAACGAATAATATTGTCCATCTACTCCTAAGAAATTGTCTCTTGTTGGATCTTTACTTGGCTCTTTAGATTTCTGTAAAGAATAAAAATTCAGTTCATCACTATATTTAAAATCGTTAATCAAAACCGTATTGTTGGTATCAATAAGATATTGTTTGCCACCAGTCCAGCCAAAATGATTGCAATCACCTCCATGAGTGTCATTAGCCTTTTCGGCACCTTTCAGTACAGTAGCCATTCCGTTATGTACTTTAGTTAAGCTGTTATATTCTGCAGGAATTACAATTTCGCCATTACTATTAAAGATTCCCATTTTGTCGGTTTTTGGATCTGTAAAACGAATGAAGCCTTCGTTTTCACAATCAGAACCATTGTCAAAAACATACAAACTATCTCGACCAACTATTTTTCCAGATTTAGTTAGGTAATAATTTTTCCAACTATTATTTGCTTCTTTGGTAACTGCAATAATGCCATCAAATTTATTAGCAGCTGTAAAGCCCATAAACGTTGGTTCTATTTTAATGGCGCCAGTTTTATCTTTATATCCAATAAGAGTGGTGTCTTTGTTGGGGAAAGAAAACCAAATGTCTTTGTCTTGTGCATATAACGTACAGTTTATAAAGAGGAATATATAGAGAAGAATGTTTTTCATAGTTGCTTGTCTATTGAAAGTTGTATTCGTAGTTTATCTCTTTTAAATCGTCTTCTAGTAATTCCCAATCCTCAATTGCGTCAACAATAGATAAAACCATTTCTTTGGTTAGTGTTTTACCTTGATAAATTTCGGTTACCGTTTTTAATGGAATTCCTGTTTCTTTATAGGATTCTTCAAAGTATTCACTTGCCCAATCAATATAAGTTTGAGGATTTCCATCAAAAATAGCTAGTAATTCTTCCGAATTATCGTTGAAATCGTTAATCGTTCCAACTTCCCAATTATTGGTTTCATTTGTCCATAAACAAAATGTTGTTCCGTTTGTGGCAACAGGTTCATCAAAAATAAACTGATTGTAAATTTCGGGTAGATTTGTAGTTAAATCACTTTTTTGATTATGCTGAAACTCGTGTGCAAAACCGCTAATTACAGAATGGTTTTCAAGAAAAAGAATATCCATTAAATCGCCAGATCCATCTCTCATTGCGAAATACTCTTCATCTTCGGCCCATTTAGAATTATATAAATAATAACGATATTCCCATTCTTGACAAATAATTGCATCTAGAACAGCAATTGCTTTGCATCTGTTTTGTAATGTTTTTTTATCGGGTAGTAATCTAAAATCTTTTGTAGAAATCATGTTTTATTTTGTAGTTATCGGTTTAATTACCGACAGTTTCTTAGCTAATATATAAATATAATCTGCAATTTAGTTTTTGCAATCGTGTTAAAAACAGAAAACCCGACAGGTTTTTAAAATCTGTCGGGTTTGAATATATGATGTGTAAGATTAACCAGTTGAGGGTAATTAAAAAAACGATACTATTTAACGCGGATTAGACGGATTCGTTATCACGAAGTCGCGGATTTACACGGATTTTTTTAGATTATTTATATAAATCCGCGTTTTTGCGGAGCAAATCTGTTTTATCCGCGTTCTAATTTACGCCCAAAGGATTAAAGATTATTTATCCTTTATTATTTTTTCTAAATATTCGACTTTATCTTTTTCGGCTTGAACCAAGCGCTCGTAAAGTTCAACTACTTTATCAAGCGGATTGAAAGTGCATTGATTCTGATTTGTTCCGTGTTGTCCAAAATAAGCACCCTGTTGATTACTATTGTCGTAAAAATTAGTGAAATAAGAAAACACAGCTTCGTCCGAAAAATTCTTAATTGCTTCTACGCTTACGCCCAGCGCTTTTGCAACTTGAATTAATTTATCTTCATCTATGACTTCACTGTTTTCGATTATAGAAATAGCTTGCTGGTTTGTTCCCATTGCCTGTGCTAAAGCTTCTTGTTTCATGTCTTTTAGTTCACGAATACGGCTTATTTTTCGTCCTATATGATTTGGTTTTGTTTGTGTGCTCATAATTCAAAGATATTTAATATTCTTAAACGAAAATTGATTTCGGTAAAAAACATGATTTTTTTGTAAGATACATTTTACAGGTTTTAAAACACTCTGCGGGTTTGTATCTTATATAATGTAAAACAAAAGTACGGTTTTTAAAATATATTTCTGTTTTGAGACCAAGTATAAATAGGTAAATTTATTTCAGGATGAGTTGCGTAAAGTGTAGCTCGCGTGAGGGATAGGAGCTAGCTACCAAAGTAGCGCGGATAGCCCGACAGTATTTAAGAAATGCACCAATGAAGGCAAAGTATATTGGGGCATTTTTTAAATGGTGGCACGCCCTGATTATTTTAGGATTCGGAGTTTGAATATATAATGTGTAAAGATTAGCTCTTTGGGTGTAATTACTTCGTTAATTGGCTTCGTTTGGATCGTAAAAATGGTATTTAACACATAGAGACATAGTTCTGATAGCTATCGGAATAGAATTGGTAATCAAAGAAGATTCAAGAAAAATATATTTTTTTCGCATAGGCTTATGTGATTTATTTTAAGTGAAACGCCTTTTTTGGACTTTGCTAAATCTATCTTTCTATGTGTTGAAATAATTACGCAAACGGGTTAAAATATAATCAAGGAATTACTTCCCGGAATTGTACTAAAAACAAAACCCGACAGTTTTTAAATTCTGTCGGGTTTTAAGTATGTAATAGATAAATCTAGTATTGACTAGTATCTGTAGTATTCTGGTTTGAATGGACCTTCGACAGGAACACCAATATAAGCAGCTTGATCGTCACGTAAAGTTTCCAATTCAACTCCTAATTTAGCTAAGTGCAAAGCAGCAACTTTTTCATCTAAATGTTTAGGTAACATATAAACGTCATTGTTGTAAGCAGCGCTGTTATTCCATAATTCCATTTGAGCCAAAGTTTGGTTTGTAAATGAGTTACTCATTACAAAACTTGGGTGACCTGTAGCACAACCAAGGTTAACTAAACGACCTTCGGCAAGAATGATGATATCTTTTCCAGCAATAGTATATTTGTCAACTTGTGGTTTGATTTCGATTTTTGATGCACCGTGGTTTTTGTTCAACCAAGCCATATCAATTTCGTTGTCAAAGTGACCAATGTTACAAACAACAGTTTTGTCTTTCATTTGCTCAAAGTGCTCTCCTAGAACGATATCTTTGTTTCCTGTAGTAGTAATGATGATATCAGCATTAGCAATTACAGTGTTTAATTTTTTAACCTCATAACCGTCCATTGCAGCTTGTAGCGCACAAATTGGGTCAATTTCAGTAACAGTTACAATAGATCCAGCACCTCTAAACGAAGCAGCAGTTCCTTTTCCAACATCACCGTATCCGCAAACAATAACTCTTTTTCCAGCAAGCATTAAATCAGTTGCACGACGCACAGCATCAACAGCAGATTCTTTACAACCGTATTTGTTGTCAAATTTAGATTTAGTAACCGAGTCGTTAATGTTAATTGCAGGCATTGGTAAAGTTCCCGCTTTTACTCTTTCGTAAAGTCTGTGAACACCAGTTGTAGTTTCTTCAGATAAACCTTTGATTCCAGGAACCAATTCTGGGAAACGGTCAATAACCATGTTAGTTAAATCTCCACCATCATCAAGAATCATGTTCAATGGTTTTCTGTCTTCACCAAAGAATAAAGTTTGCTCAATACACCAGTCAAATGATTGCTCATCTAGACCTTTCCAAGCGTAAACCTGAATTCCAGCAGCAGCAATAGCAGCAGCAGCTTGATCTTGAGTAGAGAAAATGTTACAAGAAGACCAAGTAACCTCTGCACCAAGAGCAATTAAAGTTTCGATTAAAACTGCAGTTTGGATAGTCATGTGTAGACATCCAGCAATACGAGCACCTTTAAGAGGTTGTTCGTCTTTATATTCAGAACGAAGTGCCATTAAACCTGGCATTTCAGCTTCAGCTAGTTCAATTTCTTTTCTTCCCCAAGCCGCTAGAGAAATGTCTTTTACTTTGAAAGCCACAAAAGGCGTAGTTGTAGTACTCATTTATAGTATATTTGTAATTGTAATTTTTTTGCAAATTTACGCAATAACTTTATAATTTAACTAATTTCTAAAAGATTTGTGAAATGTTTAATTGCTTAATCTTTTGAACATTAGCCAAATGATTTTTATTCGAAGCCATTTCCTGCTGTTCACTATATCTATTGCGGCGAACCCCGCCACAATAGGATGCCGTTACCATCAGGGCTAGAAAATAGCACCGATATTAATAGTAAGAATAAGAAAAGTATAATTTAAAGGTGTTTGGTGTAATTCGCAAAAATGATATTTAACACATAGAGACATAGTTCCGATAGCTATCGGAATAGAACTCATAATTATAAGGATATTCAAGAAAAATATTTTTTTTTCGCATAGCCTTATGTTATTTATTTTAAGTGAAACGTCTTTTTTGGACTTTGCTAAATCCTATGTTCCGATAGCTATCGGAACTATGTGTTGAAATAATTACACCCAACATGTATATTTTAGTGTTTTCAATAACATAATCGATTCATAATTAACAACTCATAAATCGCAATTAAAAAAGATGCCTCTACATCAAACCATACAATTTAATGCCACAACAAAAATATTAGTTTGGAAGATAACCGAATCTTTTGAAGAGTTGCTTGATAAAGTAGTCTTAAAAGAAAAAACACAACTGAGGTTAAACGGAATGAAATCTGAAATGCATCAGCGTGCTTTTTTAAGTGTCCGTATGCTGCTTCAGGAAATGGGATTTACGGATCATGATTTGCATTACGACGAATTCGGAAAGCCTTATTTAAGTTGCGACAATTATATTTCGATTACGCATTCGCATAATTTTGCAGCTATCATAATCAGCGCAGAAACGGTAGGAATCGACATGGAATTGCAACGTGAAAAAATCCTGAGAATTGCCGATAAGTTTGTCGATAAAGAATTCGAATATCTAAATCCAGATGCATTAGAAGAATACATAAAAAAACTCACTGTGATTTGGGGAGCGAAAGAAGCTATCTTTAAAATCCGAAACGAAAAAGGAATCAGTTTTAAAGATCATATTCGTGTAAATCAGTTCTCTTTAAATGAAAATAAAACCCAAGCCAGCCTGCATTTTGATGATTTAATAATTGACTTTAATGTCTATTACCAAGAAATTGAAAACTTTACTTTAGTTTATGCTTTTGAGGATTAGGTTTTAGTATTCAGTTTTCAGTCGCGGTAAAAGCAGTCGCAGTTTTCAGTCGCAGTGTGAAACTTGGAACAAAATTTTGCAGTCGAAGTTTTCAGTCGCAGTGTGAAACTTGCAATAAAATTTTACAGTCGAAGTTTTCAGTCGCAACTTTAAGAACTTTTAGCGAGTCTTAGCGATTTCTTTGTGAATCTTAGCGTAATAAATACCTAGCTTTTCGAGCGGTTTTCGAACATACTCAAAAAAAGAAACGTACTCATTTTTCGAGCTCTTCGTTTGAGAGTATCTACATGTTCTCCTTCAAAAAGTTCGTCTAGCGTTTCAAACCAAATATTTAGCCAAATCCCAAATTCATGCGATGAAATCTGATGGTTAAAATGATCGTCGACTTTATTATGCGCCTCGATGGGATTGCCGTTGTATATTTTGCCACCAAATACATTGGTTTCCCAAAAATCAGTTAGCTTCTCTAAATGTTCGTCCCAATCTTTAATCATATCATTAAAATAAAAGCCAATTTCATCATTGGCTCTTATTTTTGTATAGAAAGTGTTTACCAGAAGCGAAATGTCTTCTCTGTTTTCTATTTGTTTTTTCATAACTAAATGTTATTTATAATAATGAACAAGATACTAAAAAAGACGCTTGTTATAATTAGGTTGAAAACCGTTTTATGGCTCATTTGTGCCAAAATAGAAGTATTAGCAATAATATTGGTAAATACAATTATAGCAAGCTGAATCATTTGTGTTACCGATGTTCCATTGGCAAGAATAAACATTGCCGCGGCGGCACCAAGACAGCTTTGTCCAATTATTGCCATAGTTGCAGAACCGATGTAACTTTTGTTGAAATTTTCGAATGTTGAGTTATAAAGTGTCATGATGTATAATTTTAGTATAGCAAAGTTACATTCATCATGCAGCACGCATTTATGACTCAAATCATAAAGAAATAATTATCGATATACTTTTCGGTTTATGATTTTTAATTCGCCTTTTTTCTCCAGTGATTTTATAGCGCGTATTACCGTTTCGACCCGAAGTCCAGATAAATCTCCAATTTGTTGTCTGGTAAAATTGATAAGGTAGCCGTTGGAGTCTTTCTTAAAATTAAAATTAGCAATCGCATAATCTATCAGTCGCAACACACGATGTTCGGGTTCGTGAGTCGATATCTCAGCTGCCATAACCGATTTGTAATACAAACGTTGTGCTAAATTTTCGATTATCTTAATACTTATTGCTGGATTCTCATGGAGTAGTTTCATGAAGTTTTCTTTAGAAACACAAAGTATTTCGGCATCTTCTACAACCACCGCACTGGCAGGATATTTTTGATTTAAGAATAAAGGAGGTTCACCAAAAGATTGATTCTTGTAAAAGATTCCTTGAATGAATTCCCGACCGTCATCATTGTAATTATTCATTTTTACTTCGCCCGAAAGAATTTGATAATAATGCGTTGGCAATTTTCCTTCATTAAAAATAGAAGTTGCTTTAGTATAAGATTTTTGTATTGCACCATATTTTTCAAGCAATTCGGTAGAAATCATAGATTTGTTTCTTTGGTTAGTGAAAGCGAGTACACAAATATAATTGATTCAAAATAGTTCTCTTGCATTAAAAAACTTTTACTTTTACACTCGTTATAGAGCTGAAAAAATACCATTTAGAAGATTTAGCTTTTCAACTAAAAACTAATTTGCTATTCTGAATTTTTCCAAGGAGATCCACTGCAAATTTCAGGTTCAAACAACAGCGATTAAAAATAAATGAATTTGGGAATTATACTAAGTGAATAACTTTTAATAGAAAGTAGAATAAAAACAGACAGTTCTGTCAGAAATGATTCAATTTATGTATTAAAATCTACATATTCCTATTAATTGTTGGCGGCGGAATTGTAGCTTTGTCGCAAATTCAGAAAGCTATTGAAAATGACATTAGTTTTAGGAATCCTAAGCAAAGTATTATATAATGAAAACAAACAAACTCAATGATTGATTTTTTTCTTAATGCGTATAAAAATGTTCCACTTTGGCATATAGGACTTGAGTTTCTTGTCTTTGTGTTTGGAATATTAAGTGTTTGGTTTGCTAAAAAAGAAAATATTTTGGTATATCCTACAGGATTAATCGCTACGGTAATTTCGGTTTATTTGCTTTATATTGCCGGCTATTTGGGAGATATGATGATTAATGCGTATTTCTCGATTATGAGTATTTATGGCTGGTACAATTGGTCAAAAGGAACAGATCAAGAGGATAATTTACCTATTACACGTACCAATAATAAAGAAAAGATAATAGGTATTGCCCTATTTTGTATTACAGTCTTTGTAGTTTTCGGAATCTATAAGTTTTTTGATTACGACTTACATAAAGATAACTATGTCGATATTCTGGCTTCGGGCATATTTTTTACCGGAATGTGGTATATGGCAAAGAAAAAAATAGAAAATTGGACTCTTTGGATTATTGGCGACATTATTGTAGTGCCTTTATATGCTTATCGTGGGTTAGGAATGTTAGCATTCCAATATTTAATTTTTACAATTTTGGCTATTTCAGCTTATTTAGAATGGAAGAAAATCTTAGACAACAAGATACAAGAATATTAAAATTTGCTTTATTCGGTCCAGAGAGTACTGGTAAAACAACTTTGGCTAAGCAACTTGCTTCGTATTATGAAACAGAATGGGTGCCTGAGTTTGCACGTGATTATCTTCAGGAAAAATGGGAAGAAAACCAACACATTTGTGTAGAAGAAGATATGATGCCTATTGCTTATGGACAAACCAAATTAGAGAACGATAAATTAGTTTTAGCAAATAAATTTTTATTTTGCGATACTAATCTTATGGTGACCAAGGTATTCTCAGAGATGTATTATAATTACTGTAATCCGTTGTTAAACGAGGCTGCATTAGAACATGAATACGATTTATTTTTTCTAACGGATATCGATGTTCCTTGGGAGAAAGACGATATACGGGATAGTCCAAAAGAAAGAGAATCTGTTTTTTCTGTTTTTAAAGAAACATTAATAGCAACTAAAAAGCCATATATAACCCTTTCGGGGAATAAAAAATTTCGCTTAGCTAAAGCAGTAGAAATTATTAACAACTTGGTACTTGCTAAAGAATTAGGTTTTACTTCTGCCGATTTTGTGCAAATTTATGAGCATGGTATTCCTTTTGAAAAGATAAAGGAACAATTGCAGATTTTTAAAAATGGAATAAATAAAAGCAATCTAATAAGTCCAGCAACAGTTTCAAATGGAATTTTGAGCTTGTCAGAAGCTGACTTTGAAGCAAAAGCTTCTTTGTTTGATGCAAGTAAATCAAAGTTAAAATTAAAAAAGTTTGTTCCAGCATCGGGAGCTGCGAGTAGAATGTTTAAGTTTTTGAGTACTTTTTTAAATGATTTCAATATCGAAAAAGAAAGTATTAATGCCTACATCAACAGAAAGAAAGAAAGTCAATTGTCTCTTTTTATTATAGGCATGGATAAGTTTCCTTTTTTCGAAATTGTGGATAAAAAATTAAAAGAGGTATATCCTGACTTTGATTTTCTAAGCGTAGATCATAAAAATTATTATTTTATAAAAATGCTATTGGCTTCAGATTATTTTGACTTTGCAAATAAGCCAAAAGCAGTTTTACCATTTCATCAATATAAAACACATATTGCAAATCCTATAGAGGAGCATTTGCACGAATGTGCTCATTATGCAAGTTCAAATTCGGTATCGAATTTACATTTTACAGTTTCAGAAATACATCAGAGTCAATTTGAAAAATGTGTTAGTGCGGTTAAAGAAAGATTAGAGAAAGAGTCTGGAACAAAAATTAATATTAGTTATTCATACCAAAATAAAAGTACAGATTCAATTACGGTTGATTTAGAGAATAAACCAGTTAAAACAGAAGATGGAAAATTGATTTTTAGGCCAGGTGGACACGGTGCTTTGATTGAAAATTTAAATGATCTTGATGCAGATATTATTTTTATTAAGAATATAGATAATGTAATTCAGAATCATATAGTTGAAATTTCTTTATACAAAAAAGCATTAGCAGGAATATTAATAGAATTACAGGATAAGATTTTTGGTTATTTGCACGAAATCGAAAACAATACAATTACAGAGGATAGAGTTGCAGATGTCATACTGTTTTTAAAGGGAAATCTTAATTTAGAAATGAATTTTGGAAGTCTAACTTTTGAGAATAAAGTTGATAAAATAAAAGCAGTTTTAGATAGGCCAATTCGTGTATGTGGAATGGTTAAAAATGAAGGAGAACCAGGAGGAGGACCATTTTGGGTAAAGGATGAAAAAGGCCTAATATCACCCCAAATTGTTGAAACTTCGCAAGTAGATTTAACAGATAAAAATCAAACAGAAATTTTAGCTAATGCGACACATTTTAATCCAGTCGATTTAGTTTGTGGGACAAAAAATTATAAAAATGAAAAATTTGATTTAAAGCAATTTGTCAATAAAAACGCTGGTTTCATTGTAGAGAAAAGTATAGGTAAGGATATTGTAAAAGGATATGAATTACCAGGTTTATGGAACGGAGCAATGGCAAATTGGTTAACCGTTTTTGTTGCAGTACCAATAATCACTTTTAATCCTGTAAAAACGGTAAATGATTTATTAAAACCAGCACACCAGCCACAATAATGGAAATAGAAAAAATTGTTACCGAGTTAACTTACAAAGCCGTTCGTAGTAGTGGTGCGGGTGGACAAAATGTGAATAAAGTATCCTCAAAGGTGGTTTTGACTTTTGATTTAAGAAACTCACAAGCTTTATCAGATGAAGAAAAAATACTTTTGGAAACTAAGTTAGCAACAAGATTAACATTAGAAGCTATTTTAATTCTGACCTGTGATGAGGACAGAAGTCAGTTAAAAAACAAAAGTATTGTAACAAAACGATTTTTAGAATTGATTAAAAACGCTTTAATAATCCAGAAACCTCGAAAAGCGACAAAGATTCCTAAATCTGTAATTCGCAAGAGAATTAAGGATAAAAAGAATGTTTCAGATATTAAACAATCTCGTAAAAAACCAAATTTAGATTAATTTTTTTTCGATTTTAATTAATTTAAAAAATCTAATACAGAAAGAGTCTGAAAATGTAAAAATCTTTTCTACTTTTGTCACGTCTCAAAGGGGTGCTCTAAATAACGAGCTGAGATCATACCCAAAGAACCTGAGCGAGTAATGTTGCTAAGGGAAAAAACGACAAATTTTAGCGTGCACACTTTATTTTGTCGTAAGAAACACATTTATTAATTTAACAAAAAGAATAATTCCCCCTTTTATTCGTAATTTTTTTACGGATGAAAACTATTTTTCAAAAAAGTACTGAGGTACTATGTCACAAAGGTTCAAAGTTGAAAAACTATAAGCCATCTCTTTTTTTTCTATTCTCTTTCTTCTATTCTGTTTTTTCTTTTGCACAAGTACAAGACACAACCAAAGTCAATAAACTTGATGATGTTTTGGTTTCTGCAGTTCGTGTTACTACAAAAACGCCTGTTTCCTTCAGTAATATGGATAAAAAGGAAATCAAATTTAGAAATTTAGGTCAAGACATTCCTATTTTAATGAATTATTTACCTTCAGTAGTTACTACTTCCGATGCAGGAAACGGTATGGGATATACCGGTATTAGAGTGCGTGGTAGCGATGCAACAAGAGTAAATGTTACCATCAACGGGATTCCGTATAATGATTCTGAAAGCCAAGGTACATTTTGGGTTAATATGCCCGATTTTGCTTCTTCTGTAGAGAGTCTGCAATTACAGCGTGGTGTTGGAACTTCTACAAATGGTTCAGGAGCTTTTGGAGCCAGCTTAAATATGCTAACAGATAATTATGCTTCAAAAGGCAATGGAGAAATCTCAAATTCCTTCGGTAGTTTCAATTCTCATAAGCATAATGTAAAGTTTAGTACAGGTTTATTAAATGATCATTTTGAAATCGCAGGACGTTTGTCTGTAATAAAATCGGATGGTTATGTGGATAGAGCAAGCTCAGATCTAAAATCTTATTTCTTGCAAGGAACTTATGTAGGTAAAACGACTTTAATTAAAGCATTGGTATTTGGTGGAAATCAAAGAACATATCAATCTTGGAACGGAATTGATGCTGAAAAACTAAATACTGACCGAACTTATAACTCTGCAGGAAAGTATAAAGATGAAGCTGGAAATGTTCATTTTTATGATAATGAAACCGATAATTACAAGCAAGACCATTACCAGTTGCATTGGAGCGAATCTGTTTCTGATAAATGGAGTACAAACTTAGCATTCCATTATACTAAGGGATTGGGCTATTATGAGAATTATAAATACAACACGGCTGTTGAAGGTTATGGAGGAATTGAGCCTACTAAAATGGTTGAAAACGATAAAGGAGAATTAGTTCCAGGTACAGATTTAATTCGTCAGAAATGGTTAGATAATGACTTTTACGGAACCACTTTTTCTGTAAAATATAAAGACGATAAGTTAGATGTTATTTTGGGTGGAGGCTGGAATAAGTACGAAGGCGATCATTTCGGAAAAGTTATCTGGGCACGAAACATGGGAAAGGTAGAGTTAGGAGATCATTATTATGATGATTATTCGGCAAAGACCGATGGAAATGTTTTTGCGAAAGCGAATTATCAAGTTACAGAAAAATTAAGTTTTTACGGAGATTTACAATACAGACGAGTTACTTATAAAGCGAACAGTTATGATACGGGTGTAGTCGATGATACTTTTAATTTCTTTAACCCAAAAGCGGGTTTAAATTATGAACTAAATCAAAATAGCACTTTGTATTTTTCGTATGCAAGAGCTAATCGTGAGCCAAACAGAACCGATTACGAAGGAGGAAATGTCAAGCCTGAGAAATTAAATGATTTTGAATTAGGCTGGAGATTTAATTCAGAGAAATTTCAATTGAGCTCGAATGTTTATTATATGGGATATAAAGATCAATTAATTCTAACAGGAAGATTAGATGATGTTGGTGCGCCAATACGCTCTAATACGGATAAAAGTTACCGTTTAGGGTTAGAAGTTGATGCGACGATTAAATTGTCTGAAAAATTCTTAATTCGACCAAACTTTACATTAAGCAGTAATAAAAATGTTGATTTGGCTGTTGAAGGTCAAAATTACGGAACAACAGATATTGCCTATTCTCCGTCAGTAATCGTTGGAAATATTATAGTTTATAGTCCGATTAAGAGTTTGCATCTTTCCTTATTGCAGAAATTTGTTGGAGAACAATACATGAACAATATAGAGTTGCCAGAAGCTAAATTAGCGGATTATTTTGTAAATGATTTTAATGTCTCTTATGAGATAAAACCAAAATCTATTTTTAAATCAATTCTGATTACAGGATTGGTAAATAATATTCTGGACAAAAAATATGTTTCAAATGGAGCTATGTGGGATATTTATCCAGCGTATTATCCTCAAGCAGGAATTAACTTCTTAGCAGGATTGACTTTGAAATTTTAAAGAGAATTTTTAAGAAAAAAATAGTAAGCCTGAAAGTTTTAAACTTTCAGGCTTTTTTGGTTTTAATGGAATACAAATAATATATTTTCTTTGGGATTAATGCATTTTTCGTGAAGTACATTTAGTGTATGGTTATTGTTTGTTAATTTAGTAAGCATGCATTTGTTAATTAACGGTTAATTTAATATGTTTATACTTCTTATTGCGTTAATTGTTTATGATATTTATAATGGTTAACAAAACAGGACATGATTTTAAATCAATTTAATTATTTACCACTTTAACAGTGCTAATCTTCAGTGGGTTATTAATGAAAAATACAATTAATATAGAATCTGTGATGGATTCTTCTTTTCTTGTAGGTGATTATTGCATTGCAGTGTATCATGATATAAATATAGAATTTGTAAACGAGGGTTTTGAACATGATGCTTCTAGCGAAGCTTGGGCAGCTTATAAAGTGTGTATGGGACACTAAAATTTATTGGTATTAATAATCCGTTTGGGTTAAATATCTAAACGGATTAAAATTAAATTTAATGAAATATATATATATTGTTTTTGTCTTCTTTTCTTTTGCATTAACAGCTCAAAATCTAGCCAAAGTAAATTATATAGTTTTGCCAACTGATGGATCAATAGAAAAAAGAGAAGCTTTAAATGAACTGAGGATTTCGTTTAATGGCGTTGATGATGCTATGAAAAAATTAGAATATGAGTTGTTGGTAAGTAATAATAAATCCTATTTTCATTTAATCGCAAATCTTGATTTTAATGAAAGGGCTGCAAGATTAGCAAGGTCTTTCGCTGGTCGTAAGGAGTATTATAGAGATAATGATAAAAAAGAATTAATAGAGGTTATCGAATTTTCAGGAGAATTTTTCAATGTTTGGGGAGATATAAATAAAGAATGGGAATTAGTTAATGAAACAAAATTAATTAATGGTTATAAATGTTATAAAGCAATCACTGAAAGGAAGATTTGGTTGAAAAAAACAGATAATGTTGCAAAAGTAATTGCATGGTATTGTCCTACTATTCCAATGAATTTTGGACCAAAAGGATTTGGTGGATTACCAGGTTTAATATTAGAATTACAAGATAGTAAAATGATTTATTTAGCTTCAAGAATAGAGATTAGTGAAAAATTAAAAATTAAAATTAAAAAAATAGAAGGGAAAATAATTTCGAAGGATGACTTTTATAAAATAGTCGAGAAAACGAACGATTATAATATCAATATTTTACCAAAATAAGTATTTGTATATCAAATCAGAATCAGTTTTGTCATTTTTGTTTCGACAAAACAATTTACTGTTTAAACTATTGGCTTACCCGGTTTGGTATTAGAGCTATTTGATGTAGATAAAGGAACTACAACGATTATAAAAAGCATAGATATAAAGCAGCATCCAATTGAGATTAAATTTCCAAAAGGCAAAGTTATTACAGTTGATGAGTATATGAAAAATTCAACTTTTATACCGAGATAAAATAGTTCATAGAATCTAGAAAATCGGGTAGTATCTCTTATACGTCTTTATTGCCAGTATATAAGAAAACAATAAAGGATGAAGGAACTAGATTAATGTTAGAAGCAAAAATAGTTGCTAAAAATCAAGTTTGTATTTTGAGGTTAGTGTTAAATAATCCCTTTTGTTTAAATCCAAAAATCAATTTTTTATTACAGGTTTTCTAAATAATATTTTGGACACCAAATATGCTTCAAACAAAGCTATGTTGGATATTTATCTAGCGCCTTATCCTCAAGCAAGAATTGACTACTTAGTAGGATTGACTCTGAAAGTTTAAAGTTTTTTTATGAAATAAAAAAGATTTAAACTTTCAGACTTATTTGGTTTCAATTTCATATTAACAAGGTATTTTTTTAATATTTTTTACTTTTTTGTGAGTTATATCTGTTTTTTAGTAATTGTTAAATGTAATTACCTGTAATTTAACATGTTGAATGATGTGTCGATGAGTAAATGTTAATTTAATAAGCGCACACATGTTAATTAATTGTTAAATTAACAAAGATGTATTCTTTTTTGCGTTAATTATTTGCGATATTTATAATGGTTAACCGAAAAAACTTATAAATTTAAACCAATTTAATTATGAAGAAATTAGTATTTACCGCTCTGGCAGTGGTAGCGTTTAGTGGGGTTTCGATGGCAAATACAAATAATATAGAATCTGAGATGGATTCTTCTTTTCTTGTAGGTGATTATTGTATTGGAGTGTATCATGCAACATATATAGAATTTGCAAGCCAGGGTTTTGACTATGATGCTCCTGGCGAAGCTTGGGCAGCTTATAAAGAGTGTATGGGGCACTAAAATTTATTGATATTAATAATCCGTTTAGGTCATATATCTAAACGGATTAAAATTAAATTGTATGAAATATATATATATTGTTTTTATCTTCTTTTCTTTTGCACTAACAGCACAAAATCTAGCCAAAGTAAATTATATAGTTTTGCCAACTGATGGATCAATAGAAAATAGAGAAGCTTTAAAGAAACTGAGTGTTTCGTTTAATGGCGTTGATGATGCTATAAAAAAATTAGAATATGAGTTGTTGGTAAGTAATAATAATTCCTATTTTCATTTAATCGCAAATCTTGATTTTAATGAAAGGGCTGCAAGATTAGCAAGGTCTTTCGCTGGTCGTAAGGAGTATTATAGAGATAATGATAAAAAAGAATTAATAGAGGTTATCGAATTTTCAGGAGAATTTTTCAATGTTTGGGGAGATATAAATAAAGAATGGGAATTAGTTAATGAAACAAAATTAATTAATGGTTACAAATGTTATAAAGCAATCACTGAAAGGAAGATTTGGTTAAAAAAAACAGATAATGTTGCAAAAGTAATTGCATGGTATTGTCCTACTATTCCAATGAATTTTGGACCAAAAGGATTTGGTGGATTGCCAGGTTTAATATTAGAATTACAAGATGATAAAATGATTTATTTAGCTTCAAGAATAGAGATTAGTAAAAAATTAAAAATTAAAATTAATAAAATAGAAGGGAAAATAATTTCGCAGGATGACTTTTATAAAATAGTCGAGAAAACGAACGATAATAATATTAATAATTTAAGAAAATAAGGATTTGTATGTTAAATTAGAAACAATTTTGTGTTTTTTTTGTTTCGATAAAATAACTTTCTGTTTAAACTATTGGCTTACCCGGTTTGGTATTAGAGCTATTTGATGTAGATAAAGGAACTACAACGATTATAAAAAGCATAGATATAAAGCAGCATCCAATTGAGATTAAATTTCCAAAAGGCAAAGTTATTACAGTTGATGAGTATATGAAAAATTCAACTTTTATACCGAGATAAAATAGTTCATAGAATCTAGAAAATCGGGTAGTATCTCTTATACGCCTTTATTGCCAGTACATAAGAAAACAATAAAGGATGAAGGAACTAGATTAATGTTAGAAGCAAAAATAGTTGCTAAAAATCAAGTTTATATTTTGAGTTTAGTGTTAAATATTCCCCTTCTTTTAAATCCAAAAAATCAATTTTTTATTACAGGTTTATATCTAATATTCGGTTTGAAAATATGTTTCAAACGAAGATATGTTGGATATTTCTCCAGCGTCTTATCTTCAAGTAAGAATTAACTTTTTAGCAGAATTGACTTTGAGATTTTGAAAAGAATTTTAAGAAATAAAAAAAGGTTTAAACTTTCAGATTTATTTGATTTTAATCATACATTAATGAGATATTTTATTACATATCCTAGATGTTTTGTAAGTTATATTTGTTTTTTAACAATAATTAAGTATAATCACTTGTGAGTTAATATGTTAAACAATGTAATGATGGTCAAATGTTAATTTAGCAAGTATCGTAATGTTAATTAATTGTTAATTAAACGAAGCCATGTTTCTTTTTGTGTTAATTATTTATGATATTTATAATGGTTAACCAAAAAAAAGCATATAAATTTAAACCAATTTAATTATGAAGAAATTAGTATTTACCGCTCTGGCAGTGGTAGCGTTTTGTGGAGTTTCGATGGCAAATACCCTTGAGGTAGGTGTTGAAGTAAAAGGGGCAACAATCCTAGAAAATAAAATTAAAGTCTTTTATGGTGGGGATGAAGTTAGAGCTTGTGAACTTGCTGCAATCGATCTTTATGTAAAGAGTCTTAAAGTGCAAGACAAAGAAGAAGATATTAATCTTTTAAATGAGCTTATAGCAAAGTGTCATTAAACGAATAAATTAAAACACTATCAAAATAAATTTGGTAGTGTTTTTTAATGCATAACATTATTATTTATGAAAAACATATTTTATTTCTTACTACTATTTACAAATTTTCTATTTGCACAATCAGGCATCGTTGTTTATTCGATACAATTAGATACTATAGGAAATGAAGAAATGAAGTCAGGATTAACAGGCGAATGGTTAGATACATTTGAAAAAATGAAAGAGTATGCGACTAAGCAACAATTTGAATTGAGATTTAACAAGAATCAATCAAGTTTTAAAAATATTGAGGGTTTGAATTCTGATTCAAATTTTGATGGTAAAATAAATTCATTAGCAAAAGCACTCTATACTTCTGCTGACGATGTATACATTAATTTAAGCACTAACATTGAGTTGAGAAAAATGCGCGATGGAATTTTGGTTCGTGATAGTATTAATAAAAATTGGGAAATTTTAAACGAATCAAAAAAAATAGGCGATTATTTGTGTTACAAAGCAATTCTAAGTAGGCCCTTTATTAATAGAAGTGGGGAATCAAGAATTTCAAAAACGGAAGCTTGGTTTGCGCCCAGTTTGCCGTATTCTTTTGGTCCCAAAGAGTTTTGTGGTTTGCCTGGGCTTATTTTAGAACTGGTAGCTGATAAGTTAACCACTTTTATTGCAACTAAAATCACCATCGAGAAAGAATATTTGGATATTACTTTTCCAAAAGGAAAATCGGTAACAAAAAAAGAATACAAGGAGAAATTACAAAACAGTGCAGGTGCAATATTGTTGAGTAAAAAAAGGGATAGTGAAAAATAAATTTTATCTCTCTACGAAACAACCAAGAAAAAGCCAGCCTAAAATTTGCTATTGCTGATAGCAAAGAACGTTATCGGTTAGAGCTCGAAAAATACTATTATTTATGAAAAACATATTTTATTTCTTACTACTATTTACAAATTTTCTATTTGCACAATCAGGTATTGTTGTCTATTCGATACAATTAGACACTACAGGAAATGAAAAAATGAAGTCTAAATTAACAGACTATTGGGTTGAAACAGATCGAAAAATAAAAGAGTATGCAATAAAGCAACAATTTGAATTGAGATTTAACAAGAATCAATCAAGTTTTAAAAATATTGAGAGTTTGAATTCTGATTCAAATTTTGATGAATCAATAATTTCATTAGCTAAATCAATCTATACTTCTGCTGACGATGTATACATTAATTTAAGCACTAACATCGAGTTGCGAAAAATGCGCGATGGAATTTTGGTTCGTGATAGTATTAATAAAAATTGGGAAATTTTAAACGAATCAAAAAAAATAGGCGATTATTTGTGTTACAAAGCAATTCTAAGTAGACCCTTTATTAATGGAAGTGGGGAATCAAGAATTTCAAAAACGGAAGCTTGGTTTGCGCCCAGTTTGCCTTATTCTTTTGGCCCCAAAGAGTTTTGTGGATTGCCAGGACTTATTTTAGAACTGTTAGCAGATAGGGCAACCACTTTTATTGCAACTAAAATCACCATTGAAAAAGAATATTTGGATATTACTTTTCCAAAAGGGAAATCGGTAACAAAAAAAGAATACAAGGAGAAACTACAAAACAGTGAAGGTGTAATAAGATTGAGTAAAATGAGGGATAGTGAAAAATAAGTTTTATCTCTCTACGAAACAACCAAGAAAAAGCCAGCCTAAAATTTGCTTTTACAGATAATAAAAAGCTCTACAGATTAGAGCTCGAAAAATAATATTATTTATGAAAAACACATTTTATTTCTTACTACTATTTACAAATCTTTTATTTGCACAATCAGGTATCGTTGTCTATTCGATACAATTAAATATCATAGATGATGATAAAGCTAAGTCTGAATTAACAGGCGAATGGGCTGAATTATTTCAAAAATCAATAGAGTATGCAAGAAAGCAACAATTTGAATTAAGATTTAACAAAAATGAATCAAGTTTTAAAAATATTGAGAGTTTGAATTCTGATCCAAGTTTTGATGAAAAAACAAATACGTTAGCAAAATTATCCTATACTTCTGCTGACGATGTATATATTAATTTAAGCGCTAACATCGAGTTGAGAAAAATGCACGATGGAACTTTGGTTCATGATAGTATTAATAAAAATTGGGAAATTTTAAACGAATCAAAAAAAATAGGCAATTATTTGTGTTATAAAGCAATTCTAAGTACGCCTTATGTTAATAGATATGGGGAATCAAGAATTTCAAAAACGGAAGCTTGGTTTGCGCCTAGTTTGCCGTATTCTTTTGGCCCCAAAGAGTTTTGTGGATTGCCAGGGCTTATTTTAGAACTGGTAGCTGATAAGTTAACCACTTTTATTGCAACTAAAATCACCATCGAGAAAGAATATTTGGATATTATTTTTCCAAAAGGAAAATCGGTAACAAAAAAAGAATACAAGCAGAAATCACAAAACAGTGCAGGTGCAATAAGATTGAGTAAAAAAAGAGATAGTGAAAAATAAGTCTTATCTCTCTACGAAACAACCAAGAGAAAATGATTGCTATGATCTGGTTAAATAACAAAAAAATGAATAAACTCGTACTACTTTTATTTTTCTATTCTGTTTTTTCATTTTCCCAAACGAAAACATTTGAAGGCATAGTTTCTGACGAAACTAATAAGCCCCTAGAATCTTCTAATGTAATTGCAAAACCATTGCAAGAAAAAGCCAGCCTAAAATTTGCTATTGCAGATAATAAAGGGCGCTATAGATTAGAGCTCGAAAAAAATGTAAAATACGAAATCACAGTTTCTTATATTGGGTTCTTAGAAGAAGTCTTTATTTTAGAACCTGAATCTGAAAAAAAATCACATGATTTTAAATTAAAATTTTCGGGAGAAAATCTTAAGGAAATTGTGATTAAACATGATTTTAAGCCAATTATAGTAAAAAAAGACACTCTGATTTTTGACGTCAAAGCCTTTTCGAATGGTAATGAGCGCAAAATGAAAGAAATTCTAGAAAAACTTCCTGGTGTTGAGGTTGATAAAAAAGGTAACGTTACAGTTCAGGGAAAACCAGTAACTAAAATGTTGGTGGAGGGGAAATCATTCTTTGGTGGTGGCACTAAACTCGCGGTAGAGAACATTCCAGCGAATGCATTGGATAAAATTGAAGTAATTGACAATTTTAACGAAGTTGGATTTATGAAGCAAGTCTCAGACAGTGATGATTTGGCTATTAATGTAAAGCTAAAAGAAGATAAGAAAAAATTTGTTTTTGGAGATTTACAAGCTGGTGTCGAGGCAGGGGCAGGAGATAACGGTTTTTATTTAGCTCACGCTTCTTTGTTCTATTATGCTCCAAAAACAAATTTTAGTTTTATCGGTGATGCCAATAATGTTGGGAAAAGCACTTTTGCTTTTGATGATTTAATGCGTTTTGGTGGAGGTTTTAGTAGTTTTCTTTCAGGTCGAAAACAATTAACAAACTTATATTCTTTAGCTAAAGATAATACAGATGTAGTTCAAAGTAAATCACAATTTAGTGCTTTTAATTTTAGTCATGATTTTTCACCAAAACTTATCGTATCCGGGTTCGGAATACTTTCTAAAGTTTTTACAGTTTCAAGAATTGATAATAACATTGAATATTTGAATAGCAATAGTACCGTTGATTATGAAAATAAAATAAGGAATGCCGATAATACCACTGTATTAGGAATAGGGAATATAAAATTAGATTATTCTCCCACTAATAAAGAAAAATGGTATTATAACGGGCAATATCAGTCTAGTACTAACGATTTAAAAAGCGTTTTGAATTCTGTTACTAATTTAGGTTCCAGTGTTTTTGAAACAATCAATAAAGCAGATAACGCATCAGTTAAACAATATATCGAATGGCATAAAAGTCATAATGCACATCATACAACAACTTTTGTGGTCAATCAGGCTTATGATAAAATTACTCCAACAAATAACTGGTTTACAGATCAACCCTTCTTACAAGGGCTAATACCATTAATTAAAGATGAAAGTTATACGATTAATCAAGTAAAAAAATCTGAGGTAAATAGTATAGATGCTCTTTTTAAACATTATTGGATTATCAATAATTCCAATCATTTATATACTAATGTTGGTAATAATTTTGAGAAATCTAATTTCATAACATCCGAGAAACAAATTTTAACAAATGGTTCTATTAATGATTTTGCAACTGCGGGCTTTGGTAATGATATTAGCTACAAATTAAATGATGCTTATGTTGGCGTTGAATATAAGTTTAAGATAGGTAAATGGATAAATAAGCCAGGGCTTTATTTGCATTGGTACCATTTAATTACAAATCAAAATAGCGGTAGTAATACTGTTTCCAAAGCATTGTTTCAACCACAATGGAATAGTGATTACGAGTTTAATAAGTCTGAAACCTTAAGTTTTGTTTATAAGTTGGAAAATAAATTCCCTAGCGTAAATCAACTAGCAGATAGATATACTTTAGAATTTTACAATGCAGTATATAAAGGAAATGCATTGTTAGAAAATGAAAAATACCATTCGGCAAGTTTACGATACTCAAAAATAAATTCTTATAGAGGAATTATCTGGAACGGAATATTAAATTATTCTAAGAAAGTAAAAGTAATTAGAAACGAAGTTCAATTGGATGGTATAGACCAATTCAATACTCCGATTTTAACAGATAATCCAGAGACTAATGCTGGTTTTACGGGTTCTGTATCTAAAAAAATTTATCGATTTAATTTAAAATTTAATACAAGGCTGTCATTGTTTAAATATTCTCAGACTCTAAATGATGTTACCACAAACAATGAAAGAAATAGTCAGAATGTAGGGTTAGTTTTAAAAACAGTCTTTAGAAAATGGCCAGATTTGAGTATAGGTTATGAGAAAGGTTTTAGTGAGTTTTCAGGTTTGACAAAATCTAAATATCAAACAGATGTCCTAAAAACTGCATTCGAAATAACAATTTTGAAGTTTTGGACATATAAAATAGATTATGAGTATTTAAAAAATACAAATAATGTTAAACAATCTAATTTCTATGATATAGCAAATACATCACTTTTTTATCAAAAGAAAAATAACCCATTTGGTTTTGAACTATCAGTTAATAATTTGTTTGATGTAAAAAATAAAAACAGCTATTCCTTTTCGGATTATATGATCAGTGAGCAAAATACATATATTTTGCCTAGAGCTATTCTGTTTTCGGTAAACTATAAACTTTAAACCGTATTTCGTTAAAATGTAAAAAGCCTGAAAATTTTAAACTTTCAGGCTTTTTTGGTTTTAATTGTAGATGCGCAATACATTTCCGGCGGCGTCGACACGATATTGTTTCATAGGATACTCAAGATCGCCTAATCCTGTATATAGATTGTACTTGCTTTTATCGCAAGAGCAAACGGCCATTATACCATCAACAGTCATAGCTTTGCAACTTGCTAAGGCTTGATTGGGGCAGGCGGCATCAAAAGCATTATACGTTCCTTCGCCAGTTCTCATTATAATTATACCTTTTGCACCATAATTAGGAATGTAAACAGGACTGCTAGGAAATTTTAAGTTACTATACAAAGGTAAATTTGTATCTACAGTAAGATTCACCGAATAATTTGGAATATTTGGGTTCTTGGTTCTCTCACGGCTATTGCTGCAAGATACTAGTAAGATGATAAACAGGGGTAAAAGCCAGATTTTTTTCATTATTGTAAAAAGAATTAGTGAAACAAAAATAATTTAATTAGATTTGAAATCTATATGATTAACATATAATTATGTACTATTAAAAATAATAGTATATTTGTAATAAGAATCCCGTCCCGATGGGATTTTTTCTATTTATATAAACGATGAAGTTATGAGTAAAGTATCTTATTATACAGCAGAAGGATTAAAAAAATTAAAAGATGAATTGGAACACTTAAAAAGTGTAATGCGTCCAAAAGCATCTCAAGATATAGCCGAAGCAAGAGATAAAGGTGATTTATCTGAAAACGCCGAATATGATGCGGCTAAAGAAGCCCAAGGCTTGCTTGAAATGAGAATTTCTAAGTTAGAAGAGGTGTATTCAAACGCTAGATTAATCGATGAGTCGCAATTAGATGTTTCTAAAGCATTGGTGCTTTCTAATGTGAAAATTAAAAACCAAAGCAACGGTATGGAAATGACCTATACGCTTGTTGCAGAAAGTGAAGCAGATTTAAAATCAGGGAAAATATCAGTTACTTCTCCAATAGGAAAAGGATTGCTTGGTAAATCTGTTGGAGAAGTTGCTGAAATCACTGTTCCTAATGGAGTTTTAAAATTTGAAATCCTTGAAATCACAAGAGACTAAGTCTAAATTGTCTAACAATCTAAGAAGTCTAATAATCTAAAAAAATGAGCATATTTACCAAAATAGTAAACGGAGAAATTCCAAGTTATAAAATTACTGAAGACGCTAATTTCTTGGCTTTTCTAGATGTAAATCCAAATGCCAAAGGACATACGCTATGTATTCCAAAACAAGAGATCGACAAGATTTTTGATATGGATGACGAACTATATCTTGGCTTAATGCAGTTTTCTAAAAAAGTAGCTATTGCATTAGAAAAAACAGTTCCATGTAAAAGAGTAGGAATGGCTGTAGTAGGACTTGAAGTGCCTCATGCACACGTACATTTGATTCCGCTTAACGAAATGGATGAAATGCGTTTCCATAATAAAGTAACACTTACTAAAGAAGAATTTGAAGATTTAGCCAAAAGTATTCAGGCGAACTTATAAACTTAATTAGCAAGTTTTAAATAAAATAAAACCACAAATTCAATAAATGAGTTTGTGGTTTTTTGTTTTTATGAAGGAGAATTTATTCTGTAGTTCAACTGAATGATTGTTCCTTTGCCTACTTCAGATTGTAGGACTTTTATTTTACCGCTATGGTATTCCTCAACAATTCTTTTTGTCAACGAAAGTCCTAATCCCCAACCTCTTTTTTTGGTTGTAAAACCAGGTTCGAATATGGTTTTAAATTGGCTCTTGGGAATTCCGATTCCAGTATCCGAAACATTTATTTTTACGACCTCACCATCTTGTTCAATTTTTAATGTCAAATTACCTTTTCCTTTCATAGCATCAATAGCATTTTTTACTAGATTTTCGATAGTCCAACTATGAAGAATTGGATTAATCATAACCATAATTGGAGTGTCGGGCATCTGGCAAGTAAAATTAACTTGTTTAGAAAAACGAGATTGTAGATAATCATAGGTGTTTAACGTTTCCTGAATAATATCTTTGTTTTCAAGTACAGGAGTAGATCCTATCTTCGAGAAACGATCCGTAATAGTTTGTAAGCGTTCAATATCTTTCTCAATTTCAGAAGTAATTGATTCATCAATATTTTCAGTCTTTAATAATTCGACCCAACCAATCAATGAAGACAGGGGAGTTCCTATTTGATGGGCTGTTTCTTTAGCCATTCCTGCCCAAAGCTTATTTTGGGTAGCCATTTTTGTACTTCTATAAAAATTGTATACCAAACCTGCAAATAAGAAAATAATCAATAGCAAAGCAACTGGGTAATACTTTAGTTTATTCAATAGTTCCGAATTACCATAATAAAGTTCTTGATGTTTCCCAGGAGCATATTCGATTACAATTGCTTCATTTTCTCGTTTTAATTTGTTTAAAATCGATGTTGCTCCTTTTTTATCTTTTATGATAGCTTCATCAATGTTTATTGCACTTATAATGCTGTCTTTTTCAGTTAAAATAATAGGAATTGAAGTGTTGTTGCTAAAGATTAGTAATGGTAACTCCATATCACTATTCTCATCAGCATTAATCAACGTTTTTTGAGCATTTGCCCAAAGATTCATTTTTAGCCGTTCTTCGTTTTTAAAAATCTGAAAAAAGGTGTAAGTGTTCCAAAGGATTAAGGAAATAATCAAAAAGGAAGCGCAAATAATGATCCAGCGGGTTGTATTTCTTCTTTCTGAAAAAAACATAAATTAAATTTTGAGGTATAAATATAACGAAATAAACACACTATATATTTTGTATGCAAACAAAGATTTTTATTTTTAAAATGAATAGACTTCTTTTGAAACTTAAACGATTTATGTACTTTTGTTGTCTTCTAAAAACGATTAGAAAAACAAGACTATGATTAGTATCGATCCAAAGGAAATTCCAACAGCAAAATTGCAAGGCTATTTACAAAGTGCGGTTGGACCGAGGCCTATTGCTTTTGCAAGTACTGTAGATAAAGACGGAAATCCGAATTTGTCTCCATTTAGTTTTTTTAATGTTTTTAGTGCTAATCCGCCAATTTTAGTTTTCTCACCATCTCGAAGAGTACGTGATAATTCTATAAAACACACTTTAATAAATGCCGAAGTAACGCGCGAAGTAGTTATAAATGTTGTTAATTATGATATTGTACAACAAACATCATTGGCGAGTACAGAATATGGTGATGGAGTAAATGAATTTATAAAAGCGGGATTAACACAAATAGCATCAGATATTGTTAAACCGTATAGAGTCAAAGAATCTCCTGTACAATTTGAATGTAAAGTAACCCAAATAATTCCATTAGGGACAGAAGGGGGAGCAGGGAATCTGATTCTTTGTGAAGTAGTTAAAATTCATATTCACGAGGAGATATTAGATGAAAATGGAGCAATAGATCAATATAAAATAGACTTGGTTTCTCGTCTAGGAAGTAATTGGTATTCAAGATCAAATCAAGGGCTTTTTGAAGTCGAAAAACCGCTTACAACCTTAGGAGTAGGAGTGGACGCTGTGCCAGATTTTGTAAAAACAAGCCCTGTTTTTGATGGGAACGATTTAGGTAAACTTGGTAATATAGAAGCCTTGCCTACAACAGAAGAAGTTAGTATATTTGTGAAAGAAAACTTTTCTGTGAAAGGAGTATTGAGCTCAGATGATGCCGTAAAAGTACACCAAGAAGCTAAAAAGTATCTAGACGAAAACGATGTAATATCGGCTTGGAAAGTACTTTTGGCTAAAAAAATAAAAAAATAAATAACAATTAAATAAAAACGGAGATGGAAGTTACAGGAAAAGTAAAAGTTGTTAATCCAGAACAACAAGTTAGTGCATCATTCAAGAAAAGAGAACTTGTTGTAACTACAGAAGAGCAATATCCTCAACATATCATGATCGAATTTACTCAAGATAAATGCGATTTGTTGAGTAATTATAGAACAGGAGATCCAGTAAAAGTTTCAATTAACTTAAGAGGAAGAGAATGGGTTAATCCACAAGGAGAAACAAGATACTTTAACAGTATTCAAGGATGGAGAATTGAAAAATTAGATACTGCTGCTCCAGCTCAAACGCCTCCGATGCCAGCTGCAGAAGCTTTTGCTCCAGCAACAAACTTAAATGAAGACGAACCAGACGATTTACCATTTTAATCAATAGGTTCTGATTTTATAATAACGACCCGACATTTTTTAAATTTGTCGGGTTTTATATTTTACTCAAAATGTATCATTTATCTGAAGTTTTGTTTTTTCCACCAGTATCAGAAGCCAATTATGAAGGGGTTTTGGCTATTGGAGGTGATTTATCAACCGAACGATTACAATTGGCTTATCGTAGCGGAATTTTTCCTTGGTTTAATGAAGGTGAGCCTATCGTTTGGTGGTCACCTGATCCTAGAATGGTTTTGTTTTTGGATGAATTAATAGTGTCTAAAAGCATGCGTAACATTCTTAATAGAAATAGTTTTAAGATTACGTTCAATCAGAATTTTAGAGATGTAATCTCAAATTGCCAAAAGATAAAACGCGATGGTCAAAATGGAACATGGATTTCTAATAATATGATCGAAGCCTATTGTAAACTTCATGAAATGGGTTTTGCAAAATCTGTTGAGGTATGGGAAAACGATGCGTTAGTAGGTGGTTTATATGGAGTAGATTTAGGACATGTTTTTTGTGGAGAGAGTATGTTCTCAAAAGTGTCCAATGCATCCAAAGTAGCCTTTATAGCCTTAGTAGATAAATTAAAAGAAGAAAATTATGAGCTTTTAGATTGTCAGGTTTATAATCCGCATCTGGAAAGTTTAGGATGCCGAGAGATAGACCGTGAGGTCTTCATGCAAATTTTGAATAATGAGATATGATTGTACTTTAAAATGTTTGTTCAACTCATCTTTAGTTTAATTCCTAAAAAACGACTAAAACTGCGACTGAAAATTCTTTTATTTGGTTCGTGTCCAGCAATCTTCGATATGATCATTAACCATTCCAGTAGCTTGCATATTTGCGTAAATAACGGTTGAACCTACAAACTTAAATCCTCTTTTTTTTAAATCTTTACTAATAGCATCAGAAAGAGGAGTAGTGGCAGGAACGTCTTTCAAAGTTTTGGGGTTATTGTCGATGGGTTTGCCATCAGTGAATTTCCAGATATAATCAGAAAAACTTCCAAATTCTTCCTGTATTTTTATAAATGCCTGCGCATTGGTTACAGCCGAACGTATTTTTAATTTGTTACGAATAATCCCAGCATCTTGTAGTAGTGATTCTATTTTGTCTTCAGAGTAATGTGCTATTTTTTTGTAATCAAAATGATCAAAAGCATTTCTGAAATTCTCTCTTTTGTTTAATATGGTTATCCAACTTAATCCTGCTTGAAAAGTTTCAAGAATTAAAAATTCAAACAAGGAAGCATCGTCATAGACAGGAACTCCCCATTCTTCATCATGATATTTTTTGTATAAATCGCTGGATGAACACCAGCCGCATCTTATTAGATCCATTTTATTTAAATTATATTTTTTTAAATATTACAATTTGTGAAACAGTCTCTTTTTCGACTTGAGATATAACTCTAATCTTTAAAGTAGTTTTATTTAGTGCTATAATTTCTGAATTTGCTGGCTCCAAATTTTCGATGTTACCCTTTTTAAGAGAAAGAGTCGATCCGATTTTTGTGTATTTTCCATTGTCTTCAGAAGTACTACATTGTCCATTGTCTTTTCTAAATAGTACAACTTTATATGTTTCATCAGAGAGAAATTCCATATAATCGTTGCCACATTCAGTAGTATTTACACGATCTGTAAAAATTTCTTTACCAACAGGTCCGATTCCATGTTGAGAAAACTCCCATTTACCAAAAATTGATGCATTGCTCACATTGTTATTATCGTCGTTGCTACAGCTCAAGAAAGTTAATCCTATTGTTATTAAGAAGAAAAGAAGAATACCTAATTTTTTCATTTTGATTTTTTACTTTGTTGTTTATTTTCCAATTTTCCAGTGGTAGCCTTTTACAGAAGGGATGTAGGCAGAAGTCCCAATGATTGTTAGGTCGTTGTAAATTTTCTTATTGTATTTTATTCCAATAGCTTTTCCAGAAGTATACATTTTGTTAGCTTCAAACTTTATTTTTATTCGTGCATCGGCAAATTTAGCATCCGAAATTTTTTCAATAAACCAAGTGTTGTTCCACTTGATATCGATTTCATCCTCGGCAGTTTTGGTAATGCTTTTTATTAATTTAACTCCATCTTTTGGAATATTATGGTTTTCGATTAACTCTTTTTGTGTTAGCGTTTCGCCTGTTTTACAAGTAGCGAGCAATTTTTTGAAATAGATAAAACCTTTAAGATTTTCATTTTCTAGATTTTCTATTTGTATGCTATCTTTTGAGACGGTAGTTTCTTCTTCAAGTGTTTTATAGCTATTTGTCTTGACAGATGTTATTATCGTTTTTGTAATTGAATCTTTAACAGAGCTTATTGTTTCTATTGTACTTTTTGAAATGTTTTTTATTCTTTCGGTAACGTTTGATGTTGATTTTAATAATTGTTCTCTATCGTTTTTATTACAGCTAAATTGCAAGCATATAATTGAAATCAATAAAAAGGTAATATAATGTTTCATGCGACTTTATTCTCTTTTTTTTCTTTTGGATGATCTTCTTTCAAGTAATTTTTAATTAAATGATGACCAAGATAAATTAATGGGGTTAGTAAAACGGCAACAGCAAGTTTAAATGTATAACCAGTTAATCCTGATGAAATAAAAGTGTCAAAATCTATTTTTCCAGGCAACCAAAATGCAATTCCTAAAACAATAAAAGAATCGAATAATTGTGAGATTACCGTTGATCCAGTAGTTCTAAGCCAAATTTTCTTTTCACCTGTTCTTTTTTTGAAAAACCAGAATATCCAAACATCTATTAATTGTGATGCCATAAATGCAATAAGGCTACCTACAATAATCCACATACTTTGTCCGAATACAGCTTGAAATTGTTCGTCGTTTACCGGGCTTATTCCTTTTGCGGCTGGAACTACCATTGCCATAAATAATATAATAAAGGCATAAGCAATTAAACAAGCAGTTATAAGTGAGAGTTTTTTAACGCCTTTTTCTCCAAAATACTCATTGATTAGGTCGGTTGTCAAAAAAACAATAGGCCAAGGCAAGATTCCAATACTCATTACAAATGGACCAATTTGAATTAGTTTTCCTCCAATTAATTCAGCCACAACGGCATTGGTAATAAAAATTCCGGCAAGGATTACAAAAACAATCTCTTTTTTTGTTTTAAACATAAATAAAGTTTTACTTTTCAAATTTAAGATAATATTCTGAGTATTTATTTTTATAAAATAGATAGTTGGGATGAGTTTTCAAATGATTTCTATCTCTCTGTTAAAATCAATCATTAGTAATATTTGATTGTTATATTTGTTTTTAAAATATTAAATAATGCACATGAAAAAAATTGTTACAATTCTAATTATGGCTACTTCTTTAACTTCTGTTCAAGCACAAACAAACGCTACAAATCCATTATTGCAAAACTGGACAGGACCGTATGGTGGTGTACCAGCATTTACTGAGTATAAAGTGGCTGATTTTAAGTCTGCTTTTGATGTAGCTATTAAGCAAAAGAACGATGAGATTAATGCTATCGCAAACAACACAAAGCCTGCAACTTTTGCTAATACAATTGCTCAATTAGAGCGTTCTGGAAAAACGTTATCAAGGGTAATGACCGTTTACGGAATTTTTTCTTCGAATAGTAGTACTCCAGAATTACTATCAATAAAAAAAGATATTGAGCCATTGTTAGCCGCGCAATCCACCAATTTTTATCAAAATAGAAAATTGTTTGGTAGAATTGAAAAACTTTATAACTCTCCAGATAAAAAGAAATTAACTAGCGAGCAACAACGACTTATATGGGTATATCATACTGAATTTAATAAGCAAGGAGCTAATTTAAGTGATGCTGATAAGGCTAAAGTTGGTGCAATCAACAAACAATTGTCAACGCTGTTTTCACGATTCAGTCAAAATTTATTGGCAGAAGAAAATGACCAATATGTTGCCTTATCAAGTGAAGCTGATTTTGATGGTTTGCCAGAAGAGATAAAAAAAGCTGCTATGGCTCAAGCCAAAGAAAGAAAACTTTCCAATTTAGGATGCATTGCCAATACGCGTTCTTTTGTAGAGCCTTTTTTGACTTTTTCTACTAATAGAGGATTAAGAGAGAAAGTTTGGAGAATGTTTGTAAACAG